>JARLIN010000521.1 GCA_031291715.1 Rhodopila sp. | reverse complement strand
GTCGTTGGCGGGGCGGAAAACGTGCTTAGAGCCATTGTCGAAATTTCGCTGAAGCCGAGTATCGAACTCCGACAACTCGCGAAGGAGGCGTTGTCCAAAAGCCTCGATCCGGATCCGCTTCTGGCATTCAGCTCAACGTGCGGGACCGACCTGGACAACGTGCGCCGAACGACCGTGTAGGATTTCGGGAGCGACGCCGTTTCGGATAGGATAGCGATCGCACCTTGGCGAGGACGGTTTATGCGTCTTGTAGGGGCGGTGACGATCGGTCGAACAAAGCCGACGAGAGAAAAAACACCTTCTTTCAATGCGAATGTCTGCTTGGCTCCGCCGCGCGTTCAAGAACGGGCAGTCCGCTCTCGTGAAGAGTTTTGGACGCCGGCAGTTGTACGAAACTCTTCGCGTATCGCGACATTCAAACCGCCCACCATCCCGACGGCCATAAACTTGACTCAGTCAACTATAAGCCAGATCCTCCGCACGAGGAGGTCCAAATGACTGATACCCTCATCCTCTCACAGGCCGATGCCATCGCCGCCGTCCGCCGCTTCAGCCGCTTCTACACAAGCCAACTCGGCCTGCTTAGCGAAGGGTTGCTGAAAAGCGACTTCTCGCTGACCGAGGCGCGTGTCCTTTACGAACTCGCCCACCGCGAAACGCCGACGGCGACGGACCTGTGTCGCGATCTCGGCCTCGATGCCGGCTATCTGAGCCGCATCCTCAAAACCTTCGATCAGCGCGGCCTGATCACGCGCGCCGCGTCCCCCAGCGATGGACGCCAGACGCTGCTGGCCCTGACGCCGGCCGGCCGGGCGGCGTTCGACCCGCTGGACCGTGCCTCCCAAGAGGAAGTCCTGGCCATGATCGGCCGGCTGACCCCAACGGAGACAGCGCAGCTGGTCCAGGCCATGCGGACGGTCGAACAGATGATGGGCACACAGGCTGCCTCCGCCGCCCCCATCATTCTGCGGCCGCATCGGCTCGGCGATATCGGCTGGATCGCCCATCGGCAAGCTATCCTCTATGCCCAGGAATACGGGTGGGATGAAACCTACGAAATCCTGGCCGCGGAAATCCTCGCCGGCTTCGTGCGAACCTTCGACCCGCAATGGGAGCGAAGCTGGATCGCCGAACGGGAAGGTCAGGTCATGGGCTCGGTGTTTGTCGTGCGCGGATCGGACACCGTCGCCAAACTGCGGCTCCTCTACGTCGAACCGTCGGCACGCGGGCTTGGTCTTGGCCGACGGCTGGTGAACGCATGCATCGGGTTCGCGCGCGAGACGGGGTATGCGACCCTGACGCTTTGGACGAACGACGTGCTGGTCCCCGCCCGCCGCATCTACCAGCAAGCGGGGTTCACCTGTGTGGCCGCCGAGCCGCACCACTCCTTCGGCAAGGACCTGGTCGGGGAAACCTGGGAACTGGCCCTGTGACCAAACACTCCTGCCGCACGCAGGTGAACAGCAGGCGACGGCCATAACGCCCAAGAAACACCGCATTGGTTAGCATGCCGATGCCTGTCCGCCGTGTGAACTTTTCTACACGTTGCAAGGGTTAGTCAACAGACCGGCTCCACGCCCAAGCAGTGGCGCAGACAAATCAGCGTGACGTCACTGCCGGCACGCGTTTTCGGCTCGGATTATCCTTCGTCACGGCGCTATGTTGCCGGCGCAAGCCTCGTGGGTCCAGCCCCGAAGGCGCTTTGGGTATTGGTCCCGAGTTCTCTGCCAATGCGGGAAATCCCGCTTCCGTCTGGGAAAACGACGCTCGGACACGATCCGGGCGCGGACAGGGAGAGTATCGTGCCAACATCCGAAAACAAATCCGAACCGGTTGCAACAACCGCCGCTGGAACCAATGCCTCGAAATCGATCGCCTGGTGGAGGGAGCCCACCAAGGACCAATGGCTGGCCTGGTGGGCTGCCTGGCTGGGTTGGACGCTGGATGCGTTCGACTTCACGGTCTTTCTGCTGATCATGGTGCCGATATCGCAGGAGTTCGGCGTGCCACTGACCGCGGTCGCCCTCGTGCTGACTGTCACGCTGTGGCTTCGGCTTGTGGGGGCCGTCGCATCCGGATGGCTGGCCGATCGCATCGGCCGCAAAACCCCGCTGATGATTTCGATCCTGTGGTATTCGATCTGCAACTTCGTGGCGGGCTTCTCGCCAAGCTACTGGTTCCTGTTCGCCTGCCGCGCGCTGCTGGGCATCGGCATGGGTGCCGAATGGCCGGCGGGCGCCGCGCTGGCGATGGAAACCTGGCCCGCCCGTTCACGCGGGTTCATGGGCGGCATGCTGCAAGGTTCGTGGGGTATAGGCTTTCTGCTGTCCAGCCTGGTCTATGGCCTGTTCTACAACTACCTCGGCTGGCGCGGCATGCTATGGATCGGCATTCTTCCCGCCCTGTCAGTGGTTTATGTGCGCAAGTTCGTCAAGGAGCCCGCGGTCTGGACCGAGAACCGTCGTCTGCAACGTGTCGAGCAGCGGGAAATGCACGCTCCGCTCGTTGCCATATTCAAGCGCGCCGTTGTGGGCAACACATTGACCGCGTGCTGGTGGATGGCGAGTGGTTTCGTCACGTACTATTCCGTCAACGCGCTGTTCGCGACGCATCTGCAGAAGGACCTCGGGCTGAGTCCCGGACTTGTAGCGACGCCGATCATCTTTGCGAACATCGCCGTGTTCGCGGCGAGCGGAATCTGGGGTCTGGTGGCCGACCGGTACGGCCGGCGCTGGGCGATGATCATCCCGGCGCTGCTCGCTGTGCCTGTCGCGCCGCTCTACCTGTTGACGCATGACATCACGTGGATCGCGGTTGGGTTCATAGCGCAGGGGATCTGCGGCGGCGGCGGCATGCAGGGCCAGATGGCGCCCTACCTCACCGAGCGGTTCCCGACCGAGGTGCGGGCGACCGCCAGCGCCTTCTGCTATCACCAGGGGGCCATCTGGGGCGGATTCGTTCCGCTGGTCCTGACCTATTTCGCCAGCGAGTTCCAGCTCGGCTTCGCCATTCCGATGCTGATCGGAACTTGCGTCGGTGCAATCAACTTCGCCTTGGCGCTGGTTTGGGCGCCGGAGACGAAAGGCAAGGAGATGGTGCCGGATCTGGTGGTGGCCTGAACCAGGGCAGCAACGGCGCGGGATCGCGCAAGGTCGCAACGTCGCGGCGTTTGAATCTCGCTCCCGGTCAAAAATCTCGCTCCCGGTCAAAGGCCGGATGGTCGTCGGAGGGGGCTCGGCCGCCCCCTCTCTATCGTCATGGCCGGGCGTGTCCCACGGCTGTCTGGCACGGTCCTTGAATATTGTTCGCGCTTGGACTGTTTCATATCAGCAGCCCCTGTCCGAGGGGTGGTCTGGGC
>JARLIN010000520.1 GCA_031291715.1 Rhodopila sp. | reverse complement strand
GGATGAGCAGGACATGCGGAAGATGGGCGGGCTGGCGAAGTTGATCCCGGTCACCTGCACGGTGATGTGGATCGGCAATCTCGCGCTGGCTGGCATCCCGCCGCTGGCCGGGTCGTACTCGAAGGACGCGATCATCTCGGCGACCTATGCCGCCGGCACGAGCATCGGGACCTACGCGTTCGTCTGCACCCTGCTGGCTGCGTTCCTGACCGCCTTCTACTCCTGGCGCCTGCTGTTCATGACCTTTCATGGCAAGTCGCGCGCCGATCATCATGTGCTCGAACATGTTCATGAAAGCCCGTGGGTGATGCTGGCGCCGCTGGTCGTGCTGGCGTTGGGGGCGGTGTTCGCCGGCTGGGCGCTGGACAACTGGTTCATCGGCGCCGACTGGCACCACTTCTGGAACGGCAGCATCTTCAACGGCCCCGATAACGAAGTCATCGAGAACCTGGAGCACGTGCCGCAATGGGTTGAACTGGCGCCGCTGGTCCTCGGGTTGCTCGGCATTGGTCTGGCCTATGTCATGTATATCGCCAACCCGCTGCTGCCGGTCCGCCTGGCGCAGAGCTTCGGGCCGATCTACCGCTTCCTGCTGAACAAATGGTATTTCGACGAGCTGTACAACGCGATCCTCGTGCAGCCGACGTTCCGCCTGGCCCGCCTGTTCTGGCAGGTGGGCGACGTGACCATCATCGACGGCGTGCCCAACGGACTTGCGGAGCTGACCAGCGATGGGTCGCGCCAGATCGTCAAGCTCCAGACCGGCTCCCTGGCCGTCTATGCCTTCGTCATGCTGATCGGCGTTGTCGTGCTGGTCGGTATCTTCATGCTGAGCCGGTGAGATCATGACCGCTGTAACCAACGCCGCCGGTTTTCCGATCCTCTCGCTGATCACATGGCTGCCGCTGGTCGGTTGCCTTGTCATCATGCTTGTGCGCGGTGACGAGAAAACCGTCGCTTCCAATGCCCGCTGGACCGCACTTTGGACCAGCCTGATCGTGCTGGTCTTGTCGCTGGTGCTGTGGGTCAGGTTCGACCAGTCCGACGCCGGCTTCCAGTTCAACGAAAGCGTCGCCTGGCTGCCGGAATACAAAGTCGGCTACAGCATGGGCGTGGACGGGATCTCGATCCTGTTCGTTCTGCTGTCCACCGTCCTGACGCCGATCTGCATCCTGGCGAGCTGGGAATCGATCCAGACCCGCGTCCGGGAGTTCATGATCAGCTTCCTGGTCCTGGAAACCATGATGGTGGGCATGTTCTGCGCGACGGACTTCGTCGTGTTCTACATGTTCTTCGAGGGCGTGCTGATCCCGATGTACCTGATCATCGGCGTCTGGGGCGGACCGCGCCGGGTCTATGCCGCGGTGAAGTTCTTCCTCTTCACGCTGACCGGCTCGGTGCTGATGCTGCTGGCGCTGATCGCCATGTGGCTGCAGGCGGGTACCACCGATATCGCCACGCTGCTGCATACGACCTTCCCGATCGGCATGCAGAGCGCGCTGTTCCTGGCACTGTTCGCCTCCTTCGCGGTGAAGGTGCCGATGTGGCCGGTCCACACCTGGCTGCCCGACGCGCACGTCGAGGCGCCGACGGCTGGTTCGGTCATCCTGGCCGGCGTGTTGCTGAAGATGGGGGCCTACGGGTTCCTGCGGTTCTCGGTGCCGATGCTGCCCGACGCTTCGGTGGTGTTCGCGCCATTCATATTCACGCTGTCGGTGGTGGCGGTGATCTACACCTCACTGGTCGCCTTGGCGCAGGAGGATATGAAGAAGCTGATCGCATATTCCTCGGTCGCCCATATGGGCGTCGTGACGATCGGCATCTTCACCTTCAACGTGCAGGGTATCTCCGGCGCGCTGTTCCAGATGCTGTCGCATGGTGTGGTCTCGGCGGCGCTCTTCCTCATCGTCGGCGTGGTTTACGACCGCATCCACTCGCGGGAGATCGCGCGCTACGGCGGTCTGGCGGACCGGATGCCAGCCTATGCGCTTGTGTTCATGCTGTTCATGATGGCCTCGATGGGGCTGCCGGGCACCGCGGGGTTCATCGGTGAGTTCCTGGTCATCGTCGGGTCGTTGCAGGTGAACTTCTGGCTGGCCCTGCTGGGCGGCGCGGGGATGATCCTGGGTGCGGCCTACATGCTGTATCTGTATCGCCGGGTTATTTTCGGCCGGATCACGCGGGATGACCTGCGGCACATCCTGGACCTGAGCCCGCGCGAATGGGCGGTGTTCGCACCGCTGATCGTCCTGACGCTGTGGATGGGCATCTACCCGTCCAGCTTCACCAGCTACTTTGACGCGACGGTGGGAGCGATGGTGCAGAACCATACCGCGGCACTTGCCGCGACCACCAAGCTTGCCGGGATGATGCACTGATGAACTGGACCTTGGCCCTTCCCGAGATCGTCCTGGCCTGCGTCGGCATGGCTACGTTGATCTTCGGTGTGCTGCGCAAGCAGGACAGCACCCTGCTGTGCACGATGTTCACCATCGGCGGCTTCCTGATCGCCGGCTTGCTGGTACTGACCCGCACCAACGGGTTCGGGTTCCATGGCCAGTTCGTGGCCGATCCGTTCAGCGCCTTCAATCAGATACTGATCCTGTCGGGTGCGGCGCTGGCCTCGATCCTGGCATTGGACTGGAACCGGTCCCAGGGTATCGCCCGGTTCGAGTTCCCGGTGCTGATGCTGTTCTCCACCGTCGGCATGATGATCATGGCGTCGGCGTCGAACCTGATGACGCTGTATCTGGGGCTGGAGCTGCAATCACTGGCGCTCTATGTGCTGGCGGCCTTCGCCCGTGACGACCTGCGGTCCTCCGAAGCCGGTTTGAAGTATTTCGTCCTGAGCAGCCTGGCCTCCGGTCTGCTGCTGTATGGCATGTCGCTGGTGTACGGGTTCTCCGGGACCATGGACCTGGCCTCCTTGCATGAACAGCTGTTGCAGCCCAGCAGCGCGTCGGCCGGGCTGGTGGTCGGCATCGTCTTTGTACTGGTCGGGCTGGCGTTCAAGGTTTCGGCCGTGCCGTTCCATATGTGGACGCCGGATGTGTATGAGGGCGCGCCGACACCGGTGACGGTGTTCTTCGCCACCGCCCCGAAGGTCGCGGCGATGTCGCTGCTGTTGCGGGTCATGGGCACGTCGTTCGCGTCGCTGGTCGGCGCGTGGCAGTCGCTGGTGGTGATCGTGTCGATCGCGTCCATGGTGCTGGGTGCGCTGGCGGCGATCGGCCAGACCAACATCAAGCGGCTGATGGCGTATTCGTCGATTGGCCACATGGGCTACGCGCTGATCGGACTGGCGGTGGGCAACGCCGACGGGGTGCGCGGCGTGCTGGTCTATATGGTCATCTACGTGTTCATGACCGCCGGCACGTTCGGCTGCATCATGGCGATGCGCCGCAAGGGCAGGGCGGTCGAGCAGATTTCCGACCTGTCCGGGCTGGCGGCCAACGATCCCGCGCTGGCCATGGCTCTGGCCGTGTTCATGTTCAGCCTGGCCGGAATCCCGCTGATGTCCGGCTTCTTCGCCAAGCTGTACATCTTCCTGGCGGCCGTGCAGGCCGGGTTGTGGACGCTGGCGATCATCGGCGTGCTCACCAGCGTGATTGGTGCGTTCTATTACATCCGCATCATCAAGGTGATGTACTTCGACGCCCCGGCCGAGCGCTTCGACGCCCGTCCGGCGTCCCTGTCCTTCGTCGTGGCCGCAACGGGGCTGTTCACCGGGTTCTTCTTCCTGTTCCCAGCCCCAGTGGTGGCGGCGGCACAGGCGGCCGCGAGCGTTCTGTTCAGATAGCCCTTTTTGGTTGAGGGGTGGCGCGTCCACCCCCTATACCAACGCGGTACGATCAATCCCCGAGGGGGCGAAATTCGCTGAATGGACCTTGATCCAAACGCCGCCCTCATGCCGGACGACCGCGACCTGGTGCTTCAGTTTGAAAGCATCGGGGACAACTGCGAACTAGGGCTTGTCCAGCGCCGGGCGGGAGCGGAACCGCTGGGGTTGCTGCGTTTCTCCGGGACGCCTTTGCGCAATCTGCTGCGCGGCCTGAACGCTCGTTTCGTAGATATCGCCGATCCGGACCATATCCGCATCCAGGCCGAGAACGGCGAGTATATGGTCAAGCTGACCAAATACGATTTCACCTATCACGCCCATGTAAAGATCGGCGACATGGAGCCGAAGGCACTGCATCAGCAGCAAAGCCGCACGGTCGGCTTCCTGGCCCAAAAGCTGATCGACGACCTGGAGAATCCCTCCAAGATCCTGGTGTTTCGGCAGAACGAACCGCTGCTGGCCCGCGATCTGGTCGATCTGCGCATCGCACTATCCGCGTATGGTCCGAGTATCCTGCTGTGGGTGCAGGAAGCCTGTCCGGGGCATCCGCCGGGATCGGTGGAAGTGGCGGATGAGCGGATGATGGTCGGCTATGTCCGCCGCCTCGCCGAACGCGACAACGTGCCCGATCTGGATTTCGAATCCTGGATGCAGGTGCTGCGTCGCGCCTACACGGTTTCGTTGCGCGCCCGCGAAGGGCGGCTGGTCCGCTCGTTGAACGGTCGGCCGGCGCGGACGGAATATACATTCGGTGCCGAGGGAAACGCAGGCCCGCGGCTCGGTTACGGCTGGTCCGGGCCGGAGGCCGGCTACCAATGGTCGGTTGGCGAAAGAAGCCTGCTGACGATCGAGGTCCCCGGAGAGGCAGACGAATACTGGCTCGAAATGGATGTCACGCCGTTTGTCAGGCCGCCATTGTTGCCCCGGCAGCGGTTGGACGTGCTGATCGGTGGGGAACTGGTGCATAGTTTCGTTTCGCTGCCGCGTGGCGAGGTGGGGTGCGTGGTGCCGGGTCATCTGGTCGCCGGGCGGAAAGAGATCGAAATCGTGCTGCATCACCCGCACGCGGCCAGCCCGATGCTGATCGCCGGGGAACGGGACGATAGGCGGTTGGGCGTGTCGTTCAGCCGGATCGCGTTGGTTTGTGCCTAGTGTCCCGGATCTCGCCGCAAGATGCGACGAACTTCGGGTCAGGACATCAGGGGGCGATAAAGCCAAACCGCGAAAAAGCGACACATCTACCCGGATGGATCGTGGGCCCACTGCCTGGGTCAGGTGGCTGGCTGCTTTGACATCTGGGGAAGGTCCGCGGAAAACAGCGCCATCTTGGGGAAGGGAAATACCATGTCCGAATCAACCGCCGCCGGGCCGGCGATCTCCACCATCGGCTTCATTGGACTAGGCGTGATGGGCGAACCGATGTGCGGCCATTTGGCCCGCAGATCGGGGATTCCCGTCCTGGCTTACGACCTCCGCACCGAACCGCTGGAGCGGCTGGCGGCAGCCGGCGTGAAGGCGGCGTCCATGCAGCAGATCGCCGCCGGATGCGAGGTCATCCTGCTGTCCCTGCCGGACGGCAAGGCCGTCAGCGCGGTCGTCGGGCAACTCGAACCGCATCTGCGGGCTGGTCAGTTTGTCGTCGATACCAGCACCTCATCGGTCGAACTCACCCGCCAGATCGGTGCCCGCCTGGCCGCTAAGGGAATCTTCTACGCCGATGCACCCGTCGCGCGGACGCGGGAGGCGGCGTCTCGCGGCGAACTGAGCATCATGGTTGGCGCGACCGACGAAACGTTCGCGCGCATCCGGCCGATCCTGGAGACGATGGGGACGGACGTTACGCATTGCGGCCCCATTGGCTGCGGCCAGGTCGTGAAAATCCTGAACAACATGCTGGTGTTTCAACACTGCGGCGCGCTGGCCGAGGCGATCGCCATCGGGCGTCGCAATGGCGTGCCGGCGGACGTGCTGCTGCCGACGATGGCGATGGGCTCGGGCGACAGCTTCGTGCTGCGGAACCACGGCATGAAGGCGATGCTGCCGGGTGTGTTCCCGGAACGCGCGTTCTCCACCCGGTATGCGATGAAGGATCTGTCCTATGCGCTGGAAATGGCCGAGGCGTCCGGCCTGGACATGGCAGCGGCGAAGCTGACGATGGAGCGGCTGAAGCAGGCCGACGAGGCAGGCTATGGCGACCAGTACCATCCCGTCGTGCTGAAGGTGATCGACCCGCAATGACGACATTTCCTGAAGCGGCATCCTGGCGCGAGGCTTGCGCCGGCGATGCCACGCTGGCCGCCTGGGCCGGCCCCTGGTCCGTCAGTTTCGCGATCGCCAGCGGTGAGCGGACCACCGTGTTCAACCTGGTTGACGGCAAGATGCAGCCGGAAGGGGATGCGCCGGCGTTCACGCTGGCTGCGCCCGATTCGATCTGGGCCAAATTCCTGCTGCCGATTCCGCCGCGCCATCACCACGGCATTTTCGCGATGCATTATCGCGTCCCGGAATTCTCCATTCAGGGCGACCAGCTTGCATTCATGCAGCACGCCCATGTCGCTCGCCGCGTGCTGGAAATCGGCAAGTGGCTGGCACTTGGCAACAAGGCGCCCGTGCCCGTTAGCCTGGCGCCGCGTGAGGGGCCGAGGGCGATGCCGAAGGTCCAGGGCGGCTATGTTCCGGTCACCGTCGGCGGGGTTACCTACCAGATCTATTACGAAACCGCGGGCTCCGGCCGCGATGTGCTGTGCATGCACACCGCCGGTTCCGACGGGCGGCAGTTCCATGGCCTGATGGCGGACAGCCACATCACCGAGGGCCATCGATTGGTGGCGTTCGATCTGCCCTGGCATGGCAAATCGCTGCCGCCCGAGGGCGCGATCCCCGGATCGTGGCGGTTGAATACGGATTTGTATGTCGATCTGATCATGGGGTTCGTCGCGGCGGCCGGTTTGGACAAGCCGATCGCGCTGGGTGCCTCGATGTCGGGGGAGATCTGCCTGGAACTCGCCTACCGCCATCCCGAGGCGTTCAGCGGCATCGTCGCCTGTGAAGCGTGCGAGAAGATCAATCAGCGGCAGACCACCTGGGCGGCACATCCGCGGGTGAACCAGTCGATGTTCGTGCCGGAATGGATCCGGGCGTTGAGCGCGCCGCAAAGCCCGGCGGAATATCAGGAGGCGATCACCTGGCATTACGGCCAGGGCGGGCCGGCGGTGTTCTATGGCGATATCGCGTTCTACTCGGGGGAGTGGGATGCGCGGGAGCGGGTGGGGCGGATCGATACCAATCGCTGCCGGCTGTTCATGCTGACTGGGGAATACGACTACTCCTGCACGGTGGAACTGTCGCAGGCGACGGCGGCGAAGATTCCCGGCGTGCGGTTCCAGGAAATGAAGGGCATCGGGCATTTCCCCTTCGCGGAAAATCCGCGCCTGTTCGCAACGTATCTTCTGCCGGTGTTGCAGGAGCTGGAATCCCCAGGCCCCACCTCAAACTAATCGGCCCTCTGTCGTGACGGTGAGGCACCAGGCCCGCCTCTCGTCACGCACCAGCGCCGCCCGTCGTCATGGCCCGGCGCCAGTCCGGGCCATCTGCCGCGGCACGAGCGGGATCAGCCGCTCAGGTCTGTGACCGGACGGCCGCGCCTGCGCGACTTGACGGCGGCAGCGACAGCGTGAACGCTGCCCTGATCACATTCAGGGATGGCACGGGCATGAACATCGCGACCTCACCAGCGTCGATCTCCGGCGTATCGGAAACCGAGTGGCAGATCCGCTGCGATCTGGCGGCGCTGTATCGCCTCGTCGCCTATCATCGTTGGACGGACTTCATCTACACCCATCTGAGTGCGCGTCTGCCGGGTCCGGATCATCATTTCCTGATCAACAAGTATGGCGTGAATTTTCACCAGATGCGCGCCTCGGACCTGGTGAAGATCGACGTGCACGGCAATGTCGTCGAAGAGGGCGACCTGAGCAGCCGGCGGGTGAACGCGGCGGGCTTCACGATCCATTCGGCCGTCCACATGGCGCGCGAGGACCTGATGTGCGTCGTGCATACGCACACCGCGGCCGGGATCGCGGTGTCGGCGCAGAAGGACGGCCTGCTGCCGCTCTCGCAGCATGCGTGCAAGTTCTACGGCCGGCTGGCCTATCACGGCTATGAAGGCATCGCGCTGGACCTGGATGAGCGGGAGCGCCTTGTGGCCGATCTGGGGCAGCACAAGGCGATGATCCTGCGTAACCACGGGCTGCTGGTTGGCGGAACCTCGATCGCCGAGGCCTTCCACATGATCTACATGCTGGAGCGGGCTTGCGCGGCTCAGGTCGATGCGCTGTCCGGCGGGCGGGAGATCATCCTGCCGCCGCCCGAGGTCTGCGCGCATACGGCGGAGCAGTTCCGCAAGGGCGAAAACGAAGAGCACTACGCGATGGTGTGGGAGGCCGCGCTGCGGCTGATCGAGGACGGCAAGCCGGATTATCGGAGTTAAGTCTTTCGTCGACGCGGTTGGGCTCCTGCGTCCCCATACCGTCATGGCCGGGCGGGTCCGGCCATGACGAACAGAGATGCTTCGCGTCATGGAGGGAAAGGCAATGACCGTCTCTGTCATCCGTAACGCCGGTATGGTCATCGGCTGGGATGCGGCGACGGGCAGCCATCGTTATCTCCCGGACGCCGACGTGGCCTTCGAGGGCGGTGCGTTGACTTTCGTCGGCCGCGGTTATGCCGGCCCGGCCGACACGCTTATCGACGGCGCAGGCATGATGGTGATGCCCGGTCTCGTGAACATCCATTCGCATCCATCCAGCGAGCCGATGAACAAAGGGCTGATCGACGAAATCGGCAGTCCCGGCTTTTACAATTCCTCGCTCTACGAGTACCTGCCGATCTTTCGCGCCGACGCAGACGCCGTTCCGGATTGCGTCCGTGTGGCGCTGTCGGAGCTTTTGCTTTCAGGTGTAACCACATTGGCCGATCTGTCGATGGCGCATCCGGGTTGGCTTGACCTGTTGGCCGAGGCGGGGATGCGTGTGTGCATCGCGCCGATGTTCCGCTCCGCGCGGTGGTTTACCCGCAACGGGCATCTGGTCGAATACGAATGGAACGAAAGCGCCGGCGAAAAGGCGATGACCGAGGCGCTGTCGCTGATCGAGCGCGCCGAACAGCATCCCTCCGGCCGGCTTTTCGGGATGGTGGTGCCGGCGCAGATCGATACCTGTTCGGAAACCCTGCTGCGGGACAGTTTCGCGGAAGCGAAAGCGCGTGGCCTGTCCTGGCAGATTCACGCGGCGCAGTCGGTCAGCGAGTTCCACGAGATCACCCGCCGTCACGGCTACACGCCGATCGGCTGGCTCGATCATCTGGGTCTGCTGTCGGAGCGGTCGATCATCGGTCATGGCATTTTCCTCGACGATCATCCCTCCACGCCGTGGCACACGAAGACCGACCTCGCGCGTCTCGCCGAGACCGGCACCACGGTCGCGCATTGCCCAACCGTCTTCGCTCGCCGCGGCATCACGTTGAAGGATTTCGGCCGCTACCACCGTGCTGGCGTCAACATGGGCGTCGGGACAGACACTTATCCCCACAACATGCTGGATGAGATGCGGCTGGTGTCGTACCTGGCCCGAACACAGGCGGGCGATCCGCGGACGATGAACAGCACGGACCTGTTCAATGCCGCTACGATCGGCGGTGCGCGGGCGCTGGGCCGGGACGATATCGGGCGGCTCGCGGCGGGATGCCGGGCCGATATGGTGCTGGTGGATCTGACGCATCCGATGATGCGGCCGACCCATGATCCGGTGCGCAACCTGATCTACGCCGCGGGCGACCGGGCGATCCGGACAGTGTTCGTGGATGGTGAGAAAGTCGTGGAGGACGGCAAGGTCCTGACAATGGATTATCCGGCCGCCGCCGCCGCGCTGCACGAGGCACAGGCGCGGGTGAAAGCAAATGTCCCGCTGCTGGACTGGGATCACCGGTCGGCTGAAACGATCTCGCCGCCGACGTTTCTTTCATCGTAACGGAATCGCTGGGCAGCGCCGCGATCTTTCCCCCAACCGTCATGGCCAGGCGACAGTCGGGGCCATCTGAACCAGCACCGTGCCCCGGCGGATCGCTTGGACGAACGCCGGGCCACGCATGACGCCGACGTTGCCAACGAGACGTGTTCACCTGTGGGGCTCAATCCCCTTATGAAACCGCCCAGCTTGTGATCTCGCCACGCCAGGCGGTGAACAACGCCCCATCCAGCACCCAACCGACCTCGCCGGCGAAGGGCAGCCAACGTCCCTGGTGCAGACGGTAATCGAAGAACCTTCCGTGCCAGTGCCGCTCGACAAAACGTCCGCCCTCCTGCCGTGGACGATCCTCGGCCGAGATGGAATCGATCCGGCCGTTATCATCCAGGCGCAGATCGACCGTGCCGCGCGTATTGTCGTGTCCGGCTGAAACCCGGAATGAGCGGTCGTCGATCACCGTCCAGATCAGCGCGTTGTTGCTCAGGATCGCATCGGGCGCCCATGCAAGCTCCGCCAGATAGCGCATGATCTCACCCTTTACGGCCGCCGGTTGGCTCTTGGCGGCGGCGATCCGGATGCAGCCGAACAGCCGAACCTCCAGGGTGGCCTGCGCGTCCTTCAATGCGTCGTTCACGGTGATGCAGCCAAATGGGCCGGTCGATGCGCGCCACTCAAATTCGGACCGGCGCAGGTCGATGGTTTCGATCGCGGAGAACCGCATCGGGCGGCTTTTTGGCCGCTCTCGCATCGTGCCGTGTTGCGTCAGCCTTACCGTGGACGGACCGCTCCGCGCCCTGAGACGTACCGCTAACGCTCGGATCTCGTCAGGGAGCGCAGATGCGATCAGGTCCGCGGCCGGCATCGCTGATCCGGCCTAAAAGGCGTCCCGTGACGGCGGAACCGTTATGCAGGGCAGCCCGTGACCGCTGAGGCGGGAGCAGGCATCCGCCGCCGCTGACGGGGACAGGCCCGCCAGCCGCGCGCGGAAGGCGACCTTGCCGCCGAACGGGGTCGTCGCGGGCAGCTCGGTCTTCGCGGTGCGCAGCAGCTCTGGCAGCGTCATGCGCGCGTTCTCGGCGGCGGCCTGGGCGGTGGCGAGGTTGGCGAACGCACCCACCTGGATGGCCCACCGTCCGGCTGGGGGTGCAGGGGAAAACGAGACACGTTGCGGCATGGATTCCTGGATCGGCCGCGCACTCATCGCATACTCCACCGGGCGCCGGGGCGTCGGTTGCGGCAGGGGCTGGGCGATAACGGGCGCCGGCGTGGCGGGCAACGGCCGGCAGGGCCGGGAGGGATCATAGGCAGCATCGGGATCGCAATCACTGGATGCAAATGGCGGTGCCGGTGCTGGTTCCGGTGCTGATGCCGGGGCCGTGGGTGCGAAAGCGACTGTCTGGACGACGGCCGGCTGCAGCGGCGTGCAGGGGCCGTCCGGATTATACGCGGCATCCGGGTCGCAGCCGGCCGAGGTCGGGCGTGCGGCCATCCGCGGCGCGTAGGTCGCCGCGCCGCCGGCATACACAGCCAACGGACCCGACATAGGCGTACCCGGACCCAGCAAAGGCGCGATCGAGGCGACGTAGTTGACCGTCTCATCGGGCAACGGCCTGCCGTTGTTCAGGTAGCTG
>JARLIN010000519.1 GCA_031291715.1 Rhodopila sp. | reverse complement strand
TCTGGATCATGCGCTTGCCGATGCCGCGCAGGACTTCCGCCGGGTCGCCATCGTGGTCGGCACTGTCGAACACGTGCGCCAGGTGCTGGTCGCATGTCTCGCTCACATAGGCGACAAACAAAGCCGCCTTACCGTCGAAATGGTTGTAGAGCGTGCCTTTGGACACGCCGGCCACGGCGGCGATCCGCGCCATGCTCGCGCCTTCGTAACCGTCCGCCGCGAACACGGTCGCGGCCCCGTTCAGGATTTGGGCCCGCTTTTCCGGGCTTAACGTAACGCTGATATCCATCCGCCGAACCATCCCGCGCCAAAGCCGTATTGACAACCTGTGTGGGCCGACTACGTCAGCAATGTACGTGACCGAACGGTTCGGTCAATACGACGTGACCCTCCGAAACCCCGAAAGCGGAGCGCTGTTCATGGACGAGCTGACACGCGAGCGGGGGCAGGGATATGAAGGCGGCACGCCCACCCGCGACCATGCCCCGGAAAAGCCCGGTCGCTTCAAGCGCATCCTCGGCTTCACGATCGGCGCGATCGTCCTGGCGGTCCTGATCGTGGGCGGCACGCGTTACTGGCTGCAATCCCGGCATTTCGAAAGCACCGACGATGCGTTCGTCGATGCCTACACCACCCAGATCGCGCCGCGCGTGGCCGGCCAGGTGACGAAGCTGCTTTTCGCCGATAACGAGCATGTCGCGGCCGGACAGACGCTGCTGCTGATCGATCCGCGCGACTATCAGGCGAAGCTGGATCAGGCGAAGGCGCAGCAGGCCAGCGCCGAGGCCACGCTGCAGCAGGCTCAGGCGCAGGTCGTCGTGCAGCAGGCCAGCGTTGACCAGGCCGCCGCCAATGTCCGCGTCGCCGAAGCCGATCTGCTGCAGGCGCGGCAGGACTACGCGCGGTTCCAGGCTATCGACCCGCATGCCGTGACCCGCCAGCAGATCGACGCGACGACCGCCACGTTCCATTCGGCGCAGGCCAAACTGGATGCCAGCCGGCAGACCGTGGACGGTGCCCGGGCCCAGGTCACGGCGGCGCACGCCCAGGTGCTGGCGGCGCAGGCGTCTCTGCAGCAGGCCGAGGCGAACACGCGGGCGGCCGAACTCCAGCTTTCCTATTGCACCATCGTCGCGCCGGTCGCGGGCGTCGTCACGCATCGGACGGTCAGCGCCGGCAACTATGTCAATCCCGGCCAGGCGCTGTTCGCTTTGGTCCAGGACGACCGCTGGGTGACCGCCAACTTCAAGGAAACGCAACTGGCCAGCATCCGCCCGGGGCAGGATGTCGATCTGTCGATCGACGCGGTCCCGTCGGTGACGTTCCACGGCAAGGTGGACAGTTTCCAGGCCGGCACCGGAACCGCCTTCAGCACATTGCCGGCCGAGAATGCCACCGGGAACTACGTCAAGATCGTCCAGCGCCTGCCGGTGAAGATCGTGTTCGACGATTCCCGGGTGAAGGACTACCTGCTGGCCCCCGGCATGTCCGTCACACCCTATGTGCGGGTGCGTTGAACGATGGCCAACCCGGCGCTCCGCGGCCGGCGACCACAATCCGTGGATGATCGCGGTGGTCGTGTCGATCGCGACGTTCATGGAGGTGCTCGACACGACGATCGCCAATGTCGCGCTGCGCCATATCGCCGGCAGCCTGGCCGCGGATCAGGATGAATCCACCTGGATCTTGACCAGCTATCTCGTGTCGAACGCGATTGTCCTGCCGGTCAGCGGCTGGCTGGCCAATGTCATCGGCCGCAAGCGCTTCTATATGATCTGCGTCGCGCTGTTCACGCTCAGTTCGCTGTTGTGCGCGGTTTCCACTTCCCTGAGCATGATGTTGGTCGCCCGGGTGCTGCAAGGTATCGGCGGCGGCGGGATGGCGCCGACCGAGCAATCGATGTTCGCCGATACATTCCCGCCCGAAAAGCGCGCACAGGCGTTCGCGCTGTATGGCCTCACGGTCGTCAGCGCGCCCGCGATCGGGCCGGTGCTGGGCGGATGGCTGACCGACAACTACTCCTGGCACTGGGTCTTCCTGATCAACCTGCCGGTCGGGCTGCTATCCCTGACCCTGGTCGGCCTGCTGGTTGTCGAGCCGGAGGTCTTGCGGCGGGAACGGCGGGCGCTGCTGGCGCAAGGCCTGAACATCGACGTTTTGGGCCTGATCCTCGTCGTTCTCGGTTTCGGCGCGTTGCAGATCTTTCTGGATCGGTACGAGCTGGATGACGGGTTCTCCTCGGACTTCATCTCCACCCTGGGTGTCATCAGCCTGACCTCCCTGGTTGGCCTGATCGTCTGGGAACTCGTTCATCCGCAGCCGGTGGTGAACATTCGCCTGCTGGGTTATCGCAGCTTCGGCATTTGCTGCGGTTTGATGTTCCTGGTCGGTTTCCTGCTGATCAGCACCACGCAGCTTCTGCCGCAGCTCGCCCAGACCTTGCTGGGCTATGACGCCACCACCGCCGGCATGACCCTGGCGGTCGGCGGTGTCGCGACGCTGATCCTGATGCCGGTCGCCGGTGTGGTGACGGGACGTCTGATCCAGCCGAAATGGCTGATCCTTATGGCGGTGCTTGGCACCGGCTGGTCGATGCTGGCAGCGTCTCGCCTCGACCTTAGCATCAGCTTTTGGAGCATATCCGCCACGCGCATTTCGCAGGTCGTGTGGCTGCCCTTCCTGTTCATCCCGCTCAGTGCCGTATCGTATGTCGGCCTCCCGCCGAACCGAAGTAACGAGGCGTCAGCGTTGTTTAACCTGATGCGAAACCTTGGCGGCAGCGTCGGCGTGTCGTTCGTTACGACCATGCTGGCGGAGCGCACGCAGTTCCATCATGAGCGGCTGGCGGAACACATCACCGCCTATAATGGCTTCGGGTGGCGTGCGCCCCTTGCCCCTATCGATGCGATGGTGCAAGCACAGGCCTCCGTAATGAGCTACCTGGATATTTTCTGGCTGCTTGGACTTCTGGCCCTCATCACCGCCCCTGTTATCCTGCTGCTGCCGCGTGTTCCGAAGGGCACCGCGCTCGCGCATTAAGTTGCACCCGCCCCGCTCGCCTGCTGGATTACCCTGATGATCGAAAAAGCAAAACGAAGAATGGCTTTCGTAGTGGGCGTGGTGGGGGCAACGGCTCTCACCGGCTGCACCGTGGGCCCCGATTTCAAGCGTCCCGACTGGGCGTGGCCGACGTCCTGGTTCTCTGGCCCGAAAGAGACCGTGAAGCCAACGGCCAGCATCCCCGTTGCGGGAACGGTCGATCCCGACTGGTGGACGATATTCGACGATCCGGCGCTGACCCGACTGGAAGAGCGGGTGGCGGCCGAGAACCTGGATGTGAAAATCGCCGAAGCCCGGCTGACCGAATCTCGCGCGCAGCTCGGCGTCGCCCGGTCGTCACTGTTTCCGACGCTGAACGCCAACGCTTCCTACGCCCGCGAACAGGCCAGCAATAACGGCCTCTTCGCCGTCGTCCCCAGTGCCGCGGGCTCGACGGGTGCCAGCGGCGCGTACGGTAGTTCCACGGGCGGCATACAGGGGCATGGGTTGCAGCCGTTCGATCTCTGGCAAGGCGGCTTCGATGCCTCATGGGAAGTCGATCTTTGGGGCGGCGTACGGCGGTCTGTCGAGTCCGCGGCGGCGTCGGTCGAGGCGGCCAACGAGACAAAGCGCGCGACCCTGCTGTCCAGCCTGGCCGAGGTCGCACGCGACTACATCCAACTGCGCGGCGCACAGGCGCAACTGAACATCGCCCGCGAAAACGTCGGCACCGCGCGTCAAAGCCTGAGCCTGACCCAGCAACGCGCCGCCGGTGGCGTCACCACGGACCTGGATGTGGCCAACGCCTCGGCTCAGTTGCGCACCACCCTGGCGGAGATCCCAAGCCTGGAGCAGCAGGAAGCGCAGCTGATCAATGCGCTGAGCCTTCTGCTCGGCCAGCCGCCGAATGCGCTGCGAGCCGACCTTAAGACCGCCAAGCCGGTACCTCCGGTGCCTCCGCGCGTGCCGGTCGGAGTTCCGTCCGAACTGGCGCGCCGCCGTCCCGACATCCGCCAGGCGGAAGCGCAGCTCCACGCCGCGACCGCCGATATCGGCGTGGCGCAGGCGAATTTCTATCCGTCGCTCAATCTGAACGGCAGCTTTGGGTTGCAGTCCCTGCAGTTCAGCAATGTATTCAACATAAATTCGAAACAATATGCGGTTGGTCCCGGACTGACGATCCCGATCTTCCAAGGCGGCCAGTTGCGCTCGACCCTGGAGTTGCGTGAGGCGCAGCAGCAGGAGGCGGCGGTCACCTTCCAGAAGACCGTCCTGCAAGCCTGGCACGACGTGGACAATGCGTTGACCGCGTACCAGTCCGAGCAGGGCCGGCGGGATGAACTGATCCAGGCGGTCGCGCAGAACAGGCGCGCGCTTGTGCTGGCGCAAAGCCGCTACCAGCAGGGGGTCGCAGACTTCCTGGCGGTGCTGGACACTGAGCGCAGCCTGCTCCAGACCGAGCAGCAATTGGCGCAAAGCACGACGGCGGTCTCGTCCAATCTCGTCGCGCTTTATAAGGCGCTGGGTGGGGGATGGGAGAGGGACATCCCGGAGGAACGGAAAACCGCCGCCAATTAGGATTTGCCGAGGCACGGAATCGGCCGGATCGACGCGCAAACGCACGGATACCATTCGGCGAAAGGTTCCGGCTTTGACCGTTAACTGAAAAT
>JARLIN010000518.1 GCA_031291715.1 Rhodopila sp. | reverse complement strand
GTTCGCGGTGCCGGAGATCGCGGTTCCGTTGTAGGCGACCTGCGCACCCGAGGTGATCGTCCAGGCGTTGCCGGAGGCATCGGTGATCGCCGCGGTGGACCCAGCCGTCACCACCGTATCGTTCGCCGAAGCCGCAGCAGTCGGCGTCGGTGTCGGGGTCGGGGTCGGCGTCGGCGTCGGCGTCGGTGCTGATGTTGTTGTGGGATAATATTGCAGCTGTGAATAGACGGCCTGTTGCGCGGCATTCAGGCTGCCATCAGCGTTCTCGGTACCGTCTGGGAACTCCCCGCTGAGATTTCCCCAGGCCCACCAGTCCGTGCCTATTCCTTGCTGGCTGCCCGAGAATGTCGGCCCGCCCTGGGCGCCATCCTGACCGTTCAGGTAGCCGACGAGCGTCGACGCCCAGGCCTGGTCTTGCGCCTGCGTGCCATCCGCTCCGTCCATGCTGGCGCCCATCTCACCAACCCAGACCGGCGCAATGTTCTGCGTTTCCAGGTAACCGAAGTCGGCATTCATGTTGGCGACGGCTTGCGCACCACTGTCGGGCCCGCTGTAGCCGGACTGGATGGCCGGATAGATGTGGACCGAGTAAACGACCTTGTTCGAAATATTCAGGCTGACCGGGTCTTGGCCAACGAGGCTAAGATCACCGTATGGAGCCGGCGCGGTGCCGGCCGCGTTCATCTGGTAGTTCTGCGGTCCCTCCGCGATGATGAGGGCGCCGGGATCGACAGCCTGGATCGCATTCCCAGCCTGCTCGTAGATCGCTCGAAGGTCGGTTGGACCACCGGTACCCCACGTGCTCTGGCCGGAATATTCCAACGGTTCGTTGTCCAGATCGAAACCGGCGACGGTGGAGTTGCCTGCGTAACGTTGCGCCAGCGACTGCGTGTCCTGAACGAACTGCGCTTCGCTTACAGTGCCGGCATCCCCCATCCCATCTGTGCCATCGGTCCCAGGGCCGGTATCGAACGGCAGCCCGTTCGCCTGCTGCGAACCCCAGCCATTGGACGCGCTTGGAGCCTCGTCACCGTGGTGGTCGAAAACAACTTTCATCCCGGCCTGGGTGGCCGCGGCGACGATCTGGTCGAACTGCGGAAGATTGGCCTGGAGTGTGGCGTCGTACCAGGGGATGCGGATCGTGTTGAACCCAGCGGCGGCCATCGCATCGACGTTGGCCTGAATGCCCTGCAAAGGGCCCGCGCTGACATCGAACCAACCTACGGATGCAATGCGGACGTCATTACCGTTCGCGTCGACAATCTGGTTGCCCTGAGTGCTGAGATATCCGGATGGAAGAAGCGAGCCCACCGAAGTGGAAGAGGTTGTGGACACGAAAAGCTCCCGCGTTTGTGATCAGATGCGGGGCTTGTCTCACGATCACGTGATGGTGAGTCAACACGACAATCACATTTTTATGAGGACACTTCGAGGGCCGCGACGGCTTCTTCGTTATGTTATCAACATCTAATACAGCCAAAATGTATCTATATCCCCGCCTAAATCGACGTTATGTTCGCTTATCAGATCTTTATATCGCATTTTGCCCACCAGAATCCGATTGTTGACCACACGATAACGAATTCGCTTTTGTACTCATTTCGCACTAAATGCAGACGGTCGTATCGGATCTGTTTCTTAATGCATATATTATTTCCGATATTTCCAGTCATTACAGCGCATTGCCGGGGGTTTGGCTGTAATTCGGCGCGGGCAGGGAGCCCCGCTTGATGTGGCAATCGGTGCCCCGGAGGGGATCGGATCCGATGCCCATGCAACATGGCCTGGCCGTGATCTGCCTGCCGTTATGGAGTCGTCGTCATCTGCCCGGGAATCACCCTCATACTTTGTGGGTTGACCATCGACCGGATCGAAACGAGACGGACAAGCGGCTCATCGCGGCCGGATTCGTATCACACGGCGGCCTGCCCGGCCTGCGACAGGACTTCGGGGAACATTCGCAGCAAATAAATGCTAATACGTTCCGACCCGTGCGGGATTTGGGACAAGGTTTCGTGCGGCGGCCCCTCCTGCCGGTCGGCAACGACGCATTGTTTCGCGTCGTCCGTCAACATGCGACAGAGGCACTGCATGTTCTCGGCCTTGATAACTGGGCCTGGAACGGCGGCCATCGTTACGCGACGATCATCCGCGACCTTGGGCGGCGCCGAATCACCGACATATTGGCTGATCGAAAGGCCGCAGCCGCTATCGCCTGCCTCGCAGCGCGGGCCTTCGAGCACTGTCATCGCGCGGATCAAGCGGCGGCTGACGGCCTGGGGCCTTGCTCGCGCCAGGCGTCATTCGCGTCCACGTCGTAGGAAAGCAGCTCTCACACCTTTCTGCCCGTTCCGAAGTCGGCTTGATACGCTGGGCGATCGGGGTGGCCGCACGCGACTCCGCGCCGTGTGGACCCTTCGTCCCGGGAAGCACGATCCGGATGATCGGATCAATGTCCTGGCGGTAAGCCGACCGGCAATTCGGGTTCTACGATTTGTCGCAGCTGACTGTAAGCCGCTGCCTGCCCAGGCCGGAGTGTCGACCAGTCATTCTCCAGAGTTCCGTCCGGCGAGTCTCCCTCAAAATTTCCCCAAGCCCACCAGTCAGTTCCGATGGCCTGCTGACCTTCCGTGAAGGTGGGTCCCCCTCGCATGCCCTCATGACCATTGAGATAAGGAAGTAGCGTGGTAATCCATGCCCTCTGTGAACTTAGATTTTCGCCCGCATCAACATTGCCGTCTAGCGAAGCGCCCATTTCGCCGATCCAAACGGGCGCGATATTCTGGCTGATGAGATAACCCCACACGTAGTTCATGCGGGCGATGGCCACGGGCCCTGAATTGGGGTGATAATTGGGATATTCGTGCACGCTGTAAACCACTTTATTCGGAGTATTGAGCACCACGGGCTTAGACTTCGCGAGGGTCAGGTCTCCCTCGGGCGCCGGCCCAAGGTCCGCAAAGCTGCTTTTCCAATTTTGCGGGCCTTCGGCAATGATTAGTTTAGCCACGTCGACTTCTTGGATGGCATTTCCCACGCGCTGATACATAAGGCGGATATCGGAATCGATGTTGCCATCGCCCCACGTGCACTGGCCACGGTAGTGCAAGGGTTCATTCCGCAAATCGAAACCTATGACAATGTCGTTGCCGGCGTAATGCCGAGCGACGGTTACCCAATCTGCAAGGAATTTTCTGTCAGTAACCGTACCGGGCACTCCCGCCCCGTTGGTGCTATCTGACAGGCCTCCCACATCGTACCAAAGACCATTTTTCTGTTGTGCACCATAACCGTCCGCGGGGGTTCCCGCTTCATTCGTGTGATTGTCGAGGATAAGCCGCAGGCCTGTGTCAGCGACGGCGGCGATGACACGGTCGATGGTCGCAAGGTCTTTTTCCTTGGTGGCATTAACCCATGACATGCGAATGCAGTTGAAGCCCGCTGCAACCATAATGCGCGCCTGTACTTGCATGGATATGCGAAAATTTGCGTCATACAGGCCAACGCAAGCAAGTCTGACAGCTTTGCCGGCCTTGTCGACTATTTGCGACCCGGCTGTATGAAGCGGACCAGGCGGCAGTAGCGTGGGCGTAGGCTTTGTCGAAGCCGAAGTTTGCGCTGCCGCCGGTGACAAAAGAACTGCGAGCGAGGCGATCGTCCTGGCGATCCTTTTCATCCGTACCTTCCGGGCTGGCTCAACCAAAGCTAAGTTGTCGCAGCGGTTCCCGGGATTTCCGGTATCCGCAGGATAGTCTGCTATAGTTAGCGATAACCAATGATCCAATCGCAGCATGGCGTGGGATAGCAGGAACCGGTGCAGAACCCCACCAGCGCGCGAGGTCGCCTGACATGACTGTCGCTTAGCGGCGGTATTCAGTTCGCACGGTCTGGCCGCTGCGCCACTCTGGAGGAGAGACCTCGGTTGGGTCTTACAATCGACATTACCGATTTCCGGAGCTGAACCTCGCCCACAAGCCCCTTTGGTTGCAGGTGGGACAGGAGGATCTGCGGTCTAAGCATCCTTAGTACACGAAGGGAGCGTCGTCCGGCTTGATCTTTCATGGTTACCGCGCATGCCGTCATCATAAAAAGATCAGGGCTTTTGACGCCGATCGAGTTACTGCTGAAAAGAATGAGAATAGCAGCCAGCAGTAGCCATCCGCTGTCGGGATAAGCGCGGCGAAGATATAGAAAGTACGATATAACGCCTAACGCGAACACCGGGGTGCCAATAATACCTAGGTTCAGGAAAACCAGAATCAGCGGATTTTCAACGCCCGCGAGTCCGACCTGCTCATAAATTTGCTGGAGATCGGTGGCTGGGGTACCAAACATGACTTGTTTGGGGGTTAATTTGTCAAACACGAGCCACTGATCCGCGCGGACCTCTGCGCTGTCGTCGTAGTAGGATCGAGCGACGAGTCTTTCGCCGACCGGCGTAGCGGTTAATAGATAGACGGTAACCGGTCCCAGGATCGACACCGACAGCAAGACTGTCCCAAGAACGCGGCCATTCACCCGCCCACGCATCAAATCCCTTCCGAATGTCACAGCCACCCGCAGCACCAGCACGCCAACAGTGGCAACCAGAGCGGCACGGCCGCCAAAGCCAAGGAGGCCGACAGCGAAAACGCCGAAGCAGCCTGCTACCGTCGTGAACCGGAGCCCTGACGCAAGAGCCAGAAATACCCCGAAGGATGTCGCCATCGCCCCAGTCAGCGGATGACCATAGAGGGCGGCGGGTCGGAATTCATCGCTTTGAGCGTCGGTTACGACCTTCCCATCCCCGGTTTTTACATCCAATGGAATAAAGTGGTCTTGATGGACATACTCAGCCAGCGAAATCAAAACGTTAATCAGGAGGAGCGTCAATATTAGACGTGCCAGAGTAGCTCTTTGCCGCGCACTTGCGTTGGCCATCACCACGGCAAGTGCCCCAGCCGAAAGATATGTATCGATATACACCCCCGCACCGGTGAGGCCGACGTTAACCGTAGCAAAAACCGTACAGAAGATGATCACCACACAGAACAGGAGGAGCGCGGGCGCTTTGCTGAGCAGATAGCCCAAACCGCGATCCTGAGGGGATCCCTCGGCCAACGCCACCACCGCGCCCATAACGGCTAAATAGGTTGCCGGGTGAAACTTAACAAACGGACTCCCACCCGGTTCACTGTAGCTGATTCCAAGTACGGTGAGGGTATTACCCGAAATGCAAAATTCCACCACAACAGCCAGTACTGCGAACGCGAATGCTATTGCCGAGACGCGTGTTGCAGCAGCACGCTGCGCCGGCTGCCCTGAAAAGAGTGATGCGCGCAGCCCTCGTGGGGGAGGTGCGTATAACTCACGGCTCGTCATTTGATACCTTCCAGCGATACCGAAAACTCCAACGTGGCGCGTTACCTCGCCCGACGCCCTCCACGGCAAAAGGCTCTCCATCAGCCCGTTGCTACCGTCGAGGCGGACGACGTGAGACCGTTGGGTTACCCCTAGGTCTGAAAAGCGCCCAGCCCCCTTTCGACGGCAACGCTCCCCTCGGTCGCCACCTCTGATACACCTATGTCGCCAAGGACTGTCGAATCAAATGCCGTTGGGCGATTGGCGACAGCAGGATGCAGGCTGCCAGGACGCACATAAGAGGGATAACCGTCGCACAGTATCGTGACACTGCAATGATCACGAGATGCGGTAAAATAAATGTGATAATTGAAATCACCAGGATCCAGCTTTTTCGCTCTCGACGGACGGCAAAAGTGGCGCCGTAGACGGACAACAGGATGAATGGCAGCAGGATCACGACGTTCAGCAGCGTCGCTTTCTCCGTCCTGCCCTGGAACCAAAAGGCCCAACAGTTATGCGCGATGGTGCGCGCGAGAAGAGCCGGGTCCTTCCGATATTCGGCCCACCCTCGACGCCCGAGCTCGCCATAGAAAGCAACTTCATCACCGACGCTATAGAATTGAGGAAAGAAGTCCTCCCGCATGCGAAGCCCCATCTCGTGCCCAATCCGGATTTGCGCGTGGGAGGCGTCGTCAAGAAGACGCCAGCTGTCCTCGCCGTTGGCGATGTTTCTTTGCGCCTCTTCCCCTTGAAATACGGCAAGTCCCGCGACCGTCATCGTCGGAACGAATTTCCCAGATATTTCAAAATTCCTTACAACCCACGGCGCCATCACCGCAGCCGCCACAACGGCGGTGATCGCAAAATTGCGGGTTAAGATCCAGGGCCGAAAGCGTGTTTCCGCTGACGACATCAAGAACAGAAAAACAGCGGGGAAGATCAACGCGACCGATGCTTTAACCAGCATGGTGTATCCGAGCAGCAGGCCTGTGAGAACGAAGTCGCGAGGGCGTCTGCTATCAATCGCCCGGAGGAGGAGCCATACGGTGATCGTCAGACAGAAGGTTAAGGTGGTGTCGTTGCCCGCCCGCGTATCAGACATTATCGAAACCGGATGGAATAGGAAAATGGCCGATGCCAATAGGGAAACTGGCCGGGCGGCAAACAGCCGTTGCGCAATCAGGTAGATCACGACAGCTATAATAGCCGACATAAAATATTGAATAATTTGCACCGCCACCAGACTCTTACCAAACAGCGCAAAAATCGCCGCAAGTATTAGAACAAAACCAGGAGATCGGAGCATCGTCTCCGACGTATCGGGGTAGACACGGTAGCCATGGCCGCTGATGAGATTCTCAGCAATCAGGTCATAGTTGTCGGGGAAAAGATCGGAATGATAGTTATCCCCGAGATAGTGAGTTAACATGGGAAGCAGGGCAAATGCGACGACGGCCTTCACGATCAACATAATGATAAACGCGATGACGACCGTCCGATCGCGTATCGATATACGTGTGTTGGCCTGAAAGGCGATGTTCGAAGTGTGATCAGCCATAACCCGGTCATATCCTCCCGAAGTAGGGCGATAACGTTTCATCCATCCCTGCATACGCTACACCGCGGTCTTGAGGTTTAGCGATCCAAGGGAACCCGGTAGCCGCAGGACCCTCCCGAAACATGCGTCCCAGTCGCGCATCATTGAAGGTGATTTGGTTCATTGCGGCGCGTACCCCCATTTGGGGATGACGGAAGCTCTCGCAGCGACCGACGCTTGTAAATACATCGTCACGCGTGAACCGCCGCGATTTCGTGGGTTGTAGACCAGCATCAGTCTTCCCGGCAGCAACCACTGCCATCGACCACAACAGTCACGTCGCCGCCCATAGCGGCAGCACACCCGGCCAGGAGAACAGCCAGAGCTGTTCTAATCACTGGTCAGCGGCGCGGCAGGCGTCAGTCCCGCCAACATGGCTAGTTTACCTATGCGCCAGGTGATAAGAGCCGTCGCAACAATTCCAAGACCCACAAGCCCCCATTTGAGCGGACTTGACCCTTGAGAGATCGCAGCCAGGCCGGTCGTCGTCAACGATCCGATGAAGACGTATCCAAGCAGCGACGGCAACGCCGCCAACGATCCAAGCCAGTAGTCGCGAAACATTATCGAGGAGAGGCCTAACGCATAGCTCGTCACGGCAAATGGCATGATCGGCGATAGGCGCAGCAGACACACGAACCGCCAGCCATCGCGCGCAAGCAAGGCGTCAAAGTTCTGCAGCCGGGACCGGCTTTGAAGCAGGCGGACGATGGTTGGCCGGAGAAGAGATCGGCTAAGCATAAACGCGATAAATGCGCCGATCATGGTGCTGAACGCGGCAATCCCGAAGCCGAGTGGGACGCCATACACCGCACCGGCAGCAAGCCCAAAAAGAGATGCCGGCAGCAGCCCACTGACCGCAACAAGTATCTGGATGCCGATAAACGCGAGCACGCCGATCGAGCCAACGTCTTGAATGCTGCGGAGAATTCCCTCCACCTGGGCGATGGATGAGCCCGGAAGGAATCGTGAACCGATACCAGCGGCCAGCAGGGCCGCCCCCAAGCTACATCCGGCCATGATCCGGAGGGTGCGGGATGATCCCCTCAAGCGACTGCAACCGGAGTTGGCTTAGATTCCAGATGCGCTTCGGGCGGATTGGAAAAAATAGGGGGCTTGGTGAGCCCGAGACGATGCAGCCGGAAATCAACCGAGGTCCTCAGGACACCCAGCCCATAGGTCACGCTCCGAGCGAAGTTGATAGACGATGCCTCGGGAAAGTACTTCGTGGGACACGAGATCTCGCCGATCTCGAAGCCCCAGTTGATCGCTTGCACCAGCATTTGATTGTCGAAGACAAAATCATCCGAGCAATTGAGCAACGGCAGGCTCTGCAGCACCGCCCGGCTCCAGGCACGATAGCCGGAATGATATTCCGATAGCTTTTGGCCGACCAGGACGTTTTGCGTCAGCGTGAGGAGACGGTTCGAAACATATTTGTAGACGGGCATTCCGCCGGCCAGCGCCCCCCGGCCGAGAATGCGCGACGCGAGGACGACATCAAACTGTTCCGACGAAATCATTGACGCCATCGCGGTAACCAGCTTCGGCGTGTACTGGTAATCGGGGTGCAGCATCACGACGATATCGGCACCTCGCGCCAGCGCTGCGGTATAGCAGGTTTTCTGGTTGCCGCCGTAGCCTCTGTTTCGATCATGCCGGATTGTGTGGAGCCCTAATTCTTTGGCAACCTGAACGGTGTTGTCTCTGCTCGCATCGTCCGTTAAAATGATATCGTCCACGATATCCATGGGGATTTCTGAAACCGTTTGACGCAGAGTCTTCTCAGCGTTATACGCCGGAAGAATAACCACGATTCTTTTACCATTGAGCATGGCGATATATTTACCTCTGATTAACAAGAGGACATCTAACGATGGTGGTCGACCGCGCCCAATCTAAGGATCGCCGCGAGCTGTAGCAATCGAACCCAAGTCATATCGTTGTGATGACCGTTCGCTTATTAGGACAGCGATCTCAGCATCGGGCCACCGTTCTCCTGCCACCACATTGAAGGATCGGCGCGGCAAACCCGAAAGGCCGGCCGACGGTCGCCAACCGAGCGGCCGCTTGGGATGAACGTCGAATATTTACGCCGTCGCGTCTTCTAATCGGCAAAGTCCCAATAGCCCACCAGGATATTGGATTAATATCACGTCGAGGTGATCAAGGCCGATCTCAGCCTGAGTTGAAGTCGCTCATCCGAAATCAAACCGGTCGATATCTCGCGCCTCAAAGTCGAGGTCAGTTTCGTCCCCTCAGGCACGCTGCTTTCCCTCCTCTTTTCACGCCGGTGCGTGTGGGACATTTCAGCTTTCCCGCGGCCGGCGAAGCGGTCGTCGCGGTCAGGCAGCGGGCGCGGGTGCGACCGGCCTCTCGGTGGCGGCAGGAACCTGGACCATCGCGGCGACACCGGCGCCGCGGCGCCCCAGTGGGCGGCCCAGTGGGCGGCCCAGCGCGATCTTGTCGCGGGCTTGCCGGAGTGACACCGGGTTCTGGGATGTTCCGGATCGACCCGGGTATCGGTTCGGGGCGGCTCAAGCCGCCGGCACAGCCGCGAAGCGCCATGAAGGGGGCATCTTGGCCCCTTCGCTTTCCCGGAGCGTCCAACGCCGACCGGGCGAAGGCGTTGATCATCGCGGCCGGAAGGGCAGGGGCGAAACGCTCCTGCCGCCCCCCTCACGCGGCGCGGGCCGCATTCCTCTCGGCGATCAGCTTCCTGGTCAGCGGCAGCAAACTCCGGCCATATTCGATGTTGTCGGCGAGCGGATTGAAGCCGCGAATCAGGAACGTCGTCACCCCTAAATCGTAATAGTCGCACAGCGCCTCGGCCACCTGCTGAGGTGTACCGACCAGGCTGGTGGTGTTCCCGCTAGCGCCGGTCAGCAGCGCGGCGCCGGTCCATAGACGTTTGTCCAGACGCTCCCCCAGCGCAGCTGCGGCGAGTAACCGTTTCGATCCCTCATTGACGGGGTGCCGCTCCCCCAACCCGGCCGCCGCCCGGCGCTCGATAATCTGTTGCTTGATCGATTCGGCCCGCGCCCACGCCTCGTCCTCGGTCGGCGCCAGGATCGGGCGCAGCGACAGGCTGACGCGGACGGAGCGGTCGTGTTTCGCAGCCTCCGCGCGCAGGCGGGCGGTGATTTCCCTTACCTGCTCGTGCGTCTCTCCCCACAACGCATAGACATCGGCATGTTTGGCACTGACTGCGATGGCGGCATCGGATGCGCCGCCAAAGTAGATCGGGATGCGCGGCTGCTGCACACAGCGCATCGCGGTGGAGGCCCCGGCGAAACGATAGAACTGACCCGCGTGATCGACCGTCGGCCCCGGCTCGGTCCAGATGCGCTTCATGACCGACACGTATTCGTCGGTACGGGCATAGCGATCTTCTTTGGCCAGCGTATCACCGTCACGGAACTGGTCGGTGTCGTCGCCGCCACTAATGACATGAATAGCCGCTCGTCCGCCGGTAATCTGATCCAGGGTGGCGAATTTCCGAGCTGCCAACGTGGGGGCGACGAAGCCGGGGCGGTGGGCAACGAGGAACCCCAGTTTCTCCGTATGGGCGGCGGCAGCGGCGGCGAGCAGGAAGCCGTCCGGGCCGTCCGAGTAATAGCCAACCAGAACTTTGTCGAAGCCGCCGACCTCTGCGGCCTGCGCGAAGTCGCGGATGTAGCCGCGGTCCAGGATTACCGGTGGCGGCGGAATGATCTCCGACGCCTCCCGGTGGTGGATCATGCCGATGAATTCGACGGTCACGGGGCGAGTCCTCATGCGATATCAGAGTACGGGAAGCTAAAGACCGTGGAGAAGTTAGCCGCCATCGCGTGCGCTGTCATTCCGGCCCGGGCGCCCCTCCATCAGCCGTTGGCAGATCGCCAGCATGTGAGCGAGACTTGGGTTCTCGACCGGCAATACAGGGGTGCGGACGGGTCGCGGACGGTGGCGGGGCGGAGGTGCGACTTGATTTCGACCAGTTTGCGCGGGAGGCGCGGGTGGGCGCGCCTCCCTGCGTGTGGGTCAGATCAGGACGAGCAGGCTTTGCCGCCGCTGGGGCGGTCGCCGGCTGCCTGGGCGGCAGACTGGGACATGAATTCGCCTGTCTTGGTCTTGCCGTAATAGCGATCGCCTGGGCAGTGATAGACCTTGGTGGCGGTGTTGACCCAGACCTGACCGGGACCTCCGGTCTTTCCCCCGGTCGTTGCGGTGGGAGCCGGGGCGGCTTTGTTCGGGCTGGTTGGGGTTGTCGCCGCGGCCGTGCCCCAGCTGGCGACGCCACCGTGGCCCTTGCAGGCGCCGGAGCGGGTGGTACCGGAGAAGTCTGTGCCGTCTTTGCAAGTGGCGGTCACGCTGGACGTTTGGGCATAGGCGATAGGGGCCAGGAGCAGGCTGGCGCCGAGTATTGTCGACAATAATCCCGTTCTCACAACGGCATCCTCCAATGGTCGAAGCCGGACACTTGGATATTGGCGCGTCCGGCAGCAAGAAAAATGAGCGTATCCCTGCGGACGGGGTTGATCACGATTAGGACTGTTCGAGGATGTTATTATGATGAGATCGCCATATCTATGGCGCGTTACTCTATTTGTGCCACGATATTAGCCGCCTGGCCCCTGTAGATGGGCTTCACGCGCCCGTCGATGCAGGCATTCAACCTTGGATGAAGGGCAGCAGATCGGCGTTGAATTCATCCTGATGCGTTACGGCGAGGCCGTGTGGGTCGCCGGCATAGATCTTTAGTCGCGCATTGGGCACCAGCTTGGACGACAGCATCGCCGAGGCGCCGATCGGGGCGATCTGGTCGTCGTCGCTGTGGGCGATCAGGGTTGGGACGTTGAACGTCTTCAGGTCCTCGGTGAAGTCGGTTTCGAAAACTGCTTGATGCGGTCGAGCTGGCCTTTCAGGCCACCAATCATGCCCTGGAGCCAGAACGAGTCGACCACACCTTGCGACGCTTTCGCGCCCGGGCGGTTGTAGCCAAGGAACGGGATGGCGAGCTCCTTGTAGAATTGGGTGCGATTGTCGAAGGTACTATTGCGGATGCCGTCGAAGACTTCGATCGGCAGGCCACCCGGGTTGGCTTCGGTTTTCAGCATCAGCGGTGGCACGGCGCTCAGCAGCACGGCCTTAGCGAGGCGGCTGGTACCGTGGCGACCGATTTACCGGGCGACCTCGCCACCGCCGGTGGAGTAGCCGACGATGACGGCATTCGTCAGGTTGAGGGCGTCGATGAGTTCGGCTAGGTCGTCGGCGTATTGGTCCATGTGATTGCCGCCCGGACCGGCCCTTAGAATGAGGCATTCACAGCGGGAAACGGCCCGAAAACAAGGAAGCGATGTGGTCTGTTGGCTTAGAGCGGAGGCAGCCCCCAAAGGGGTGAGTCATGATCCGGCGTCGCCTGTCAAACGTGCCAAGGCAGTTGCGGCGTCCGCCTGCAATCCAGGTAGGCGTTCTGACACGACGTTCCACAGAATCCGCACGTCCATCTGGTCATAGGCATGCCGCAGCCGGTTTCCCATCCCGCGGATATCCGCCCACGGCTGCGCGGGAAGCAAGGTAGCGGCGTGATCGCCAAGGCGGAATGCGGCCTCGCAGATGCGTTCGAGGCAACGTTGGACGGCATCATGCCGTAAGCTGTCTTGCTCCAGGCCGTCGCTATAGGCCTCGATCCGAGCGATATTGTCGATGATGTCTTGGAGGCAGTCGATGCGGCGGTGGCGGTTAGAAGGCACGAATGCGATCCCGTTCAACGTTGTCTCGGAGGCGTGGCTTCTTGACCGGTTCGGGCAGGATTTCCACGGGCCGCCTCAGCAGTTCGCCGAGTTCCCGTTCCAGGCCGACCAGCCGGATGAGATCCATTTTGACGGTTGGGCCGAACTCGGCGGCGAGGTCGATATCGCTATCGGAGCCGGCCTCATCGCGGGCGACCGAGCCGAAGAGGGATAGGCGCGTGATGCCTGCCTGCCGCAGCGCCTGCTGATGGGCGCGGAGGGCGGTGATGACCTCGGACGCGGTTACGGGCGGTGAGTGATCCATGGTTTCGGCCTCTACTGGGAGTATAGCATGGAGGCGGCAGCTGGGCTGTAATCTGTTCTCGGCGGGGGGGGCCGGTAGGGGGACCATGGGATGGCGGACGAAGCTATGCAGACTTACGCGTGCGGGTGGGACGCGTTGGAACATGCGCCCGAATCGACGGCTGCCCTAGGGTTGCGCTCGGACCTGATGATCGCCGTGGTGGAGACGGAGGAGAGATGGTGGATTTCGCCAGCCCAGACGACGACAAGGCTTGTGATGACACGACTGCGTTTCGATGATCCACTGCGCAGGCGGGTCGGCAGGCTCGAACCGAAGCATCTGGTTGGGCTGGCGGCGCGGAGTGAGTTGGCGGCACGGATGGAGATTACGGGGAGCGGCACCTAATCCGCCGATGCTGCACTCATGGGCTGGAGCGCAGACCAAAGTCCCATCCCAAACACCCTTGCATGCACATCCGTTTCGGCACGATCTCGGCGTGATGCTTCAGGTTAACATGCGCCCATGCCCGGAGGCTGGCCCGCCAGAACCATTCATAGGCTGGATCTGTCGTGCCAAGTACGGTAGCATACCGGTTCGATAGCTGATAATGAATCGAAAGAGATGAAGCCGCACGCAGGATACCAGTTGGGTGACCTCGCAGCCCAGCTATGGGCGGGGGATGGGGTCCGCTGTCTCGCAGAGATGGCTCCTGGGTCCATAGACCTCGTAGTAACGTCTCCACCTTATTTTGTTGGCAAAGAGTATGACACATCAACCAGCATCATAGACTTCTGCACCGAGGTCCGGCGGGCAATTCCAGCTGTAAGGCACGTTCTGCGCCCCGGGGGAAGCATTTGCTTTCAGGTCGGCAACCACGTCCAAAAGGGAAGCCTAACCCCACTCGATGCACTGATCGTTCATGAGATGATGCGAGAGTCCGAATTTGTGCTGCGGAACCGAATAATCTGGACCTTCGGTCACGGCAGCCATGCCATCAAACGCTTTAGCGGGCGCCATGAGACGATTTTGTGGTATACAAAAGGGAATAATTACACGTTCGACCTGGACGCTGCACGAGTTCGTCAGAGATATCCGGGCAAGCGGCACTACAAGGGGCCAAAGAAAGGCACTTGGAGCGGAAATCCGCTCGGAAAGAATCCCGGCGACGTTTGGGACGTAGGAGAAATTTGGGATATCCCAAACGTCAAGGCCAACCACATCGAGAAGACTGATCACCCTTGCCAATTCCCGGCCGCGTTGGTTCGCCGCCTCGTAGTCGCCCTATGTCCAGAGGGGGGGGTCGTAGCCGACCCATATATGGGTTCCGGTACGACAGCAGTCGCAGCGCTCTTAGAAGGGCGCAGTTTCGCGGGCGCTGAGATGGACCCGAATTATCTGTCGATCGCCGAAGAGCGGCTTTCCGCATTGGTTGAGGGACGTTTGCGAACCCGCGAAGATGTGCCAATCAGATTGCCGCGGGATGGTGAGGCTGTGTCACAGCGACCACCCCATTTTAGGTAGAACCCGGAGGAGGCATTGATGGCCGAACGGCTAAATGCAGACGCAAGACCCGAGAAGCGGCTGTTCATCTCGCTTCTCACCCGAGACATTTCTCTGGTCGCAGCCTTTCTTGATCTTGTTGATAACTCTGTCAACGCAGCGGTCGAGCCGGTTTCGGACCGCCTCAAGACGGCAAATGGATATCAACAGGTTTTCGATGACGCTACCGTTCAGCCTTCAGTCAACGTTTATCTAAAGTTGGCCGAAGCTAGTGTCGAGGTACGCGACAATGCGGGAGGCATCTCTGCTGCAACGGCAGAACAGCATGTCTTTAAGTTTGGACGATCAGCTGAAGATGCGGATACCCGCGACAGGCTCTCCGTTTACGGGATCGGACTTAAACGGGCGATTTTCAAACTCGGTCGGCAAATTACCATTCGCTCAGACCATGTAGAAGGTGGCTTTGACCTCAAGCTGAATGTAGACCGATGGGCTGCGGATACAACGCAACCATGGACCTTTCCGATCACGAGGAGGGATCCAGTTCCCCCTGAGAAGTGTGGTACCACCATTATCGTCTCTGACCTTAATGAAGAGGTTTCTAGGCGTATCTGTGATGGGCTCTTTGTTGGACAACTACGCGAGGCGATCTCGCGCACTTACGCTTTTTATATAGCGAAGTTTGTGACTATCTATTTGGGCGATCAACCCGTTGAGCCGATGATCGTTGATATAGGAGCCAATCGGACTTCAGAGACGTTGGAAATCGACGGAGTGAGCTGCGCGATTGCGGCTGGGATAGGCGACCCACAGGGCGGCGCCTTTCGCGACCGGTCCTCTGGATGGTTCATTTTTTGCAACGGCCGCACTGTAATTTCGGCAGACAAGTCACCGCTCACCGGATGGGCGAACCCGGGAACTGGGTTACCTATTTTCCAGCCGAAGCACCGGCCCTTCGTCGGTCATGTGTTTTTTGTGTCTGATGATCCGGAGAAGTTGCCATGGACTACGACGAAGGCCGGCATCAATGAGGACAGCGCCATTTGGCAAGAGGCCAAGCGGCATATGGTTGTTGTCGGTCGCAGCGTCATCTCATTTCTAGATGGCCGCTACACCGACGAAGGGACTGAGATTGCGAGTGCCGACTTGAGACAGGTAGCACAAGAGCGAATCAGCGTGCTTTCATCGGCAGTTTCCGCGAGACGATCGTTCACACCACCGCCCGTCGCTCAATCCGAAACCATGAGAATACAATACGATGCCAAAGTTTCGGACATTCGGAAGATTGCCCAATACCTACGTAGGCCTGGCATGGGCGGTGCCGAGGTGGGGCGACACACTTTTCTCTACTTTCTACGCAATGAGGTTGGAGAGAAATAGGTGGCCCAATCGTCGGCGAGATGGATATCCTACGACCTCCGGCCTGCGAAGCAGTCCGAGAGACGAATCCTACTGGATGTGCTGAAGGTCGCGGCTGAGGCTGGATTGCCGCTACCCACGTATCGATACGTGGGAATGGGGGCGGTGCGGTTTTATGACTTTTTGCTGGTTCACCGCTATCTCGGCATTGACCGGATGATCAGTCTGGAGCACGACAAAAGAATGTATCGGCGGGCAGAATTCAACGCCCCGTTTGGCTTTATAAAGGTAAAAAATCAAACGTCTGGGGATTTTATAGAGCAAGACTCCTTTAGTGACTTAACGGTCGCTTGGTTTGACTATGACGGTGGCATTGGCCCTCATATGCTTCGAGACATCTCAGCGATCGCATTAAAGATGAAGTTGGGAGATTTCTTCTTCGTCACGGTATATGGTGGTCCGCCGTCTTCCTTGGTTAAGTCTAGTGATGTTGACAGGCTTGCATGGTTTCAGGATCATTTGGGGGATGCCGCGGGCGAGGTGACAATCGAAAATGTGGAGAACGCCAATTTTATTACGGCCGTCCATAAAGTACTTATCGCAGCCATCAAGAGCGCATTTGCTGCAAGAAGAGACGGGCGCTTCCGATTTCTGTTGCAGGTACAATATTCCGATAGCGTCCCAATGATAACGGTTGGAGGGGCATTTCTTGCTGACGGGCAAACCTTGGCGCTAAATAAAAACTTGGCACGACAGCTCCCATTTCTCGCACAAGGCGGTGAACAGCTCTATGAAATCTCCTCTTTTCATCTGACCGAGCAGGAGCGAGCGCTGTTCGATCGCGCAGTCACAAGAACGGGAAGATCGCGGGCACGTAACACGTTGCGAAAGCTGGGGTTTAGAGACGCGGAGATAATGGCATATCGTGATCTGCTTCGCTATGTTCCGCGATACGTAGAGACAATAGTCTGACGGGCAAGCGGACCTCCTTGTGTCGGCGATAATGCGAGCCCGGCTGATGGTGGCCCACGACTGGTGCAAAGCGGTCTATCTCTGCCCGCTACTATTGAAGACATTTGAACAATCTACTCCGCCGTCCACCCCCCATCCACCACCAGCGCCGTCCCCGTCACGAGTGCAGCCGCATCCCCCGCCAGGAACACCACCGCGCCCATCAGATCCTCCACCGTCCCGAGCCGGCCGAGTTTGATGCGGCGCAGGACGTCGTCGCGAAAAGCCGCGTTCTGGAAGAACGGTTTGGTCAGCGGCGTATCGATGAAGGTGGGGCCAATGGAGTTCACCCGAATCCCCAGCGGCGCGAGGTCGATCGCCATCGCCTTGGTCAGGCCCTCGATCCCGTGCTTGGTCATGCAATAGACGGTGCGGTTCTGCCCGCCGACGTGACCCATTTGGGAGGAAATGTGGATGATCGACCCGCCCTTCCCGGCCGCGGCCATTTTCCGCACCACCGCCTGAGCGACGAAGTAGGCTGCGCGCAGGTTCAGGCCGGTGATGGCGTTGTAGTCTTCCTCGGTTACGTCCAGGAAAGTGCGCGGGCGATTGGTGCCGGCGTTGTTGACCAGGATGTCGAACGGGTCGGCCGCCTCGACCGCGGCGCGAACGGCGGGCAGGTCGGTGACGTCCAGGACAAGCGGGGATGCCTGACCACCGGCGGCGCGGATTTCGGCGGCGGCGGCAGTGATTTCGTCGGCCGTGCGGGCGACCAGGGTGACATGGGCGCCGACCTCGGCCAGGGCGGCCGCGGCGGCCAGTCCGATGCCTCGGCCGGCACCGGTGACCAGGGCGCGGCGGCCGTCAAGGCGCATGGATGGGAGGCGGGGGAGAGTCATGTCAGGGGTCGAATACCAGCAGCGGTGCTTTCGGGGGTGGCCGGATCAAGTCCGGCCATGACGATAAGGGAAGAACGGCGGCGCGGCGTCATACGTGCAGCAAATCCTCCAGCTTCCATTCCTCGGCAGACGCGCCGGCCAGGGCCTGAATGCGGGTCTCATCCGCGCGCAGTTCCTCGGCGGGGCCGGAATAGACCATCTGGCCGTTTTCCAGCACGTAGGCGTGGTCGGAGATCTCCAGGCTCATGCGCACATTCTGCTCCACCAGCAGGACCGAGATGCCTTCGGCCCGCATCTGCGCGACGATACGGAACACTTCCTTGACGATCAACGGCGCCAGCCCCTGACTCGGCTCATCCAGTATCAGCAAGCGCGGATTCAGCAGCAGCGCCCGGCTGATCGACAGCATCTCCTGCTCGCCGCCGGACAACTGCCGGCCAAGGTTCTGCTTGCGCTCCCCCAGACGGGGGAAAAGTTTGTAGACGCGCTCGACATTATAAGGACCTGGGCGTTCGATCGGCACGCGCAGGTTCTCGTCCACCGTCAGGTTGGCGAAGACGCGGCGGCCTTCCGGCACATAGCCGACGCCGGACGCGGCGATGCGATATGGCGGCTGGCCCGTGATGTCCTTGCCGAACAGCGATACACGGCCGGACCGAGGCGGCGTCAGGCCCACCAGGCTGCGCAGCGTGGTGGTCTTGCCGGCACCGTTGCGCCCAAGCAATGTGGTGATCTGGCCTTCGGCGACCGTCAGACCTACATCATGCAGGATGTGGCTTTTGCCATAGTAGGTATTGAGCCCCTCGGCTGTCAGCGCGCTCATTCGGCTTTTCCCAGATACGCTTCTTGCACGATGGGGTTGTCGGCGATCTCGGCCGGGGTGCCATCCGCCAGCATCTTGCCTTCCCCCAGCACGGTGATGCGATCGGCCAGATTGAAGACGACGCGCATGTCGTGCTCGATCAGGACGATCGTATAGGCGCTGTTCTTGTGCAGGCGGCGGATGAGGTTGGCGACGGCGTAGGTTTCGTGCTCGCCCATGCCGGCGGTGGGTTCATCCAATAGCAGCAGCCGAGGCTTCAGGGTCAAAGCTGTGGCGATCTCCGCCGCACGCTGGTCGCCATGGGAGAGTTCGCCGACAAGCCGATCGGCCTTGCCGGTGAGGCCGGTCAGCGTCAGGGCTTCATCGATGCCGCGATTGACCTCGGCTGTGTGCGTCGCGCCCAGCCAGAAACGGAGGCGAAAGCCGTGGGCGCTTTCCACACCGATGCGTATGTTTTCGCGGACCGTGAGTTCCGGGAAGATCTCCGTAATCTGGAACGTCCGCGCCATACCCATGGCGACGCGCTCGGTGACCGCCAGGTTGGTCACCACTTTGCCGTCAAACACGATGTCTCCGGCGGTGGGGGCGAAGAAGCCGGAGATCATATTGAAGAACGTCGTCTTGCCGGCACCGTTGGGGCCTATGATGGCGCGGAGTTCCCCTGCGGCGACCTGCATGGACACGTCGCTGACGGCGACGAGGCTGCCGAACTTTTTGGTGACGTTGCGAACATCCAGCATGTTCATTTCGCGCCCCTCCCTTGCAGCATACCGAGCAGACCTCGGGGGAAGAACAAGACGACCAGAACGAAAATCAGCCCGACGAACGACATCCAGTTGACGGTCATCGACGAGATATAGTCCTGCAGCACGACAAACAGGGCCGCGCCGATCAACGGGCCCCAGAAGGCCCGCATGCCGCCCATGACGGTCATGATCACGATCTCACCCGACAGCGAGTAATGCAGGCCCATCGGATCGGCGAAGTTGTTCAGTAGCGCATATAGCGATCCGGCCAGCGCGGTGAAGCAGCAGGAGATCGAGAAAGACAGCCAGATATGTCGCTCGATCGGGGTGCCGAGGAACCGCGCTCGGCGTTCGTTCTCGCGGATCGCCAGCAGGGTGCGACCGAACGGGGAGGCGAGCAGCAGACCCTGCAACCCGGTGGCGATCGCGAACACCACCAACAGAAAGTAGTAGAAGGCGACGCTGTTGTTGGTGATGTCGATGGTGGCGAAGCCTAGGTTCAGCGGTGCGCGGGAGAAGCCGCGCAGGCCGTCGTAGCCTCCGGTCAGGCTGTCCCAGCTATAGGCGACGTAGAAGGCGATCTGGCCGAAAGCGACGGTGACCATAGCGAAATAGACGCCGCGGCGGCGGACGATCAGCAGCCCGAACAGAGTGCCGGCCAAACCGCCCAGCAGCACCCCGGCCAACATGGCCAGAGGCGTACTCGCGGCCAGGTATTTTAGCGTCAGGCCGGCTCCATACGCGCCCAAGCCGAAATAGGCGGCGTGCCCGAAACTCATGACGCCGGTGAAGCCCAGCAGCAGGTTGAAGGACATCGCGGCCAGGCCGAGGACCAGGACACGGCCGGCCAGCGCGGTGTAGCCGCCCAGCATCGGCAGCCAGATGGGAACAGTAAGCAGAAGCGCCCAGACGATGATCGCGGTGAGCCAGGGGCGGACCGGCGCGGATGGCGCCCTCACGGCGCTGGTGGTGGCGCTCATGCCATCATCCCTTCTTCGCCCATCAATCCCCGGGGTCGCAGGACCAGGACGACGAGCATGATGACATAGATCACGGCCTCGCTGGCGGCAGGCCAGAAGACGGTGGTCAATGCTCCGGCGACGCCGATCAGCAAGCCGCCCATGAGCGTCCCGGTCAGGCTGCCGACACCGCCGACGATAATAGCGATGAAGCTGGGCATAAGCAGATCGTCGCCCATGTTTGGGTTCAAGCCGATCTGGCCGGCCGCCAGCACGCCCGCGAGGCCGGCCAGCAAGGAGCCGACCGCGAAATTGAAGGACCGCAGCATGCCGACATTCACGCCCAAGGCGGCGACGGTATCCAGATCCAGTGTGCCGGCACGGATACGAATGCCCACACGGGTGTAGCGCAGGAAAGAGAAAAGGCCGGTCACCGCGCCGATAACAATCGCCACCATGAAGATGCGGTACCAGGTGATGAAGAACAGATCGGCTGACAGCGGCGTGGACAGGCTCTCGGGGATGGTCATCGGCAGGCCGTTCGGGCCCCAGATGTAACGGCAGACGTCCTGCAGAATGAACGCCAGGCCGAATGTCAGCAGCAGGCTGTAAACAGGATCGCGCGGATAGACCCGCCGGATCATCAGACGCTCGATAATGAAGCCGAACACCGCGGTCAGGATGGGGGACACCAGGAGTGCCCCCCAGAACCCGATAAACGGCGTCAGTACGTAGGCGATGTATCCGCCCAGGGCGAGGAAGTTGCCGTGGGCGAAGTTGATGACATTGGACAGATTGAGGATCAGCGACAGGCCCAGCGCCATCAGCACGTAGAACGCACCGATGATCAGCCCGTTCGTCACATTGAACAGTACGAGTTGCAGCATCGGCCGCCCTTCGAATGTCAGAGGTTCAAGGCATAGGCGTCAGGCCGGATGAACCATCTTGCAGCCAGTGTCGGAGACCGGGCCCGCGGCTTTCTCGCCGGGAACCACACTCGTGACGGTGAACACGTCATCCGGGCTGCTGGTCGGCGGATGCATGTCGCCCACGAAGATGTCGCACATCAGTTCATGGTCGCCAGCGCGGTAATAAGCTTTCCCGGCTTGAAGGGCGACGTCCGGCGGAAGCTCCATACCCTCCATGGCCAGCGAAAGCTTCGGACCCTCCAGCGATTTGGCCTTCTCGGCACCGAGGCGAACCGACTCGACGGCGACCAGTCCGAACCAGTGGCGGGCGGTCGGCGTCTTCCCGGTCGCCTTGCGGAAGTCCGCGACGAAGGCTGCGACTTCCGGCACGTTGGGCTGGTTCCACCACCATTCCATCGCCCATGATCCGGTCTGGGCGTCAGCGGGGACGGCCTTGACGGTTTCCAGCTCGAACAGCGCGCCGCCCAGGGCCATTTCCTTCTGCATGCCAAACTGCGTGAACTGCTTCATGCAGTTGATCTGAGCCAGACCGCCCATGTTGTTGAGCAGCACGTTCGGCTTGTAGGCCTTCGCCTTGATCAGCGTCGCCGAGAACTCCGCCGTGTTGATCGGCAGCAGTTCGGCCTGATACTCGCCGCCCAGGGCCTTCAGGTTCTTGATGAAATTGTCCTGAAGCGTATGACCATACGCATAGTCAGGTGTGATGAAGAAGAATTTCTTGCCAAAGCGCCTGACCAGCTCCCCGGTGACAGCGGCGGCGTCCATCGAGGTTGTATTACAAATACGAAACACGTTCCACTTGCAGTCCGTCCCGGTGATCGGGTCGGTGTGGCCGCCGGGGACCATGTGGAAGACTTTTAATTCGCTGGTCACCTGCGACATGGCATAGGCGATGCCGGAGTTCACGTCGCCAAAGATGACATCGACCTTGTCGCGCTCGATCAGCTTGCGGGTTTTCTGCACGCCGGTGCCTACGTCGTTGGCGGAGTCTTCGACAAGAAGCTCAACCTGGCGCCCGAGGATTCCGTTCTTTTTGTTAATTCTTTCAACCGCGTAGCGAGCGCCTTCGACTTCACTGGCGGCGAGGGCGGAGAGGATGCCGGTCAGCGGATCGACCATGCCGATGCGGACCGGGGTTTCCCCGCGGGCGCTGATGATCGGCGGCGCGCCGAGGACCGTTACGGCCAGGCCGGATTTGAGCAGCGTACGGCGGCGGATCGCCGGCGACATCGGTAAGGTCATTTTGTCGTTTCCCAGTTCGTGATTTTATTTGATTGGGGCGAGCCCAGACGCACGATAAGCGGATCAGCCCCGCGCGTCGAGAGGAGAATGATGTTCCCCTACGAGAGAAGTGAACGATCCCATCGGTTGTCGCTTGGCGATTGCAGATGCTCTGCGACTGAAGGCGCAGAGGTGCGCCAATGATCAGAAGATCAAGCGCACAGCATTATATAGCGTGGCCCGATAGCGCATGATGAGCCGCGCCAGCGGTGGAACGTGCATCGCTGGAAGGAAAAGAAGCTGGAGCAGAACACGCCGCTGAAACCGTAAGTGCCTGGTGATGGAGGTCAAATTGGCAAGGGCGGTCACCTGCTGGTCTTTGGTGCCTTTCAGGGTCGCCTTCCGCAGTTCGGTCGCCATGTGCCGGAAGAACCGCGGCGCGATCAGGTCGCGCACATAGTACCGAGACCGATCACGATCATTCGGAAACTGACTGATCAGTTTATCGGCATAGATAGCTCGGCTGACCGCCATCCGTGGCGTATAGGAACTGCTGGACTGGTAAATGCGCCACATCGACAACGATTCGGGGATATAAACATTGTCGAAACCTGCCAGAAACATGCGCAGGAAAAGATCGTCATCCTCGTAGCCGGACAGGCGCTCATCAAACCCGCCAATGCTCAGAAATGCTCTCCGGGCGATCAGGGAAGCCGACGGCAAAATGAACATGTCCTGCTTCAGGCAGGACGCAAGATCACGCTTCGGGTGCATGTCCATCAGCGGGTTGAGGAAACCGCGCGTGATCATCTCCCCCCTCTCATTGGTCTCATCCAGATTGCTGTAGGACCAGCCGAGTTCGACAGCCCGGGTTTCAAGAAAGGGCTTTATCAGTTCCGCCAGATGATTGGGGTACCAGGCGTCGTCCTGGTCCAGAAAGGCGATCAGGTCACCATGAGCATGCTTAACGCCGAGATTTCTGGCTGCTGATTGCCCGCCATTCTCTTTTCGCAGCAAACGAATCGGATGCTGTTTTGCCATCTCCGCCACGATATCCGGTCCGGTATCGGTTGAACCGTCGTCAACGACGATGATTTCATCAGGAGGTAATGTCTGCTCGAGGATGCTCTGAAGGGCTTCCCGTATGAATGGTGCGCCATTGTAAAGCGGGATCACCGCCGTGATGAGCAGTTCCTTCCGGACCAGGTGGGACTTCCGGGTCGGCGATATATAACGTTCAAGGAACGATATGTCTTCCATGCAGGCATCGATGATCTCCGGATCGCCCAGGCGAAGCGCCACCCGGGTCGCGTCCACGACCTGCCCCAGAAACCGCGGCGCGATAATATCACGCGAATAGAAACGCGCGAAGGCAGGCTCGTCAGGAAAGGAACGCAAAAGCTTCCGCGCGTATAGCATTCGGCTTCGGGCCATGCGCGGTGTATAGGAGGAGCTGGTTCCATAGACCCGCCATTGCGCCAATGGCTTCTTTATGTAGACGTTGCGATATCCGGCAACGAAAAGTCTAACGAACAGATCGTCGTCCTCATACCCACAAAGGTCTTCGTCGAAGCCGCCGACCGCATCGAATGCGGCGCGGGAAATCATGGCTGCCGACGGCAGGACGAACATGTCCTGGCGCAGACATTTATCAAGTTTCGTCTTGGGATGCTGGCCCGGTGAAACAGACAGGGCCGCCCTTATCCGCAATCGGTTGTCCTCAGTGATCTCGTCGAGATTGCTGTAGGTCCAGCCGAGTGTACGGTAGGTGTCTTCGAAGAATGGACGTGAAAGTTCTTCCAGGTGATCTGGATACCAAATGTCGTCCTGATCCAAGAGGGCGATCAGCCGCCCTTGGGAATGGCTGATTCCGAAATTCCGGGCTGAGGACTGCCCTCCATTGGCCTTGCGCAACAGGACAAGCGAGTGCTGGGCCGCATAGCGGGCGACGATTTCGGGACCATCATCGGTTGAGCCATCATCGACGACAATCACTTCAGTCGGCGGCAGGCTCTGCGCAAAGACACTATCCAAGGCCTGCGCGATGAAACGTCCACCATTGTATAGTGGAATGATCACAGAAATCGTCGGGTCAACCGGGTTCATAGGTGGCTAATAGCACGGGACGGCGATGCGCCAAGCTGGTTCCCGCCGCATGTAGTTGATGATGTGGCACCGTATTCATTTGAAACCGACTTTTTCATGGCCGACACACAGTGGGGCGCATATCCCCGGGCGCCGCATCGAGAAGCGACAGGGTTTCACCTTCACCGTCCGCACGTTGTGTGGCATCAGGGAATTCGCGTGCCTTTGTCGCTTGTGCCAGTGAACGGGTGTCCGGAAGAGTTGTCGTACGATCAATGCATCGGATGCCCCAGCTTTGAATAACAGCATGGAAGAGCCTGTTACGTGGACCGCATAACCCGCCTTCTCGGGACGGCAAACCGTTCGCAGAAAATCATTGAATTGGGCGCTGGCTACTGTCCCGTCGCACCAAAATCCGGTGGATGGCAGACTCATGTCGTCGACCACGCCGAGCGGGATGAGCTGCGAACGAAATATGCCGGGGCTGGTGTTGACACGGGTTTAATCGAAGAGGTCGATACCATCTGGCGCGGCGGCCCGCTGCATGAAGCGGTTCCGCCGATTCTATCTGGTCAGGTTGACCTTATCATCGCGAGCCATGTGCTGGAGCACATTCCAGACCTGATCGGTTTTTTCCAGTCGGCCACTCGGCTGGTGCGACCGGACGGTGCGTTGTCGGTGGCTCTGCCGGATCGGCGCTACTGCTTCGACTGCCTAAAGCCCTGGACGACCACAGGGGATCTTCTCGACGCGCACCACCGAGACATGAACCGCCATAGTCTCAAGACGGCATTCAATCACATGGCTTATTCCGCCACTATCGATGGGCAGCTTGCCTGGGGGCCGCGCCCCGTCGGCAAGCCTGTTCTGATGGATCCGTTCGCGGCCGCGGTTGATACCGCCGCTTTGTTCCGTGATCAACCTGATGGACCCTATCGGGACTATCATGCCTGGCAGTTCACGCCGGCCGGTTTCCAGCTTGTTATGCTGGAGTTGGCAGCCCTTGGTGTCTCGGATTGGCGCGTGGAGCGGCTGGACGGGCCAGAAAATTTTGAGTTCTTCGCGGTCCTCCGCCGTGGCGGCGCCGAGGTGTCAGATCCCGTCAACTTACAGGTGCGACGACAAGGCCTTCTACTCGCCCAGCTCGCGGAGACGCGGGAACAGATCGACTTCATGCTGGGGACCGCGGGATCGCCGCCTGAAGGTCGGACCGACCACTATGAGGAACTGCTTGTCAGGCTGACGGATCAAGACAATCGGTTGCGGGAAATGTCGGAGACGCTGGCATGGCTGCGTGCGGTTCTGAGGCCGGCACGGCGTGTTTGGCGAACGCTTCGCGGCAAGAATTGAGTTGGGTTTGGGCGCCTAAATACAAAAGCGCCTCGAGGCTGGCCTCGAGGCGCTTTTGATCGAAAGCTGGAGAACCCGCGCGATCAGGTTGTCTTTGGCGCGTAGAGGATATCGCCGTTCAGCTGAGACGCGCTGGTCAGGTTGGTGAAGGTAATCTTGGTCGAGTCCGACAGGGTCAGGGTGACGCCGCCTGGCCCGACGCTTGCCGCATTCTGCAGGCTCGATGCCGATTGCGTAGAGGCATAGCCGATCAGATACAGCCGGTCGTTTGAATTGAAGTCCGTGATGTAGTCGTGTCCGCCATTGGTGGCACTTGCGAAGAATGCAAAGACGTTGGAACCCGCGCCGCCCGCCATTGTGTCTGAACCGTTGCCAGCCAGCATCGTGTCGGCGCCGGAACCGCCGACCATCGAGACATTGCCGTTGCTGCCGCCGCCCGAGAACAGATTGCTTGTAGAAGAACCCGACGCATTCAGGGTTTCGTTGCCGTCCGCCCCAAGGAACACGGCGCCATTCTGGCTGCCAACGAAATTAACGACACTATTGGCGCCACCAAATATCGTCGAACCACCAATGCCGCTTGCGACGGTCGAGGAATTGCTTGGACCAGCCGAGAGCAGCAACCCGCCCGAGCCGACGGTAACCTGCTCGGCTCCACCAGAGGTCCCAACGATGGTCGCGGTGCCAGCCCCGCCGACAAAAGTCAGGGGACCGGTGCCGCCAAACACCAGACTGTTGCTGCTGGCGGTGACGGTCGACGCGCCTGCGCCGCCGATGACCGTGTCGTTCGAGCCCGAGATGGTGAGGACGCTGGTCCCGGAGCCGCCGAAGATCGCGGCGTTGCTGCCAGACGAATTAACGGTCGCGTTCGAATCGAAGGTCGCGACCGTCGTGTTCCCGCCGGAGTTGTCGAGGTTTAGGGAACCAGCGCTGCTGCCGGTGCCGCCGAAGACAACGGCGTTGCTGCCGCCGGTCGTCGCCGTCGTGTTAGCCTGGCCGGCGGAAAGCGTCGCCCCGCTGCCAGTCAACGCGGCGGTCAAGCTACCCGTGCCGCCGAGCACACCGGTATTGGTGCCGGATGACATCAGGGTGGTGCTGCCGCTCGCAGCGACAACCAGGTCATTGGTGCCCTGAGTTAGAATCAGCGTACCCGGACCCGAGCTGTTACCCGACAGAATGGTGCTTTGCCCGCTGCCGGTGGCGACAGTACCGCTGCCTCCGGCAACGATCGCGTTGTTGCCTGGTCCAAAGGACAGGTCGTAGGTGCCGCTCGCCTGAACAGTGTTGTTCCCGCCTGTCGCCGCGATGGTGCTGTTGCCCGTGACGGCATAGCTGCCGCCAACCGTGCCGGTTATCATCGTGACGTCGTTGCCGGACAAACTGTCGGCGCCCAAGTCAACAACGTAATTGTAACCAGCCGGAATGGTGGCGTTAAGCGAGGCGCCAGCCGAGAGCACCAATTCCGTCTGTGTCTCGCCAGAGGTGGTCGGTGCAGCCGGGATGGAACCACCAACCGAGACGGTGGTTTCCACAAGGTGTCCCGCGCCAGCGATGGTCGAAAGCAGATAGCCGATCGACGCAGCAAGACTCAGAACATCGCCAGTTCCCGGCGCCACCGTCGCTGTTGCGCCCGATACCCCTGGCACTGTTACAAAGCCCGACCCCGACATCCTAAATTCTCCGTCCCCAACGCTACGACCAATGAGCCTCAGGCGCCTGGCTCGCTGATCCTACTTATCGGCATCCGATTGCATCACGCAACCTTTGTTCGAACGATACCGTGGTGTAGGAAATTGCGATCACGGCGCCTTGAGCAAATGCAGCATATACGTTCTAGCAATGTTGGCAACATCAAAATGTTCCGTTCTCGGCTTATCATTTGGCTATTTTTAACAACGGGAGATCGCGCGAAACTAACTGACTTTACAGCGATTTCACCACCTATATTCACAAAGTCGGAATGTTACGATAGTGAACGATCAGTCTGGCGGCTGGGCGTTGTTGATACAATTAGGGGTTGTGGGGCGCATGTCCGACCAGCCCAACTCAGCGATGATTAGGACTGATACCTCGTTGCCATCGTCATATGATGATCTATCCCAACGAAATATTGCCTTGTTGTTTGCCAGAACACCGATTGGCAGTGAGATACCCGACGGTAAAGAAGCAAACTGCTTAATCATGGGTTGATCGGTTGCTGTTAGGGCATACAACCCCGATGCTTTCCGTCGAAATGGCCAAACAGCAAATACTGGCCCTACAACCAGGCCGCACGAAAAGCTAGCGCCCCGCCGCCCGCGGGAACAGCCTCCTGCGCCCAGAACGTTTGGACATGCCCCGTGTCAAATATTCGACATTCCCCCATACGGCGATAACGCTCTAATTATTGCGGTCGCCCTCGCGCGAAAGTCGCCGTCACCCGACCTTATGCAACCGCGCCCTCTGGCCTCGCCGGCCCCATCGAGCGTCGTTGCTCCTTATAACCGCCCCGACCGCGGCAAATCCGCAACCATCCGCCAGGCGAGAAAAATCACGTCCCCCGGAATACCGGCCGCCGCTTCTCCATGAACGCGCGGCGGCCTTCGGTGTAATCTTGGCTGTCGAAACAGGCTTTCACCAGTTCTTCACAGACGGCCAAGTCAGCCTTCTCGCCGCGCACCAGTTCACCCACCGTGCGCTTCAGCGCGTGCATGGTCATCGGCGCATTGTCGCCGATCGTCGCGCAGTACCGGCGCGTGTATTCCTCCAGCGCCTCATCAGCCACGACCCGGTTCACCAGGCCCATCTCCTTCGCCTCGGCGGCAGAAAAATGCCGCGCGGTGAAGAAGATTTCCTTGGTGAAGGAGGGGCCGACGAGTTCCATCAGCTTCTTCACGCCCGGCGCGCCGTACCCCAGCCCCAGTCTGGCGGCCGGGATACCGAAGCGAGCGCCTTCATTGGCGATGCGGATGTCACAGCCGATGGCGATAGCCAGGCCGCCGCCGATGCAGAAACCGCGGATCATCGCGATGGTCGGCTTGCCACAGGCCAGCAGCCGCTGGCTGGCCGCGCCGCTGACTTTTTCGTAGTGCGCATTGGTTTCCTGCGAGGACCGCACCTTCTCAAACTGAGAAATATCCGCGCCGGACACGAAAGCCTGCTCGCCGGCGCCTTTCAGCACGATCACCCGCACCGCGGGATCCTGCTCGAACCGGTCAAGAATCGTTGGAATGGCTTCCCACATATCCAGCGACACCGCGTTGCGGCGGGCGGGCTTGTTGAAAGTCATCCAGCCGATCGGCCCGTCGATCTCGGCCAGCATGTTCTCGGTCGCGAGTGGGATACTCACCGGTGCGTTCATTGGACATCTCCTTCCGGGCCGGGGATAGGCGCGATGCGGGTCGGGTCGATTTCCATCCAAACCTCCCGGTCGATCGTATGCACGTCGGTGGGCGGGGTGCTGACACGAAGCCGCAACTTCGATCCGGTCGGACGGACAACGTATTCCCAATATTCGCCCAGATAGGCGCGTTCCTCGATCTGCCCGGATATCCACCAGCTTCGGCCGCCATCGGCCGGCGGCGCATCATGCAGAACGATGGTCTGCGGCCGGACGGAGAAGCTTGCCCCAGGCACATCGCCGCCCGGGGCACTGCCGGCGGGAACATCGAAGCCGGGAAAGACGATCCGATTTCCGTCTCTCTTGCCATCCAGAAGGTTCGTCCGACCGATGAAGCCCGCGACGAAGCGCGACCGTGGGCGGCGATACATGGTCACCGGATCGTCGACCTGCTCGATCCGGCCGCGGTTCATCACCACGATCCGATCGCTGGTGACCATCGCTTCCGACTGATCGTGCGTCACATAGACCGTGGTGATACGGAACGCGTCGTGCAGGCGGCGGATCTCGCTGCGCATCTCCTCGCGAAGGTTGGCGTCCAGATTCGACAGCGGTTCGTCCAGAAGCAGCACCTCGGGCTCGATGACGATAGCCCGCGCCAGGGCGACACGCTGCTGCTGGCCCCCGGACAGTTCAGCCGGGTAGCGATCCTTCAAATGGCGGAGTTGGACAGTATCCAGGATGCGGTTGACCCGCTCCGTGACTTCAGCCGAGGAGATCTTTCGCAGCTTCAGCCCAAAGGCGACGTTCTGCCCGACCGTCATGTTCGGCCAGATCGCGTAGCTTTGGAAAATCATCGACATGCCGCGCTTTTCCGGCGCGACGACGTGGCTGGGGGATGAAACGGTCTGCCCGTTCACCTCGATCCGTCCCGCAGTCGGCTTCATGAAGCCGGCGATCATCCGCAAGGTCGTCGTCTTGCCACAGCCGGACGGACCTAGCAGGGAGACAAACTCCCCCGGGCGCAGAGACAATGAAACATCGGCCACGGCAGGGACCGGCCCAAAACTCTTGCCCAGGCCGATCAGGGATAGCTTGCTGTTGAATGGGTCGCTCATTGTCTCTCTCGGCGCAGCATGAAATCACGGCCCAGCAGCGCGGTCGCGACGCCGACAATGACCAGGGTGGAAGCCAGCAGCAGGAAGCCTAAAGCGGCGAGACTCTCGAAATTGCCCTCCTCGCTCATGTCCATCAGCATCACCGACATAGTTCGCGTTTTCGGACCATACAGGAACATGGCACTGGACAGCTCGCGGGTGGCAGGGATGAACACCAGCAGCCAGGCGCCGATCAGGTTGCGCTTCATCAGCGGCGCCAGCACCTGGCGGATGGCGGTCAGGCGGCCGCCGCCCAGAATGCGGACGGCTTCCTCCATTTCCGGGTTGATCGCGCGGATCGCCGCGTCGGCGTTGGCATAGCCGACCGGCAGGAAGCGGGTGGCGAAAGCCAGGATCAGAATGGTGGCGGTGCCATACAGCGCGAAAGGAGGTGGGGCGTAGGCGGCGTAGAACGCAATGGCCAGCACGATACCCGGCACGACGAACGGCGCCATGCAAAGGAAGCTGAGGACTCCGGAGAATGGGAGCAGGCGGCGACTGGCGATATAGGCGATAGATAGTCCCAGCGTGATGGCGATGCAGGCGGCGGCGGCCGCATAGGTGAAGCTGTTCAGCACCGACCGCCCGGCGGTTTCGTGCTCGAACAGCAGATAGGTGAAATTGTGCAGGGTTAGGTTGTCGAGGCTGAACCCGCGGCCCCAGGCTTTCGACAACGCCGCCTGTCCCAGTACTATATAAGGAAGGAGTACTGACAGAGACAGGATGACAAGCGCGTAGCCGAGCATGACCCAGCGCCAGGGTCCAAGCTCCATGATCCGCCGCTCGCCGCCCTTGCCGGTTAACGCAATGAAGCCGCGGCGACGCACCAACTGACGCTGCAGTCCGAACATCACGACGGTTATGAGCAGCAGCGGTACGGCATAGGCGGCGGCGACCTCCGCCCGAATCGGCTGGCTGAAGAATTGCAGCAACTGAGTCGTCACGACATTGAAGCGCGCCGGGATGGCGATCAGCGCGGGGGAGCCGAACAGGGCAATCGCCTCCAGAAACGTCACGATCGCGCCACCCAGGATGGCGGGCAAGGCCATCGGCAGCGCGATCCGCAACGTCGTGCGCAGGGTGCCCGCACCCAGGATGTTGGCGGCGTCCTCCATCTCAGACGAAACCAGCTCCAGCGCCGCCGAGGTGAAGATGAACAAATAGGGGAACGAATAAATCGCGATGTTGAAGGTGAGGCCTTCGAACGAATAGATGTTCAATAGGCCTTCCCGAGCGCCGGTCAGCGACATCCAGACGCGGTTGAGCCAGCCGGAATTCGGCCCCGCCAGCAGTATCCAACCGATGGCGCCCAGATAGGGCGGGGTGACGAAGGCGCCCAAGACGAGGAAACGGATGATACTCTTGCCCGGCATGTCGGTGCGGGAAACCGCCCAGGCAATCGGCACCGCGAACAGCAGGCACAACACGGTGACGCCGACGCCGAGGCGCAGCGAGTTCAGCATCGCCGTGATGTAGCGCGGCCTGGAATATGCGGTCACGTAGTTCATCCACGTGAAGGCGCCGGTATCAGTGTCCTGCAGACTGGTCTGCACCAGCCGGAACAACGGATTTACCACCAGAAGAACCAGCGCCGCGGCCAGCACGATCCACAGGACCAACAATGGATCAAAGGGAAACGTGCGCCGGCGGATTTGGGGAAGAGTCGTGCTCAAGCGCCACGCCGCTGGCGGCGGCCCTGTCCAATATGTTCCGTGGATGGCGCTTGTTGTAACATCGTTCCCTCAACCGTGACGTTACGCGGACGCGGACTGGTTGACCAGACCCGCGGGGCTAACTTCCGAACGTATCCCGCCACTGTTCGATCACCTCGGGGACGCCGGTGCGGATTTCGTCCACTGTCAACGGGACGATCTTCTGCTCCGCCAGCGGCGGCATGCCAGGTCGCGGCGGAACGCCTACAAGAATTGGCTCGCTGCCGTCGGCGGTGATCATCCTGGCATATTCAGGGCTGAGCAGCCATTCCATGAAGAGCTTGGCGGCATTCGGGTGCGGCGGGTGCGCGGGTATGCCGGATGGCGTGACGCACAGAACGAGGCCGTCGGACGGGTGGACGACGCCGATCGGATTACCCTTGTCTATCGAAGCATAGGCATTGTTTGCTGAACCGACTCCGACCAGGCACTCGCCGGCGTTGATCAGGGTCATCGGATCGACGGCGGAGCGACCGATGCGTGGATTGTTCTTTGATAGTTTCTCAAAGAAATCCCAGCCGTGGACTTTCTTTACGCCCAATGCCCAGGTACCGGTGCAGCCGCTGAAGGCCGGATGGCCGGTGGCGACCCGGCCTTTCCATTTCGGGTCCAGCAGGTCGGTCCACGCTCGCGGCACGTCCTCGGGTTTCACTTTGTCCTTATTGTATATAAGGAAATAGCGAGCTGCGTTGGTGATGTAGGAAAACCCGGGGTCCGACAGCGCCTTGAATGCCGGCAGCAGGGCCTCGGCGTTGGCTGGTACATACTCGGTCAACTCATGCCGCTCCTTCAGGATCGGCATATGGGAGATGTCCGTGGTGCTGAAGACATCGCATTGCGGGGTATGGTTTTTGATGTCCATCAGCAGGCGCTGATACGCAACCTGTCCGGTGGTGCGGATCACGCCAACATTCACACTGGGATATGTTTGGCTGAATGCCCGCCCCAAGTTTTCGGCGGTCTGGGCATCCACCTGTGCGATGTACCAGGTCAGAGCGCCTTCGTCGTGCGCAGCTGCTTCCAGCGCCGGATGATCCGATGCAGTGGCGTCCGCCTTCGCGACTTTCGGCACGGCGGCCAGGGCCGCCAGACCGGCAGCAGCATGCCGGCGCGTTATGTTTTTGGGCATCGATTTCCTCCGGGCCGGAAGTTACGCATGGCAACAAGGTTCTCTCAACCGCCGAACGTATCCCTCCATTGCTCGATGATCTCAGGCACGCCCTTGGCGATCTCCTGCACCGACAAGGACATGATCGGCACCTGGTCCAGCGGCTTCTGCCCCGATGTCAGCGCCAGACCCGGATGCACGGGATCGCCGTGGTTGGCGACGGACAGCTTGGAAAAATCATCGCTCATCAGCCATTCCATATAAAGGCGAGCGGCATTGGGATGCGGCGCGTTGGCCATGACCGAGGATGGGCCGACGCACAACGTCGCCCCATCGGCCGGATACACCGGCACCAACGGGTTGCCTTTGTCCACCTGCTGGAACGCTGTGTTCGCCGGCGCCGGCCCCACCAGGCACTCGCCTGCGTTGATCAGCGTGACCGGATCGTTGCCGGAACGGCCAATCCGCGGGTTGTTCTGCGCCAGTTTCTCGAAAAATTCCCAGCCATAAGCTTTCTTCAGTGCCAGCACCCAAATACCGGTGCAGCCGCTGAACGCGGGATGGCCGGTCGCGACGCGGCCTTTCCAGCGCGGGTCCAGCAGATCGGGCCAGCTCTTTGGCGCTTCCTCCGGCTTCACCTTGAGGTTGTTGTAGATCAGCAGATGAGACGTCGCGCTGGAGGGATACATATAGGAAGGATCGGCGACCTTCTGGAACGCCGGCAGCAAGGTGGCCGCGCCGGCAGGCGTATAGTTCGCCAACGCACCGCGTTGTTTCAGCGGGATGTACTGCGAGACATCGGTGGAGCTGAAGACATCGCATTGCGGTGCATTGTTCTTCAGATCCTGCAACAGACGCTCATAGGCAACCTGTCCCGTGGTGCGAATCACCGCGACCCGCACCCCCGGAAATTGGCCCGTGAACGCCCGGCCCATCGCCTCAGCCGTTTCGGTATCGACCTGGGCGATGTACCAGGTCAGAGTACCTTCCTTGCGGGCGGCCTCGATCAACTCCGGTGTGATGCCGGAGGCATGGGCACGAAACGGTGTCGCGGCGGCGAGAGCGCCGAAACCGGCCAGCAGGGTACGTCGGTTCAAAGCGTGGATCATGATTGGTCCTCAGTTGCCAAAAGTCTCGCGCCACTGCTCGATCGTGTCCGGGAGTTCCCGGGCGATTTCGGAGGCGCTCACAGTCAGGGTCTTGATCGCGCTGATCGGCTTTATCCCAGGCAGCGGCTCGGCATCGGCGCGCACCGGCTCCAGCGACCACTCGCGACAGGCATCGGCATAGTCGCGGCTCAGCAGCCATTCCATAAACAGGCGGGCGGCGTTCGGATGTGGCGCGGCGGCGGCGACGGCCGAGGGACCGACGCACAGGACTGTCCCGTCTTCCGGGTAGACAATGCCGATCGGATTGCCGCGCCCGGCGGTCACCGTGGCGGTGCTGGCCGGACCGGTACCAACGACGCATTCGCCAGCGTTCAACATGGTGATCGGGTCGTTACCCGATCGGCCGACGCGCGGGTTGTTGGCTGCGAGTTTCTCGAAATAACCCCAGCCGTATTGCCGGCGCATTGCCAGCACCCATTGGCCGAAATAGCCGCTGAACGCCGGGTGCGCGATGGCAACATGGCGTTTGAATTTCGGGTCGAGCAGGTCGGTGCAGCGACGTGGAATGTCGGCACCGGTGACTGTCTTCGTATTGTAGATCAGAATCTGCAGCGAACCGGTGGTCGGGTAGTAGAATCCCTTCTCGCCCAACCCCTGGTAGGGCGCCGCCAGTTCCCCGGCGCTCAGCGGCTCGTAGTGCGCCAGGGCGTTGCGCTTCATCAGGGCGGGATACTGGGAAATGTCGGTGGAGCTGAACACGTCGCAGGTGGGCGTGTTGTTCTTGAGCTCCTGCTGCAGGCGCTCGTAGGCGACCTGGCCGGTGGTGCGGATGACCGAGACGGTGATGCCGGGGTAGCGCCTCGTAAATCGGCGGCCCATAGCCTCGGCCGCTTCGCCGCTCATTTGCGCCACGTACCAGGTGACGGTGCCTTCGCCGCGAGCGGCGGTTTCGAGTGCTGCGAGGTCGGCGTTGGCCCCGCGGCAACTCAAGATCCCTGCTGTGACAGCAATCCCAGCGGTCACGCTTCTGCGTGTTACGCTCGGCATCGATTCCTCCCGCCCGTTGCCTCCAGGCTACGGTATGCGGGTCGTCATGGGAACCGGCGGCTCGTTCGGCTAAAGCAAAAAGACTGCCATCGCGATCAGGAGCACGATCATGAAGATCACGCCGCCGGTGGTTGCGGCCGTGAAACCGTGCCACATCTTCTCCCGATCCGCCGTCAGGGCCTCGATGGTTTCCGGTCCGGTGTAACGAGCTGTGCCGTGGCTGGCCATTGGATCCCCCGCGCGCCAAAAATATTTCGATGTCTTTTATGGCAGGCCGATATTCCTCGGCAAGAGGTTGCGCGGTCAGCGCTTGATGACGAGGCCCTGGCCGGTGGGAAGCGGCATGACGCGGTAGCCCCGGGACTCGAACCACGGATCCTCGGTCAGTTTCTGGCGGCGATAGGCCATTGCCCACTCGTAGTCGTCCAGGACGACGATTCCCGATGGCACGACCCTGTCGAACAAGGCGTTCAGGGCCGCGATCTCGGCGGTGGCCTGATTAAGGTCGATATGCAGGTAGCTGATTCGGTCGGGGGATTGGCTGCCGAACACGCCCGGAATTTCGCCCTGAATGATATTCACCTGCGGATACGCGGCGAATTTGGCGCGGATTTCGCCGGCCAGGTCGGGGCCGTGGTCCTTCATCGAATGGTGTTCCATTTCGGGGCTGTGCTCGAACAGGTCGTAGCCCCAGAAAGTGCGCGGGAAGGCCGGGCCGCCGAGGTAATCGACCACCGTCTTGATGCCAACCCCACGGTAGCAGCCGCATTCGACGAAATCACCGTCCAGATGCACCGCGTGATAGGCGGCACAGGCCAGCACATAACGGCGCCAGACGATGGCGAAGTCGGAAGCGGATTCCGTGTTGCCCTGCCAGGATTGGACGAACGGTCCATCCTCGAACATGGAGTTGTTACGGCCCCAAGTGAAGAAGTTGTCCGCGAAATGGAACCCGGGCTGGACCCGTTCGGTAACCGCCTTTACCAGGCTGGTGACCATGTCCCGGTCGGTCGCGCCCCAGAACACGGGGAAGAAAAAATTCTGGAGCGTGGCGGGATCTGGCGGCGTCAGGATGGGGAGGTTCATTTTGGGCCTCGCTAAAGCATGATCGCTTCAGGCTGAAGCAATCACGCTCTATCTCATTTGCTTGAGAGGGCGATTCACGTCTGAGGTCGATGCAACCTCAGACGATCGCGCTCTAGGGTCCGAAGACCGTTCGCGGGGACACTGGCAGAGAAAGCTTAACGGAAGATGAATACCTGTTGTCATGGTTTGGCGAAGGCCGAGCGATGACAAAAACGGGGAGGGGGATGCGGCGCCTCTACCGCGCCGGCCCTTGCCACGGCAGCGGATTGGTCAGGCAAGCCCCCTCGTCGGGCAGTCCCCAGGCCACGCCGGCGAACGCGGCCAGTGCGGCCGGGTAGAGCGCATGTTCCTGCCGTAGCACCCGCTGGGCCAGATCGTCCTCGGAGTCGCCGGGAAGAATCGGCACGGCCGCCTGGCCGAGGATCGGCCCTGCGTCCATTTCCTCCGTGACCAGATGAACGGTGCAGCCGTGCAGCTTCACGCCCGCCTCCAACGCGCGGGCATGGGTACGCAGGCCGGGGAAGGACGGCAGCAGGCTGGGGTGGATGTTCAGCATGCGGCCCTGCCAGGCATTCACCAGGACCGGCGTAAGCAGGCGCATATAGCCGGCGAGGCAGACGATCTCGATGTCCGCGGCCCGCAACACAACATCGATCGCGGCTTCATGCGCGGCCCGGTCGCGGCCGAAATCGCGATGGTCGATCGCTTCGGCCTCGATCCCGGCGGCGCGGGCGATGTCCAGACCCGATGCGTCGGGACGGTTGGACAGCACCAATACGATCTCCGCCGGATAGTCCGGGTCGCGCGCCGCCGCGATCAGCGCTTCCATGTTGGAGCCGCGGCCGCTGATCAGGATGGCGGTGCGGCGCTTCACGTCGGCCAGCCAACCGGGGGTTGAACTCGCACGGACGCAGGGCCCTCCGCGGCCTCGATCACGCCGATACGGCTGACGGCTTCGCCTTCCGCCTCCAGTAGCCTGATCGCCGCGTCTGGGTCGGAGACGACCAGCGCCATGCCAACGCCGCAGTTGAAGACGCGCAGCATTTCCGTTGCCTCGACGCCGCCGGTGCGAGCGAGCCAGCCGAATACCGATGGAACCGGCCACGTCGTGGTCAATGCCGCCACCGTGCCGTCAGGGAGCACGCGCGGCAGGTTGCCGGGCAGTCCGCCGCCGGTGATGTGCGCCGCCGCTTTCAGCAATCCGGCTCGATGCAGCGCGAGCATGGAGCGGACATAGATTCGGGTGGGCGTCATCAGCGCCTGGCCCAAGGTCTGGTTCGGCGCGAATGGGGCGGGATCGGTCCAGCGCAGGCCGCTGGCCTGGACAACCCGGCGAACCAGGGAGAACCCATTGGAGTGGACGCCGGCGCTGGCCAGACCAAGGATATAGTCGCCGACCGCGATCGGGCGGGGCAAAAGGTTGCCCCGCTCCGCCGCTCCGACAGAAAACCCGGCCAGATCGTAGTCGCCTTCGGCATACATGCCGGGCATTTCGGCGGTCTCGCCGCCGACCAGGGCGCAACCGGCTTCATGGCAGCCGCTGGCGATGCCGGCGATCACCGCACGGGCCTGCTCCACCGACAGCTTGCCGGTAGCAAAATAATCGAGGAAAAACAGCGGCTCAGCGCCCTGCACCACCAGGTCGTTGACGCACATCGCGACCAGATCGATGCCAACGGTGTCGTGCAGCCCGGTTTCGATGGCGATCTTCAGTTTGGTGCCGACGCCGTCGGTGGTGGACACCAGCACCGGATCGGTGAAACCCGCGGCTTTCAGGTCGAACAGGGCTCCGAAACCGCCCAGCCCGCCCATTATCCCGGATCGGCTGGTTGCCGTGGCGAGCGGCTTGATCATCTCCACCAAAGCATCGCCGGCCTCGATATCGACACCGGCGGCGCGGTAATCCAGCCCGCTGCTGGGCTTCGACGCCGGATGCGCGTCTTGGTGATCCGCACTGGTCATGGCAAACCTCTATACCGTTAGCCGCTCGGTGGATGGAGGAAGACAGAAACCATGGGCAGGCCACCGATTGCAATCCACCCGCCACAGATGGGAGCGGCATTGAATGCCTGATGGCTCCCCGACGCCACCGGGGACGACCGCGTCCCTGGTGAACCTCCCCAATATTATCACTTTCGGTCGGCTCTGCGCCGTGCCGCTGGCGTTCTGGCTGGTGCTGGAGCACCGGATCGACCAGGCCTTCTTCTTGTTCGTCGCCGCCGGCCTGTCCGACGCTCTGGATGGATGGCTGGCGCGCCGCTATGGCGGTAACGCTGTCGGCGCGCTCATGGACCCGGTGGCGGACAAGGCGTTGCTGGTGACGATGTATATCACGCTGGCCACGGTCGGCGCCCTGCCGGACTGGCTGGCGATCCTGGTGGTGTTCCGCGACCTGCTGATCGTCGGCGGGGTTGTCGTGTTGGCTGTGTTAGGACATGCGGTGGCGATCCGACCGCTGTATATCTCCAAGCTGAACACCCTGATGCAGATCGTGCTGATAGCGGTCAGCCTGCTGCAGGGCGGATTCGGCCTGGGCATCCCCGGGTTGGCGGTGGTACTGACCTGGTGCGTGGCGGTGACGACTTTGGCCTCGGGCGCGGCCTATGTCTGGAACACCGCACATGGCGATTGAATTGGGGGACCGATTTGCCGGCAGCGGACCAAGATCAGCTCATCGCTTCGGCGCCAATGGAACCGGTGGCCGAACCGGTGCGGACATTCGGGGCGACGCGGATCCAGCGATTCGCGCTGATCATCGGTTTGCTGGTGGCGTTCTGGCTCGCGTTGCAGCTTTTCGCCTCTGTCCTCGCGCCGTTCGTCGCGGCGGCGGTGATCGCTTATGCGCTCGATCCAGCGGCCACACGGCTCACCCGCCTGGGCCTGCCGCGCGGTCTGGCGGCGCTGCTGATGATCCTCGGGGTCATCGCCGCGGTACTGTTGTTCGCGCTGCTTCTCTACCCGCTGGTGGTGGTACAGATCGGCCTGCTGGTGAACCGCATCCCGCAATACGCCACGCTGCTGCAAGGCTGGGCGCGGGAGGAGCTGACGCACCTGCAAGAAAATTTCGGCCCCGACGTTGTGAACGACAAGCTGCGCGACCTGGTCAGCGGCCAGGCCGGGTCGATGCTGAGCATTTTGCTCTCTACAGTCACCGGCGTGATCGGCAGCGGCTTCGCCATCTTTAACGTACTGTCGCTGGCGGTCGTGACCCCGGTGGTCGGCTTCTATCTGCTGCGCGACTGGCAGAATGTCGTCCACATGGTCGATTCATGGCTGCCTTACCGCTACCGCGATGTCATCCGCGCCCAGGCGCGCGAAGTCGACCGCATCCTGTCCGCCTGGGTGCGCGGTCAGGCGTTGTGCTGCCTGTTTCTGGCACTTTATTACGCCGGCGGCCTGACGGTGGCAGGGCTGGACCTGGGGTTGATCGTCGGCCTGACCGCCGGGCTGCTGTCGTTCATCCCCTATGTCGGCTCGATCACCGGCGGCGTCACCGCGATCGGCCTGGCGCTGGCGCAGTTTCCGCAATGGCGCGGCGTGGCGGTCGTGGCCTCAGTGCTTGTTATCGGGCAAATCCTGGAGGGCTATGTGATCTATCCGCGCTTCCTCGGGGACCGGGTGGAGTTGCCCGCGGTGTGGGTCATCTTCGCCCTGTTCGCCGGCGGCGCGGCGTTCGGCTTCCTTGGCGTGATGCTGGCGGTGCCGATAGCGGCGACGATCGGGGTGCTGGCGCGATTCTGGTTGCGGCGGTACCTGGCCAGCCCGCTTTATCTCGATCCGCCCCCCGCCTGACCGATCGTGACCTGATGCTATCCGACCGATTGCAACTGCCGCTGCCGTTCAGGCACCAGCCGGGCTACGACGCGCTGGATTTCCTGCCCGCTGAGTCGAACCAGGAGGCGCTGGCCTGGCTTGATTCCGATTGGCCGGACCGGCGGTTGGCACTGTGGGGGCCGGCCGGCTGCGGCAAATCGCATCTGTTGCATATCTGGGCGAATCGGGTGGGAGCCACGCTGTTGGCGGGTCAGACCCTGCGCGATTTGGAAAGCCTTCCGGAAACCGGCGCATTGGCGTTGGATGACGCCGACACCGTTGCCGATGAAACGCTGTTGCTGCATCTCCTGAACACCGCGCGCGACCGGGGGCTGCGCGTACTGCTGTCTGGCCGAAGTCCGCCCTCGCGCTGGCCGGTTCGGCTGCCCGACCTTTCAAGCCGTCTGCGCGCCATCACGGCAGTGGAAATCGGACCGCCGAACGACGAACTGCTGGAGGCACTGTTGATGCGCCTGCTGGCGGACCGGCAACTGACGGTGGCCCAGCCCGTTCAGGACTGGCTGAGGCTTCGGTTGCCCCGGTCTCCGGCAGCATTTCGGGAAGCGGTGGCGCGCCTGGATCGGGTCAGCCTTGCGCTCGGGTCGGGGATCACGCGCTCGCTCGCCGCAATGGTGCTGGCTGAGGATGGGTTGGCCGTCGCGGATGCTGACGAAATCTCCATGTTGGACGGTGCCCCCTCCACGCACCCCCTTGGCTTCCTGTAAGGTACCTGCCCGTCACGCGAAGGACCGCATCGATGTCAATGAAGGCGGACGTCACCGATCTGATTGAACGGGCGGAATCGTCCCTCGAATCCCCGCCCGGCAAGCCCGCGTTGGCGAGGCCGGCCAAGGCGAGGCCGCTCCGTGCCGCCGAACCCTTGATAGGGTTGGACAACCCGGAGCGGTTCATAAACCGCGAGCTGTCCTGGCTGGATTTCAATCACCGCGTCCTGGAAGAGGCGGAAAATCCTCGTCATCCACTGCTGGAACGGCTGCGCTTCCTGTCGATCAGCGCATCCAACCTGGATGAATTCTATTCGGTGCGCGTCGCCGCATTGATCGGACAGGCGAAGGCCGGTGCAACATTCACCTCGGCCGATGGACGTACCGCGGCGCAGCAACTCGCCGACATCAAGGTACGGTCTGAGACCCTGCTGGCCGATCAGCAACGCATCCTGCGCGAATTGCTGGCGCTGCTGCGCGGAGTCGGACTGGAGCTGTGTACTCCGGAGCGTCTGTCCGACGCCGATAAGTCATGGCTGGACGCCTGGTTCATGGAGCGGGTGTTTCCGGTGGTCACGCCGCTGGCAGTCGATCCGGCGCATCCGTTTCCGTTCATCTCCAATATGGGTCTGGTGCTGGCGCTGCTGCTGGTGCGGGAAGATGACGGCCAGGGCATGCGAGGCATGCTGCCGCTGCCCAGCCAGGTTGAGCGTTTCATCCGCTTACCGCCCGCCGAGGCAGGGGGGGCGATCCGGTTCATCCTGCTAGAAGACCTTGTCGTCCTGTTCCTGGATCGGGTGTTTCCCGGCTTCCGCCTGACCGGCAGCGGGCTGTTCCGGGTGATTCGAGACACCGACGTGGAGTTCGAGGAAGAGGCCGAGGATCTCGTCAGGTCGTATGAAACCGCTTTGAAGCGGCGCCGCCGCGGGGTGGCGATCCATCTGGAAGTCAACGAGTCCATGCCGCGCGAGTTGCGCGAGCTGGTGGTGGATGAGTTGGACGCCGCTCCGGACGAAATTCACGACGACCAGCGCCTGCTGGGTCTGGCTGACCTGAGGCAATTGATCGTTGACGACCGGCATGATCTGCTGTTCGCGCCTTACACGCCGCGGTTCCCGGAACGCATCCGCGATTTTGGCGGCGACTGCTTCGCCGCGATCCGCGCCAAGGACATCATCGTTCACCATCCATACGAAAGCTTCGACGTGGTGGTTCAGTTCCTGCGGCAGGCGGCACAGGACCCCGCGGTGATCGCGGTCAAACAGACGCTGTACCGCACAAGCCGGGACAGCACGATCGTCAATGCACTGATCGAAGCGGCCGAGGCCGGAAAATCGGTCACCGCCATGGTCGAACTGCGCGCCCGTTTCGATGAAGAAGCAAACATCCGGCTGGCGCGGCGTATGGAAGCGGCCGGCGTACAGGTGGTGTACGGTTTCACCGGATTGAAGACACATGCGAAACTATCGCTTGTGGTGCGGCGGGAGGCCGGTGCGATCCGGTCGTATGCCCATTTCGGTACCGGAAATTATCATCCGATCACCGCGCGTATCTACACCGACCTTAGCTTCTTCACCACCGACCCAGCCCTGACACGCGATTCCGCCCGCCTGTTCAACTTCATGACCGGTTACGCCCGGCCGGAAATAATGGAAGAGCTGGGCTTCAGTCCACTGACGATACGAGCGAAACTTCTGGCTCTGATCCACAAGGAAATCGCTTTCGCACGTGACGGCAAACCCGCCACCATCTGGCTGAAGATGAACAGCCTGACCGATGTCGAACTGATCGACGCGCTGTATGAGGCGTCCCGTGCCGGCGTGAAGGTCATGGCGGTGATCCGCGGTATCTGCTGCCTGCGCCCCGGAGTGCCCGGCCTGTCGGATAACATTCGCGTCAAGTCGATCGTTGGGCGCTTCCTGGAACACGGCCGTATCTACGCCTTTGGCAACGGCCACCCGCTGCCCAGCCGCCACGCGCGAGTCTTCATCAGCTCCGCCGACTGGATGGAGCGCAACATGGACTGGCGCGTCGAAACGCTGGTGCCCATCCATAACCCCACGGTCCATGCCCAGGTGCTGGACCAGATCATGGTGATCAATCTGAAAGACTCGCTGCAATCGTGGGAACTGAGGTCCGATGGGGCCTGGACCCGTGTCGCGCCCGGGCGCAAGCCGGTGTCCGCGCACGACTACTTCATGACCAATCCGTCTTTGTCCGGCCGAGGATCGGCGCTGCATGGGCCGGCTGCAGCCGCCCCGTTCGCGGGAGCGGTACCGTCTCCCATGATAGGGGCACGACGGCAGGACCGGGTGAACCAGGACTGACGCATGCCCTTTGCATCCCCTTCTCCGCTGCCGCGCTGCGGTGTGGTCGATCTCGGGTCCAACTCGGTCCGGCTGGTGGTCTATGAGGGCCATACCCGCAACCCAATGCCGATCTTTAACGAAAAGGCCGTACTGCGGCTGGGCCGCGGCCTGCAGGCGACAGGACGGTTGAACGACGAAGGCGTCAGCCAGGCGCTGACGGTGATGCACCGCTATCACGCAATCGCCCGCGCCATGGAGGCGAATCCATTCGAGGTGCTGGCAACGGCGGCCGTGCGCGACGCCGAGAACGGACCCGCTTTCGTGGAGGCACTGCGCGACCGGCTGCCTGGCGTGCCGATCCACATCCTGTCGGGTCAGGAGGAAGCGGCCTACTCGGCGGACGGCATGCTGTGCGGCATCCCAGCCGCGGATGGTGTGCTGGCGGATATTGGCGGTGGTTCGTTGGAGGTGGTGCGGCTGGTCGAGGGCGAGCGTGGGCCGTCGCAGACGCTGAAGCTGGGCGTTATTCGACTGGCGGAGCGATCCGGAGGCGATCCGGTTCGGGCGCGAGCCATCGCGGAGGCCGATCTGCAAGCGGTGCCCTGGCTGGGCGAGGCGGCCGGCAACGATCTCTATCTTGTGGGGGGCGCCTGGCGCGCGTTGGCGCGCATACACATGGCGCAGACCGGCTACCCCCTGAACATGGTGCATCACTACACCATCGGGCGGGAGGAGGCGCGCGACCTTGCCGGCCTGATTTCGGCATCGACCCGAAGGGTGCTGGAACGGCTGCCGGGCGCACCCCGCCGCCGGATCGACGATCTGCCGTTCGCGGCGATCGTGCTGCGCCGGTTGCTACGCGTGACCAATGTGCGCCGCGTGGTTTTCAGCGCCAGCGGGCTACGCGAGGGATGGTTCATGCGTCGCATGCCGCGGGAGATTCAGCAGCAGGACCCGCTCCTCGGCGCCGCCTGGGAACTGGCAGCCCGACACGGCCGCGATCCCTCCTTGCCGCCCGCGCTCATGGACTGGACCCGGCCGCTCTTTCCTCGCGAGACGCTCGGCGCCACGCGGCTGCGTGAAGCGATGTGCTGGATGTCGGATATCGGCAGCCACGACCATCCGGAATTCCGCGCGGAGCAGGCATACCTGCGCGTGCTTCGCCAGCCCGGTGTCGGGCTGGACCATCAATCGCGGGCGTTCTTGGCTCTGGCCGTGGCGTTGCGGTACGAGGCGGATTCCGATGCGGCGTTCCTACGCCCGTCGCGCCTGCTGTTGGACATCGAGACCGCCAACCGTGCCGAGGTGCTGGGGATCGCCCTGCGCCTGGCCTACACCCTCTCGGCTGGCACGAAGGATTTGCTGGCGGGGACCGGATTGCGGATCGAAGGACCGCGGCTGGTGTTGCGGCTGCGGGAGAACAGCGGCGTGTTCGCCGGGGAGAGCGTGATCCGGCGTCTGGAGCGGCTGGCCCAGGCGATGGGTCTGCAAGCGGCGGCCGAGCAGGATATGGCCGCGGCGGCGGAATGATCCGCCGGGCGTGCGCCGATGAGGCGGGTGCGGTGCGGGACGTCGTGCTGGCGGCATATCAGCGATATGTGGTGGTTATCGGGACGGCGCCTGGCCCGATGCTGGACGACTACGCGGCTCGGATCGCGGCGGATCAGGTCTGGGTGCTGGAGGACGGCGGTGGCATCGCCGGCGCACTGGTACTGGAGGATGGGCCGGATTTTTTCTTGCTCGATAACATCGCGGTGCGGCCGGATCGGCAGGGTCGCGGTATTGGGCGGAGGCTGCTGGATTTCTCCGAGGCCGAAGCCGCACGGTGTGGGTGGAACACGATCACCCTGTACACGAATGCGCTGATGGTGGAGAATATCGCGATCTATTCCGCGCGAGGGTATGTCGAGCGGGAGCGGCGACGTGAGAAGGGGTTCGATCGGGTCTATATGGAGAAGCGGTTGAGATAAGGGGTCTGGCGCGTTGACGGTCATATTCCATTCTTGGATCGCACCATTGTGAGGCCGCACGGACGCTAGAGGGCCCAATTTGCATTTGGTGATTGCAAAATGAAGCAGCCCAGGCCCGGCACCGCGTAGATTAAGTTTGTCCCTCCGGCAAAACCCATCCTAAGCTTCTTTCCGCGCCACTGAGCTTCCCGCACAAGAGCAAGCCAGTCGGCGTGGGCATGCCACCGAGGGAGGCTACGGATGGCTGAGCGTATCACGTACGACGGAGTCATGGCCGCGCGGATCGATCGACTGCCGCTGACACGGGTGCAATGGCAGCTCGCGATCCTGGTGGAGGTCACCTGGGGTTTCATCATCTTCGACACCGACGGCATCGGCGCCAGGCTGTATCCTTTCGTCTGGCGGCCGAACCATATCATCGACGTGGTACAATACGCCGTCATCCAGGCGCTGCAGGTCGGCCTCGGCATCCTCCTCGGGGTCTATATCATGAGCTGGGTGGCCGATCGCTATGGCCGGCGCCCGGCGATTCTGCTGGCGACTCTGCTGGGCGGCATCTGCATCTGGCCCTTCGCCTACGTCACCGATTTCCGCTGGATGGTGGTGCTTTCGGTGCTCAGCACGCTGGGGGTCGGCGGGATCGTGGCGACGCACTCGGTGTATCTGTCAGAGATGACCTCGCCGCAGGTTCGCAACCATGTGCTGCTGACCTCCCAGGGCGTAACGGCACTGGTGGCCGTCGGCGTCAACCTCCTCGCCTTCGCCTGGATACCCAGCAATTGGCAGCTCTTCCTGTGGGTCAGTGCGGCGATCGAGGTGGTGGTCCTGTTGCCGCTGCTCTACTGGAAGTTACCCGAGTCACCCCGCTGGCTGGAAGCGCATGGCCGGCACGAAGAGGCCGAGCGGGTGATGGCGCTATACGAAGAGCGATGCCGGGCGGCCTCGGCCGAACCGTTGCCGGCGCCGAACCCGGTACTCGATCCGGTGATCAGCGCCCAGGGCGGATCGTGGACGGAGCTGTTCACCAGCCCGCTGTATCGTAGCCGCACCTGGCTGCTGATCTTCGTCTGGCTGCTCGCCTACGCCGGGCTGATCTACGGCGTCGGCGCCTTCGCCGCGGTATTCATGGTGGATCACGGCGGATCGCCGCATTTCGTCTTCCTGACCATCGCGGTCGCTTACGCCGCCCTGTTCGTTGGCTTCCTGGTCAATGCGCGTCTGGGGGAGCGGGTGGAACGGCGCGAGGTGATCTTCGTGATGGGCCTGCTGTTCGCGGCCGCGTGGACCGTAGCGTGGCTGATGCCGAACCTATGGGTGATCGCGGCATGCTATATCGTCAGCCGGATCGGCACAGGGCTGTTCCTGTTCAACCTGTATAACTACACGGCGGTCGCGTACCCGACACGCATCCGGTCGAAGGCGTTCGCCTGGACAGACGGCCTGGGCCACATGGGTGCCTGGGCGGGCGTCACCCTGCTCGGCCCATTGTATGCGTTCGGGCCGGACCATCTGGGCTGGATTCTGTGGATCATCATCCCCGGCGCGCTGCTGCCGGCCGTGCTCATCCGATTTGGCGGGATACGCCAGTCGCGGGCGGTGCTGGAGCAGGTTTCCACCTAGCGGTCAGACCCCGGCAGGGCGGGGAATCCGATCGGTGTCGATCTCCTGGTAATTCCAGAAACTATCCAGCGCGATCCTCAGCCGGTTCGGCTTTGGTCGCAGACGCATCCCGTCGGCCGGGGTAACAGACGTATGCGGCGCCAAGACAATGCGCCAGAAATCCGGCGTCAGCACGACATCATCCAATGAGGCATGCGATCCGGCATCCGGCGCCGCGCCGCGCCAGGCCGGGCGGATCGGCTGTGGTGCCAGTGCATGGACAGGTTTCCCGAAATAGCGCGCCTCATGCGCCAGACCAGAGTTCACCGTCAGCACCCCACCGATCTGCGGCAGTGACAGCATCCGGTAGACATTGTCCTCGATCACGCCGATCACGGGGTTGGGGCGGCGGCTGTGACTTCCAGCAGCGAGTGGTACCAGTCGAGCGGGTGTGGCTTGAGAACCACCGCGGGATACCGGGCGCAGATCGCGTGGATTTCGGCCGTCCTCAGCAATGCGTCAAAAAAGGTGCCGTCGGTAATCTACGTGGACTCGAAGCGCCGCTGGAGCCGGCAAGGCGGTTACGACAGTAAGTTCAATACGGACGACCCCACGGTACTGGATGAGGTTCCTCCCGCAGCCGCCGCGGCCGTGGCCGAGGCCGATGAAGACGTCACGGATTGAGATGCCGGGGCGTGGTGGTGATGATGCCCATGCGTCGCACCTGTCTGCGCGCTTTGGATGTCCAGTTGCTGGCTGAACGGAGTCTGGGCGGGTGCCGGCGTCACCGACTGGGTCGGTTCCGTTTGCTGATAAGCCCGGGTGGCCCCGTTTACGGCGCTGATTGACATGACGTTTTCCTATGGCTGGCCCTTGGGGACCGGTGGACGGCCATGCGGATGTATCAGCAGAACCTTAACAAATGATGAGTCGCGCCGATGATGCGATCTGGCTCGGGCTCACCGCCTGGAGGTTGGCTTGCACGGCTCTTAGGCTCAGATGGTGGCCCCGCTGCCTCGCGGGACAGCGGCTTTTGTGATCAGCTGCCGGGCTCGAGGCATTAGAGACATTTGCCCGGATGGCACTGTCGGCGGAAATGGCGACCGGGTCAGACCCGGCCGCCTGTGCTGTGCTAGCCGCTTTACACCGGATCCCAGTTGAACACGTCACCCGAGCGGTCCAATGGCATGAACGCCGCCTTCATCGCCGGGGCTGCGATCTCGGCGATACTCTCGGGCGTCCAGCCGTCCGCCTTGTGTACGATGCGGATTGGGCGAGGCGAGCTGAACAGTATCATCTCGTTCATCCGGCAGCCGAACACCTGGCCGGTGACGTCCTTGGAGGCATCGGACGACAGGTAAACCGCCATTGGCGCGTTCTTGTCCGGTGTCATCTGCTGGATTTTCGCCACCCGCGCCTGCTGCTCGGGTGTCGTCGCGGGGATGGAGCTGGTCATGCGGCTCCAAGCGAACGGTGCGATGCAGTTGGAACGGACGTTGTACCGCTGCATGTCCAGCGCGATCGACTTCGACAGCGCGGTGATGCCCAGCTTGGCGGCCGAGTAGTTCGCCTGGCCGAAATTGCCGATCAGGCCCGACGTGCTGCTCATGTGCACGAAGGTGCCGCTCTCCTGCTTGCGGTAGTGTTCCGCCGCGGCGCGGGAGACGAAGAAGCTGCCGTTCAGATGGACGGCGATGACGGACAGCCAGTCATCCTCGGTCATCTTGTGGAAAATCACGTCGCGCAGAATGCCGGCGTTGTTCACCACGGCATCGATGCGGCCGAAATGGTCCAGTGCGGCCTGGACGATTTTCTGCGCCGATCCCCAGGTGGAGACGGACTCGGTACAGATTTCCGCGGCGCCGCCCTTCTGCTCAATCAACTGCTTGGTCTGCTCCGCCGGGCTGGCCGAACCGCCCTCTCCCGTCAGCGAGGCGCCGATATCGGCGACGATCACCTTGGCGCCCGCGGCCGCCATCATCAGGGCGATTTCCCGTCCAATGCCGCCGCCGGCGCCGGTCACGACCGCGACCTTGCCTTCCATCATTCCCGCCATCATTCCCTCCTGGATGCGATGGCGGCGAAACTAGTCGCGTCCGAGTTCGCTGTGAACCCATGCAACATTGAAGCCGGTGCCGCACACAGACGCGGGAGAGGTCATAGTGGAACCACATCAGACCCGAGCTGCTTGGCCGAGGCGCGGGCGAGAGGGTGACGTCGGCCGAATGCCGGCCGCGTGTCTTTCTCGATCCACGCCGAACCCCTTGACGCTGCCCTCGGGATACGCCATTTCCCACCCAATCAGGACTGAGACAGTCCGGATAACCGCAACGCGCAGGAAGCAAGGATTGGCACGCCATGCTCAGGCTGTCGAAGCTGACGGATTATGCCGTCGTGGTGCTCGTCCGCCTATCGGGGATGGACGGTGTCCAGACTTCACCCGGCATCGCCGCCGCGACAGGCATTCCCGAACCCACCGTCGCCAAGGTACTGAAATCGCTTGCGGCCGGCGACCTGGTTGCGTCGCAGCGAGGCGCCCGAGGCGGGTACCGGCTGAACCGTGACCTGAGCGCCATCCCGATCGCCGATGTCATCGCCGCGATCGACGGACCGATCGCGCTAACTGCCTGCGTCGAAGGGTCGGGCGCAGGCTGTGAGTCCCAGGGCCTGTGTCCGATGCGCGGACGATGGGACCCGGTGAACGAAGCCATCCGCAAGGCGTTGTCCGGCATCACCCTGGCCGACATGCAGGTGGCGCTTCTGCCGGCGTTCCGGCTGCCTGCGCATCAGGCCCAACTCCAGTCCGCCGCCGAATAGGACGTTTTCATGGCAGCTGTTACCGAAACGCTCGACACCGTTCAGTCCGTCACGCAGTCCGGCTACAAATGGGGCTTCGAGACGACGATCGAGATGGACTTCGCGCCCAAAGGGCTGAACGAGGACATCATCCGCCTGATCTCAGCGCGCAAGGAAGAACCCGAGTGGATGCTGGAATGGCGGCTGAAAGCCTATGCCGCCTGGCTGAAGATGGACGAACCGCATTGGGCGCGGGTGGACCATCCGCCGATCGACTATCAGGATTTGCACTATTACGCGGCGCCGAAAAAGAAGGCCGGGCCGAAAAGCCTCGATGAGGTCGACCCCGAGCTCCTGAAAATGTATGAGAAGCTCGGCATACCGCTGAAGGAGCGCGCTCTGCTGGCCGGTGTCGATCCCGATAGCGTGGAGAACACCCAGGTCGCGGTGGATGCCGTGTTCGACAGCGTGTCGGTCGCCACCACGTTCCAGGCGACGCTGCGCAAAGCTGGCGTGATCTTCTGTCCGATCAGCGAGGCGGTGCGAGAGTATCCCGACCTGGTGAAGCAATATCTTGGGACCGTCGTGCCGGTGGCGGATAATTTTTTCGCCGCGCTGAACAGCGCCGTCTTCACCGATGGCAGCTTCTGCTACATCCCCAAGGGCGTCCGCTGCCCGATGGAACTTTCGACCTATTTCCGCATCAATGCTCGCAATACCGGGCAGTTCGAGCGGACGCTGATCATTGCCGAGGCCGGCAGCCATGTGAGTTATCTGGAGGGCTGCACAGCGCCGCAGCGCGACGAAAATCAGTTGCATGCCGCGGTCGTTGAACTGGTTGCGATGGACGATGCGCAGATAAAATACTCCACGGTGCAGAACTGGTATCCGGGCGATGCCAACGGCACGGGCGGGATCTACAACTTCGTCACGAAGCGGGGCGCTTGTCGGGGTGCGCGGTCGAAGATTTCGTGGACGCAGGTCGAAACCGGATCGGCGATAACCTGGAAATATCCGTCCTGCGTACTCCTCGGCGAGGACAGTGTCGGTGAGTTCTACTCGGTCGCGGTGACCAACAATCACCAGCAGGCTGATACCGGAACGAAGATGATCCATATCGGCAAGGGATCGCGCAGCACGATCATTTCCAAGGGCATCAGCGCCGGCAAGTCGAACAACACCTATCGCGGCTTGGTGAAAATGCTGCCGAGCGCTTCGAATGCGCGGAATTTCACCCAGTGCGACAGCCTGCTGATCGGCGATCAGTGCGGCGCGCACACGGTGCCGTATATCGAAAGCCGCAACCCGACGGCGAAGGTGGAGCACGAGGCTACGACCTCGAAGATCGCCGACGACCAGTTGTTCTATTGCCGCCAGCGTGGGCTGTCAGAGGAAGATGCCGTCGGCCTGATCGTCAACGGCTTCTGCAAGGACGTGTTGAAGGAACTGCCTATGGAGTTCGCCGTCGAGGCGCAAAAGCTCCTGGCTGTTTCACTCGAAGGATCGGTGGGATAATTCGCATGCTGGATATTCGCGGCTTGGCCGCTTCGATCAATGACAAGCCTATCCTGAAGGGCATCGACCTGACGGTGCCAGAGGGCGAGGTGCACGCCATCATGGGGCCGAACGGCTCCGGTAAGTCGACTCTGGGCTACGTGCTGTCGGGACGTGAGGACTACGAAGTCACCGCCGGGACCGTGACGTTCAACGACGTCGATCTGCTGGGTATGGCACCGGAAGACCGGGCCGCCGCCGGCGTGTTCCTGGCGTTTCAGGCGCCCATCGAGCTGCCCGGTGTGAACAATGCGAACTTCCTGCGCACCGCGCTGAATGCGATCCGTCGTGCACATGGCGAGAGCGAGTTGGACGCCGTGCAGTTCCTGAAACTGGCCCGGGCAGAAACGAAGCGGCTGGCGATGCCGGACGACATGCTGAAGCGCAACGTCAATGTCGGCTTCTCCGGCGGCGAAAAGAAGCGCAACGAAGTGCTGCAGATGGCGATCCTGCGCCCGAAACTGGCGATCCTCGACGAAACCGATAGCGGCCTGGACATCGACGCGTTGAAGATCGTTGCCGATGGCGTAAACGCGCTACGCGGCCCGAAGTTTTCGGCTTTGGTCATCACCCATCACCAACGATTGTTGGATCATCTGGTCCCCAACCGCGTGCACGTGCTGGCGGGCGGCCGGATCGTTCGGACCGGCGGTCCGGAGCTCGCGAAGGAACTGGAAAAGAGCGGGTATGCCGGCCTGATCGCGGAGGCCGCGTGACCACCGGAGCCATCGCCTTCCTGGAGCGCTATCAGAGTTTGATCGGCCGCCTGCCGGGCGATTCCGCCCTGCGTGCCGCCGCGGCCGCCGCGTTCCGTACGGCCGGTCTTCCTGGTGGGACCCAGCAGCGCCGGATCGAGGCGTGGAAGTACACCAGCCTTCGTCCGGTGGCGGAGACTGCGTTCAAGCCTGACGCGGCGCCTCGGCACGAGGCGGAGACGATCCTGACGGGGCTGCCGCTGCTGGATGCACCACGTCTCGTGTTCGTCGATGGGGCGTTCCGTCCGGATCTGTCCGTCATGCCCACAGCCGGGTTCGCGCGCTTCGCCGAACAGCCGGATTTCGGCACGCTTAGCTGGCCGGATCGCGAGCCAATGGTGGCTCTGAACACCATGCTCGCCGAGGATGGCGCGGCACTGCATGTGCCCGCCGGATATGATGCCGGCGTTGTGCAGCTTATCAGCATCGCTGCGAGCGACGCCGATTTCCACCCACGCCACGTCATCCGCCTGGGCAAAGGTTCTCAACTGACACTGGTGGAAGTCTCCGCCGGTCAAGGGACGTATCTGCTGAACACCGTGGCTGAGTTCCACATCGCCGATGGTGCGCACCTGACGCATATACGCTTGCAGGACGAAGCCGCCAGCGCCTTCCATATCTCAACCACCTATGCGGACGTGGAAGCCGGAGCCACCTATGACAGCTTCACGCTGAACCTGGGGGCGCAGCTGTCTCGGACCGAAGTCCACGCGCAACTGACCGGCGCCGGGGCGATCGCCCACCTGAACGCGGCGCAGCTTTTGGCCGGGTCGCAGCATGCGGATTTTACCTCGGTCGTCGGACATACGGCGCCGGGGTGCACATCGCGCCAGACGGTGAAGAACGTGCTGGCTGGCCGCTCGCGTGGCGTGTTCCAGGGCCGGATCGAGGTCGCGCGCGACGCGCAGAAGACCGATGGCTACCAGATGAACCAGGCGCTGCTGCTATCGCCATACGCGGAAGTCGATTCCAAACCGGAACTCGAGATTTTCGCCGACGACGTGAAATGCAGCCATGGTGCGACCGTCGGCGAACTGGACGCGGAGCAGATGTTTTACCTCCGCAGCCGCGGCATCCCCGATGCCGAAGCTCGGTCCATCCTGGTGCGCGCCTTCTTGGCGGAGGCTTTGGATGCGGTTGCCGACGATACGATCCGCTTCCGGCTGGAAGCCGCCGTTGAGCGATGGTGGGAAAGGCAGAAAGCATGAACGTGATGACCAATCCCACTGCCTTGGACGTCGAACGGATCCGCAGGGATTTTCCGATCCTGAAACAGACGATTCGCGGCAAGCCACTCGTCTTCCTGGATAGCGCGGCATCGGCGCAGAAGCCGCGCGCGGTGATCGATGCCATGGTCAACGCGATGGAAACCCAATACGCCAACATCCATCGCGGCCTGCACTGGATGAGCGAGCGGACCACGGAGGCCTACGAATCGACCCGCGATGCGGTAGCGGCGTTGATGAACGCCAACGATCGCTCCGAAATCGTGTTCACCGGCAACAGCACCGGGGCGATCAACCTGCTGGCGCACAGCTACGGTCGCGGCGTGCTGAAACGCGGCCAGGCGGTGCTGATCTCCGGCATGGAGCACCACTCCAACATCGTGCCTTGGCAGATGCTGCGCGATGCGCACGGGATCGAGCTGCGGGTTGCACCGGTTACCGATGCCGGTGAGCTGGACATGGCGGCGTTCGAGGCTCTGTTGGAAGACGGCAAGGTTGGGCTCGTCGCGATCACGCATATGTCCAACGTGCTGGGTACCATCACGCCGGCGGAGCGGATCGTCCGCATCGCCCACGCGCATGGCGCGAAAGTTATGTTCGACGGCTCGCAGGCCATCGTGCACCGCAAGGTCGATGTTCGTGCACTGGACTGCGATTTTTACGTCTGGACCGGCCACAAGCTGTACGGTCCCACGGGGATCGGCGTTCTGTGGGGCAAGCGGGATCTGCTGGAACGGATGCCGCCGTTCATGGGCGGCGGCGACATGATTTCGTCCGTTACCTACGAGCAATCCACCTGGGCGGCCGTGCCGCATAAGTTCGAGGCCGGCACCCCCGCGATTCTGGAAGGCATCGGCCTTAAAGCGGCGATCGATTACGTGCAGACGATCGGCTACGACGCCATGGCCGCGCACGAAGCGTCTCTGACAGAGCACGCCCTGGCACGGCTGGCGGGAATCCAAGGGCTGCATATCCTGGGCCAGGCACAGGACCGAGGCGGCGTGATCTCATTCTCCCTGGACAAGGCCCACGCCCACGATGTGGCGACACTGTTGGACCGGCAAGGGATCGCCGTCCGCGCCGGCCATCATTGTGCCGAACCGCTGATGCACCGCTTCAACCTGGACAGCACCGCCCGCGCCAGTTTCGGCATCTACACCACCCACGCCGAAATCGATGCGCTGGCGGACGGCCTGATCCGTGTGCGGGAGTTTTTCGCGTGACGCAGACCGACAGTTTCGACGATCTGCGCGATCTTTACCAGGAGGTAATCCTGGATCACGGCCGCAGGCCGCGCCACGCGCAGCGCCTGGACGCCTTCGATTCCACGGCCAAAGGCGACAACCCGATGTGCGGCGACCGGGTGCAGGTCTGGGTCAAATACGATGCCGACACGATCGGCCGGGTGGGGTTCGAGGCGCGGGGCTGTGCTATCAGCGTCGCCTCGGCCGACCTCATGGCCGAAACCGTGCAGGGCCGCAGCCAGACAGACGCCAGGGCGCTGTTCGCAGCATTTCGGGAGATGGCTCGCACCGGAATCTGTCCAACCTGCAACGCGGCGGTCGCCGACGCGCTGGAGCGCCTGGCGCCGCTGTCGGGGGTCCACGAGTACCCCTCCAGGGTGAAATGCGCGACTTTGCCCTGGCACGCCCTGATCGCCGCGTTGGACGGTACGAAGGAGGCTAGCAGTGAATGATTTGAGGCAGCCGTCCACTGCCTGGACGCCGGATGGTGAAACCCCGATGGGCGAAACCTCGAAGCTACCCAGCGAGGACACACTGATCGAGGCGATCGCAACGGTGTACGATCCGGAAATCCCGGTGAACATCTATGAACTCGGCCTGATCTATGCCGTAGAGATCAACGATGACGGCGGGGTGAAGGTCGAAATGACGCTCACCGCCCCCGCCTGCCCCAGCGCGCAGGAATTGCCGGAGCAAGTGCAGAACGCCGTGCTTACCGTGCCCGGCGTCACATCCTGCCACGTCGAAACGGTATGGGACCCGCCCTGGGACCCCTCCCGCATGACCGAGGAAGCTCGGCTCCAGTTGAATATGTTCTGATCGATCCCGACATAGGTTGGACCATGAGCACCACAACGACCACGCCTCGCAAGACCCGCGCCCTGCCGCCGCTGATGACACTGACGGACGCCGCTGCCGAACGGTTGCGCGGGCTGTACGGGAAAGGTGAGCAGGGCAAACTGCTGCGCATCGGTGTCAAAACGAAGGGCTGCTCCGGCATGTCGTACGACATGTCCTGGACGGACGCACCAGCACCGACCGATGAAGTCGTGAAGGACAAGGACCTGACTGTCCTCGTGGACCGCAAGGCGTCACTATTCTTGATCGGCACTGTGATGGACTATGAGGTGAAGCATCTGACCGCGGGGTTCACTTTCACGAACCCAAATGAAAAGGGCCGCTGCGGCTGTGGAGAAAGCTTCCACGTCTAATACCAAACGGCGAAAGGAGTGACACCACCGGCGCTCGTCGTAGCCCGGCGCGGTCCGGGCAATCTACCGCGGCACGATGCTGGTTCATATGGCCCGGACTGTCGCCGGACCATGACGGTGGAGGGAAGGCAGGCCCTCATTCTTTTCACCGGTTGGTATGACACTGCTTGTTGAAGCAACGGCTGACGAGGCTGCCGGGTTCTTCTCCCTGCTGATTGGCAATTGCCGCAACAGGGAGGCCTGGAATGAATAATCTTATCTATATCGTTGGTCTTGTCGTCGTCGTTATCGCGGTGCTGAGTTTCTTCGGACTTCGTTAGGGCGAGTCTAAATAAGCCTGGTGCCGCCGGCGGCCAGGTAGACGGCAATAAGGAATTTCCTGCGGTTTTGTCGGGTTCGCCCGGGATCTGCAGATCGGCTCCGGCCAGGTCGTACGCTTTACCGCCGGTGGGCACCCAAATGGCTGAGCCTACAGATCGAATATTCCGCCGGGCCGGAATCCCGTAAATAGCCGACACGCCCTGGTGGGGCCCCCGAGGGGGTGGGGCCCCCCGGGCGGGCCGCCCAGCAGGGGCCCCCGCGGGGTTTTTTTTGTGGGGTGGGGGTCCCCCCC
>JARLIN010000517.1 GCA_031291715.1 Rhodopila sp. | reverse complement strand
GGGTCAGGCCCGCCTGTTTGAACAGTTGCATGGCGAGGATCAGGCTGGTGGAGGCGCAGCCTTCCGCGACAATGCCCAGCACGCGGGTGGTATCGAGCAAACCACCACCCAGGCCGCCGTAATGCTTGGGGACGGTCAGCGCCAGCAACCCGGCTTGTCGCAACCGGTCGATATTGGCCGCGGGAAAACGGGCTTCACTGTCGACCCGGGCGGCATCGGCTGCGAACGTCTGGCTGAGCGCTCGCAGGGCGCTATCATCGATCGCCAATGACGGTGCGACGTGGTTCATGCGAAACGCCGCCCGGTGGCTTGAACACGCATTGGCTCAACTCCGTGGTGTCCACCACAGGTATTTCACGTGGATATGTGACGGTCAACCAGTTCCACGTCATACAAGGGTATCTTATTTACGAACCACCCTTCGTATTGACTATTTCCAACGACTGCCCCACCGTCCACCAACCAACCTTCCGGAGCCGCCACCATGAGCGTCGAATTCATCGGCTATATCGGCACGAGACTTCAGTCCGAGATCATTCCGGCACAACCACCCGTGCTCGACCCGGCCCATGTCGAGCAGGCCGCTCGCATCCACGAGGCCGGCGGATTCGACCGGGCGCTCGTGGCATTCCATTCCACATCGCCCGAGAGCATCCTGGTCGCGGCACATGCGGCGTCGGTCACAAGCCGCCTCGGCCTGCTGATCGCCCACCGGCCCGGCTTCACGGCGCCAACCGTCGCTGCCCGGCAGTTCACCACCCTGTACGTATTCACCGGCGGGCGCATCGCGCTCCACGTCATCACCGGCGGCAGCGATGAGGAATTGCGGCAGGACGGCAGCTTTATCGGGAAGGATGAACGTTACGCCCGAACCGACGAATACCTGGACATCGTCCGGCGGGAGTGGACCAGCACCGCGCCGTTCGACCATCAAGGTAAGTATTACCATGTGGAGCAGGCCTTCTCCGCGGTGAAGTCGCCGCAACATCCGCATATACCAGTGTATTTCGGCGGTGCCTCGGACGCGGCAATCCGTGTCGCGGGCAAGCATGCCGACGTTTATGCGCTGTGGGGCGAGACCTACGCCCAGGTCGCGGAACTTGTTGGACGCGTCCGGGCGGAGGCCGCGCGCCATGGCCGCAAGATCCGGTTCAGCCTGTCGCTGCGCCCGATCCTGGCGGACACCGAAGCGAAAGCCTGGGCCAAGGCCGACGAAATCCTGGAGCGGGCGCGTGATCTGGCGGAGCGTAGCAACAGTTTCCGCAAGGCACCGCCCGAGAACGCCGGATCCCAGCGCCTGCTCGACGCCGCGGCGAAGGGTGCGAGGTTGGACAAGCGTCTGTGGACCGGCATTGCGGGATTGCTGGGCGCGCAGGGCAGTTCCACTGCGCTCGTGGGCACACCCGAGCAGGTGGCTGATGCGTTGCTGGATTATCACGATCTGGGCATCACGACGTTCCTGATCCGCGGCTTCGACCCGCTGGACGATGCCATCGCCTATGGCCGAGACCTGCTGCCCCTGACCCGGGAATTGATCGCCCGCCGCCGACCCGTTGCGGCCTAGGGACAAAAGGGGTGCCGATATCGCGTCGCCTTGGGATTCTGGCTGGCGCCAGCACGCTTTTGGGCGTGCGTCGCGCCACGGCCCAGGAATCGCCACCATGGATGCGGGAACAAGGCGCACCGGTCGCTAATCCCCCCTATGGTGTTCCGTCGCCGTTTGAACAGCACGTCGTTCGGCGCCCGCGCGGTATCGCCAGGTTCCCGACCGCATCCTCCAGCGGTACGCCGCTTCAGGACCTGCACGGGATCATCACGCCAAACGGTTTGCACTACGAACGCCACCACGCCGGCGTACCCAAGATCGATCCGGATGCTCATCGGCTGCTTATTCATGGATTGGCGGATCGCCCGCTGATCTTCACGATGGACGACATCCTGCGGTTTCCGTCGGTCTCGCGCATCCACTTCCTGGAATGTTCCGGCAACACCCCGGAATTCCGCGATGCCAAGCCAAGCTGGACCCCACAGGATACGCACGGCCTGCTGAGCTGCTGCGAATGGACCGGCGTTCCGCTATCGACACTTCTGGCCGAGGTGGGCGTCCAGCCCTCGGCAAGCTGGGTGCTGGCCGAGGGCGCCGATGCCGCCGCCATGACCCGCAGCATTCCCATCGACAAGGCCTGGGACGATGCGATTGTCGCGTACGCCCAGAACGGAGAGCGGCTGCGCCCGGAGCAGGGCTACCCGCTGCGGCTGTTCCTTCCCGGTTTCGAGGGCAACATGAGCGTCAAGTGGCTTCGCCGCCTGAAGCTCGGCGATCAGCCATTCCAAACGCGCGAGGAAACATCGAAATACACCGACCTGATGCCGGACGGCAAAGCGCGGCAATTCACCTTCGTGATGGAAGCGAAATCGGTGATCACCCGCCCCGCCGGCGGGCAGCAGTTGCGTGATCCCGGCTTCCACGAAATCACCGGTCTTGCATGGTCCGGCAGAGGCCGCATCCGGCGCGTGGACGTATCGGCCGATGGCGGCGCGTCGTGGAACGCGGCGACGTTGCAGGAGCCGGTATTGCCCAAATGTCTGACACGGTTCCGCTTGCCTTGGACCTGGGATGGCGGACCCGCCTTGCTGCAAAGCCGGACGGTCGATGAGACAGGGTACGTGCAGCCGCCCCGAGAAGCGCTCATTGATGTTCGTGGCGTCAACTCGGGTTATCATTTCAATGCCATGCAGACCTGGCGGATCGCGCCAGGCGGAGCGATCACGAATGTGGTTTGACCGCCTCGCGCTCAGTGTCACCGGCGTCCTGCTGATGGTTCCGGCTTATGCGGACCCGCCGCGCTACAACTTGGGGCGCACGCCTGCATCAGCGGACATCAACGCCTGGAACATCGATGTGCGCGCCGATGGGCAGGGTCTGCCGCCCGGACGAGGCAGCGTCGCGCAAGGGCGCGCGATCTTCGCGGAAACGTGCGCCGCCTGTCACGGCGACAAGGGTCAGGGCGGACGGGCAGATCCACTCGCGGGTGGCTTCGGCACGCTGACGAAGCCCAATCCGCTTCGCACGGTGGGGAGCTACTGGCCCTACGCCACCATCCTGTTCGATTTCGTCCGCCGCGCGATGCCGTTCAATGCGCCGGGGTCGTTGAGCGCTGACCAGATTTATGCGGTCTCGGCCTATGTGTTGTCGCTGAACGGGATCGTGCCGGACGACACGGTGCTGGATGCATCAAACCTGCCGAAGATCACCATGCCGAACCGGAATGGCTTCGTCAGCCCGGACCCCAGGCCGGATGTGCCCAGCGAGACAGGTCGTTAGGTTCGGATGAAACCAAACTCCGCCAGCCAAGGAAACCATCGGATCGGCCGCCTGATCCTCGCGCTATTCGCGCTGTTGGCCGCCGCGACCGCGGCACACGCCAACGAAGACACCGTCGATATGACTCACGCGGTGTTCGTTACCATGGCCGGATCACCGCTGGTTCCCTTCATCGATCCGGATACCGACCGCATCGCCGGGACGATCGACGCCGGCCTGGTTCCACAACAGATCGCTTTGGCCTCGCCGATCGCCAAACTCCTCGCCATCGACGGAAAGGCGTCGAGCGTGAACCTTGTCGATCTTGTAACAGGTTCGATCCGGACGGTGCCGCTCGGCATCGTTCCTGGCCGCGTCACCGTCAGCAGCGACGGGCTACTCCCGGCGCTGGCCGATCTCGGTAGTGGCGACGTCGTGCTGCTTGATCTGCTGCGCCATCGGGTGCTGGGCAGAGTCGGGGGTCTTTCACCATCGCGGGACATGGTATTCAGCGCGAACAGCCGCACGCTCTACGTCGCCGGAAAAAGCCAAGGCGCCATCGACGTCATCGATGCCACGACCGTTCGGCGCGAAACCGCCATCGCCACGGGCCTGCCGTATGGCAGCCTGGCACTCAGCCGCACATCGAACGGCAGGCGGCTGTTCGTGCAGCCAGACGGCGGCGGCGGTGTCGGGGTGCTGGACCTGGAACACGGCGGCCCGCTTTCACCGATCCATTCGGGCCCGGCCTCCACCGTTGCCTTCCCGTCGGCCAGCGGCGCGTACCTGCTCGTCGCCGACAACCAGCTTGGGACTTTGACCGTGCTTCGCGATGGCGACGCGCCAGAAACCACGGTGCTGAAAGCGGCAACCGGCGTGGACATCATTTACACCGCCTGGTTCGATACGCTGGCACTGGTTCCCAGCACGACGACCAGGACGCTCCTGCTGTACGATTTGGAAGCCGTGCGCCCGGTAGGCACCATCAGTCTTTCCGCGGCCCCGGCGCGTGGTGCAGTCACGCCGGACGGCCAGAAGCTCTACCTCCCGCTGCCGGACGCGGGGCAGGTCGCCGTCATTGACGCACGCCGGCGCGCCCTGGTGGCATCGATTGTCGTGGCGGGACACCCAACCTCCATCCTGTTGGCTGGCAGTTATGGGATTTGTCACTGATCGGGATGTTCCCGCCGTATAACTGGCTCGTTGGTTTCACGGCGCCCGAACGACTTCCAGGCGGGCTATATCTGTAACAAACAGCGGGATTTCCGGACGGGTCGAAGCTCTGCGACGGTCTCCACGCATCTCCCGTTCAGGTATTGAGGTAGGCTGTCAGCCCGTCCGCCTGGGCCTTCAGGGTAGCCAGATAGCCCTCGACCAGGACCGGCCCGCCCTGTTGTCCCGCCCGCACGCTCTGAACGATCTGCTGGGTCTGCCCTTGCGTGAGCGTGATGGCGTTGAGCATGGTCTGCATCGAGTTTTCCAGCAGTTGAAGCTGGTTGCCGAATCCCTGCACCACCCCCTGCGCGTGGTTGGCCTGGGCGGTCTGCCCATTGAGCTGCGCGATCTGGTTTTCCAGGTCGGAGAGCTGTTGCTCCAGCGTCTTGCTCGTGCCGATCAGGCTTGCGATCTCCGCGATCGCCCAGGGCAGCAGGATGGGGATCGCCCGCAGGATTGCCAGCCGTCTCTCCTGGTTGGCGAGTTCACCGCGGCGGCTGTTCATCATTGAGCGAAGGCCGGCAAGCCGCGCGTTCAGCCCGTTGACCACATCCGTCACGGTGCGCTGATCGGCCAGCACCTGGTCGCGATAGCGGGACAACGCGGTGAAGTCAGCCTGATCCGTCTGCAGAAGCGCCTCGGCCCTCGCGAGAAGATCCTGCAGGGCCGCCAGGATCGCATCATGCGCGCCGCTGTCGCCCGCCTTCCAGGCATCGAGGCGCGGGCGCAGATCTCCGGCGGTGTTGGATGCCAGTTGCGCGAAACCGGTCACCTGGCCGGAAAGCGTCCGCAGCATCGGCAGCATCGTCGTGGCGAATGCACCAGCGTGTTCGCGCAGAGGCTGCACCTGCGGCGGCAACCCTGGGGTATTCAGAACCGCCTGCGCGGCGGCGGCGACATTGTTGAGCAGCGCGCTGAACATGGCGCGGGTTCCTCGGTCTGATGTTGCATGGGACACGCCGGTCCGGCCGGCGCAACCAGGTGCCGGCCGGTTCCATGGCCGTGGTTACGCCGCGCGCAGAGTCCGCAACGTCGCTCCGTTCAGCTGGTTGTCCGGCAGCTTGGGAAGCTGCACACCGGTCATCTGCTGCTGAATGATCTGCGTGTTCGCCTGTACCTGCTGCCACTGTCCGCCGGCGGTGTTCAGGTACGCCTGCACCACCACTGGCAGATCCGAGTAGTTGCGCGCCTGCTGGATCGAGCCGACGACATTGCCGAGGTTGCCCGACAGCAGGCCCCAGGCGTTGCTCATGTTGTTGATCTGCGTCGCCGCTTCGGTCGCCGAGGTGCCGAGTGTCCCCATCGTCGATTTGAACGTGGTCAGGAACTTCAGGTCCGCGTCGAGAGCCGCCTTCTGCGAGATGAGACCGGCCTTGGCGTCTATAAGCTGCGATAGCACGATCGACGATGCCGTCAGGCCGGCCGCGCCGACGACGACCACCGCCACGCCGGCAACGATCAGCGGCGTGCTGGTGCCGGCGGTGATGAACGAGGCGATCGCACCCGCCGCGATCATGAGTGCGCCGCCGATGATGGTCAGGCCGCTTAGCGCCACGCCGGTCGCGGCCCCCGCGATACGTCCGTCCATGTCGCTGATCTGCCTGTTCAGCTCAGCGATCGCGCCCTGGTCGCCGCCGATCACGGTATTCGCCGTGTTGGAGGCGGTGTTGAAGTTGCTGATGTCAACGTTCAACTTTGTCTGGAAGCCGGCCAGCGAGGTCTTTACCCCGTTCACCCCATTCAACTTCGTCTGCAGGGCCTGCTGCAACGCCTGCAGCAGGTCGAGCGCGTCTTGCCGTGCGGTGGGAGAACCGCCTTTCCAGTCGTTGATCTTGCCGGTGATCAGCGTGGAGAACTGGCCGAACTGTGCCGCATAGCCGGCAACGTCGGTCACCACGATCAGGATCTTCGGCTGAATGTTAGTAAGGTAGTCGGTGGTGTTGGCCCGCGCCAGTTTCAGGTATTCGTTGACCGGCGGCAGCTTGCTGACGACCGAACTGGGAATTGTGATGTCGGGCTGCTGGGCGACCTGCGTGCAGTAGCTCTGCACGATCAGGCCGCTGGTCGCGGCCTTGGCTGTGGTATCGCCGAGATTGGTGGTGGAATTGGCGTCGAGCGTGGCCCCGAGACGGACCAGACGGAGATGCGTTTGCACGGATGATCTCATTTCGTTTGAGTTGTGAGATGCGATGGTGATTGAGTCGGCGCGAGCCGATGCTCAGGCAGCTAGGCTCAAGACGTTCTTGACGTCCTGCGGAGCGAGGTCGACCAGGCGCGTCATCAACTGTTGTGCCTGTCCGATAACGGACTTCCAATCCTGCCGGGCGAGTTGGAGCGCAGTGGCAAGGTGCGTGACGTCGGATGCATCGGACGCGCGTACCACGTCGTCGCGGAACGCCGCGATGCCTGCCTGGATGGCGGTCCATTCGCTGGTCAGCGAGCCCACCGCGGACGCCATGCCGGAAACCGAGTCGCAGTACGATTTTATGTTCCCGGCAACGGCCCGCATCAGGGTCAGCGTCATGCTGAGCCGGGCGGATTCCTGGTAAAGGCCGGCGAGTTTGTCGTTGTCCGTACCGAGCGCCGCGGCGGACGCGGCCAGCCCACCGACACCGGTGACCAGCACGCCGATGCCGGCCAGAACCACGGTCGTACCGGTGACGCCGGCCGGCAGGGTCGCGAGCGCACCGACACCGATCAGCACGCCGCCGCCGACAGTGATGAGAGCGGAGACGACCACACCAGCGATCTCGGCGTTGATCGCCCGCCTGGTATCGTCGATCTGCGACTGAATCTGTGCCAGTACACCTGTACTGGAGCCGATAACTTTATTCGCCTGATCGAGATCGGCGGCGAAGTTTTCACTATCCGTCCGTGCCTGCGCGACTGTCTGGGACAGCAGTGTGGCAAGCCGGCGGACGTTGCCCTCGCGTGCGGCGGCCGCGATCTCCAGCTGTCCGATCAGGGTCAGCACTTGCTGGCGTGCCGCGTCGCTGGTGGTGATCGACGGCAGTAGAGGCAGGATCGAATCAGTAAATGAATCAAGCATGGCGCCATAGCCGAGGATATCGGTCAGCGCCGCCGTGACGGCCGGCGAAACGCTTGCGAGCATGCTTTGGGCGTCGCGCCGCGCGGTCTCCTGGTGTGCCGCCAGCAGCGGCAGCAGATCTTTTCCGTCCACGCCAATTGCAAGCGAATCAAGCGCCGGCTGCTGCGCTGCCTGGGCGGCATAGATCTGCAGCAGCACCAAGCTGCTGACGGTGTCGGTCAAATCTGACTTTAGTCCGGTCGCGCGCAGCGGATTGTTCGCTACATCGGCCAGGTTGATGATATCGGCTGATACTTTTCCCATAGGTCCCTCCTCGCGCCTCGGGTTCGCCCGCTACCGACAGGAACGTTTGCGATGGCGCTGTGCTTGCGTTGCGGCTTGTCCGGACGCGTTGATCCGCTTCCATGTTGATCTGGCCTGCGAATTTGGCGTCTCAGGGTTCTCTTGAGTTGGATTTCGTTGCGCCTTCGCACTCCCCTCATGCTAACGCGCGAGCGCTTGCCGGCCGCGCGCCTGACCGTTGTCCACGAACCGCGTTCCGCGATCTCCGATCGATTACGCACTTAGTTATGCAACCGGGAATTGTAAATATGGATGAAGGTTATATTAAGCTTCTGGACTATTTCTGATTGTTACGGGGTGGAGGATCGTTGCGGCAGGAACGATCGGCTGCCGGCCTCCCGGCTTCCTGGTCGATCATGCTGTCAGCAATCGGCTTTATGGTAATACCAACCGGCCTTGACCCCGCCCCTCTACTCCCGTCATGGGGCGGGGGCCCTCCGGGGGCCCCTCCCCCGGGCCGCGCGGGGGGTGCATGTCCGGCCCGCT
>JARLIN010000516.1 GCA_031291715.1 Rhodopila sp. | reverse complement strand
TATCATCGTACGTGCGTTCGACATCGTGCCGAGAGCCATGGTTTCACAAACCCCTTATCGACAAACGTCAACATTAGCCCGCGTTCTGGAATTGCACCGATGTCCCTCAGTATGCGCGGCCGGCACCTCGCCATATTTGGTTTCGGTACGGCCCGGTATTTCGAATTGCTTTCAACTGAGTAGTCGCAACGGCGTTCCAATGTCATTGACCGAGATCAAGGTCTATATTGGAGATGTCGCATAGTATTTCCATGTACGATTGCGACTGGATAATAACATGTTGGGTTTCTGCAGCGACAGACCGGCCGGCCAAGACGACCTGAAGAGATGCGAATGTGCATATCGCGCGCGGCTTCGGTAGAAACACAACAAGGTGGAGACGCATGACCGTCCGCGAATCCCGGTCAGTCCGGTCCGATCAACCCCGGAGGTTGACCGCCGGTATTTTCGACGTGGACGGCGTTCTGCTCGCATCGCCGCATGAGCGAGCCTGGCGCGAGGCGCTCCTTGGTATTGCTGATCCAGAACGCTTTACCACCGCGATGTACCAGGCCTGTGTCGCGGGCAAACCGCGCCTCAGCGGCGCCCTTGCCGCGTTACAGGCATTGGGCGTGCCGGACGCCGAGCGGCAGGTCGCTGCCTACGCCGAACGCAAGCAGGAACGGCTGGAGGCCCTGATTGGGGCCGGGGCTGTCTCGGCGTACCCTGACGCGCTGCGCTTCGTTCAGGCGGTGGCGGTGCTGCGATGGCCTATGGCGGTCGCATCATCGTCGAAAAACGCCAACGGAATGATGCGGTCGATCCACCTCTGCTCTGGCCAAAGCCTGCTCGACGTCTTCTCGGCCAATGTCTGCGGGCGCGATTTGCGACAGGGCAAGCCGAACCCGGAGATTTTCCTGCTCGCCGCGGCGGAACTGCACGCCGCGCCCGCGCAGTGCTTCGTGGTCGAGGATGCCCCCGCTGGTATCGAGGCGGCCCGTGCAGGTAATATGGCGGCGCTCGGCGTTGCCCGACACAGCGACGCGGCAATGCTTTGGGCGGCGGGAGCGGATCTCGTGGTGACAAGTCTGGACGAAGTGGCGGTCGATGAACTGTCCGAGGGGCGGCTTTGCCGACGGCCGACATGACCAGGTCCGTCGCGATGGAACACATACTGGAGCCGACGGCTGACCCTGCCTGGGTCCTGGAGTCGGAGGGCTACGATCCGCTTCGCGAAAGCAATGTTGAATCGCGATTTGCGATCAGCAATGGTTTCCTGGGCATAAGGGGCGGACGCTCGACGACCCGGGGCGCGCGCTGGGTCGTGCCGGCGCGAACCTATGTCGCCGGACTGTTCGACACGCCCGGAGCAGACCGTGCCGTGCCGGGGCTTGTCCCGGCCGCTGACTGGCTACAGGTCCGCATTTTGCTGTCTGGCGCACCGATGGTGCATCACCCTGGTGATGTGTCGTCGCACCGCATGACACTCGACATGAGGCGGGGCGCGTTGCTCAGCCAAGGCCACCATTTCAAATCACCCGACCTGCGCGTTCGCGTTCGCACCTTGCGCCTCGTATCGCTCAGCGAGCGCGCGGTCGGGCTGCAACTCATCCAATTCGAAATAGAGGAGGGAACGCTCGAGGTCACGTTCGAAGCGGCGTTCGAAGGGATGAACCTCGGACTCGTTTCCGAACAGATCGAACAGGATCTCGGTGTGTGGCGCACCCAGCATTCGGGTAAGGGCCTCGCCATGGCGACCGCATCGTCCTTACGAATCGATGGCCACGATCTTCCGCCGGCCGCGCTCGGCCAACTGAAATCGTCCTGGAGCTGGACAGCCCGCCCCGGGCAGCTCGTGTGTTTTGAGCGTGCCGTCGCCATTGTGCGCAGCGACACCGAAGCCCTAAATCCCGGCACCGAAGCGCGGGAGAAGCTTGGTCTTGCACGACATGTCGGCTGGCGCGGCGTGGTGGCGGCGCACGAGGCGGCCTGGGCAAGCCGCTGGCAGAGCAGCGAGGTCGAGGTCGAGGGCGATGCGGCCGCACAGCTTGTGTTGCGGTTCGCTCTCTACCACCTGAACAGCGCGGCCAATCCAGCGGATGAGCGCGTGTCGATTGGCGCCCGGGCGCTGACCGGCGACGTCTATCATGGGCATGTCTTCTGGGACACGGAGATCTTCCTTCTACCCTTCTATGTCCTGACCTGGCCCGACGCGGCCCGCGCGCTGCTCATGTATCGCTTCCACACTCTCGATGCCGCGCGAGCAAAAGCCGTGGGGATGGGTTGGCGCGGCGCACTCTACGCGTGGGAGTCAGCGGACACCGGCGTGGAGACGACGCCGGAACAGGTTATCGCTCCTGACCATCGGGTTATCGATGTCCTTTGTGGCAAGCAGGAGCAGCATATCAGCGCGGACGTCGCCTATGCGGTCTGGCAATATTGGCAGGCGACCGGGGATGACGAATTCCTGCGCGACGCCGGGGCCGAGATCATTCTGGAGACGGGCCGCTTTTGGTCCAGTCGCGCTCAGCCGGAGGCGGACGGCTACTGCCACATCCGCGGCGTTATCGGGCCAGACGAATATCACCAGAATATCGACGACAACGCGTTCACCAATGTCATGGCTCGCTGGAATATCCGGCGCGCGCTCGATGTGGCGGCATTGTTGCGCGAGCGCTGGCCCGTGTGCTGGACACGCCTCTCCAGCCGCCTCGGCCTGGATGAAGCCGAGCTGAAGCGGTGGCTGGACGTCGCGGAGACAATGGCGACCGGTCTTGATCCTGAAACGGGACTTTTCGAGCAATTCGCAGGCTATTTCGCTCTCGAAGACATCGATCTGACGAACTACGCCGGCCGTTCGGTGCCGATCGACATAGTGATTGGGCGAGAGCGGACGCAAAAATCCCAGGTGGTCAAACAGGCGGATGTCGTTGCACTCCTCTGTCTGCTGCCGGAGGAGTTCGCTCACGGGGCGGCCGCGGAGAACTTCCGTTACTACGAGCCTCGCTGCAGCCACGGCAGTTCCCTGAGTCCCGCGATGCATGGGCTCGTCGCGGCCCGGCTGGGCGATGCTGAAATGGCCCTGCGCTTCTTTCGGCAGACCGCGGCGATTGATCTCTCGGATACCCATGTGGCGATTGACGGCGGCGTGCATATAGGGGCCCTGGGCGGGATCTGGATGCTGGCAGTGTTCGGTTTCGCGGGGTTGTCATTGCGGAACGACGGCATCGTGATCGACGCAAAACTGCCGGCGGGTTGGCGCAGTCTTGCCTTCGGTGTTCAGTGGCGCCGCCGCCACCTCAGGATCAGGATAGACCAGGACAAGCAGCGTCTTGAAGCAACGCTCGAGTCAGGGGAACCGATGATTCTCGTCGTCAGGGATGAGCCGCACGAACTTCGCAGGGACCAGGCGCTGCGGGTCTTCACCGGGCGGCCGTAAGGATCGCAGGCCCGGAAAAGAACCATGATCTCGTCGGTCACGAAATCGAGGGAACCTTGCCTTGCATCGGCCGATGCAACACGCGGAGGAGCAAGCCATGCCGATCAATGCCGCCAGCATCATGACCCGCCAGGCGATCACCGCCCGGCCGGACAGCACCGTCGCCGAAGTCGCCAGGTTGCTGAACAATCACGATATCAGTGCGGTCCCGGTCTGCGCCGACGACGGCACTTTGGTTGGCATGATCAGCGAAGGGGATCTGATGCGCCCCTTCCGGCAGGAACATTCTCTGCGTCGTGCCTGGTGGCTTGACGTTCTCTCATCCGGCGCCGCGCTGGCCCGAGCGCTGGCCGACTACATCCAGCAGGATGGCCGCCACGCCTGCGACCTGATGACACACCCCGTGATCACCGCCACTGAAACTGCGACGCAAGCGGAAATTGCTGATCTGCTGGTACGCCACCACATCAAGCGCGTGCCGATCGTACGGGAGGGCCAACTTGTCGGCATTGTCAGCCGGGCGGATCTCATCAATGCTTTGGTGCTGGGGCACGACGCAATCAACCATCGAGGATGGCATCCTAGTAGAGCCGGAGGCGACAATCCGGCGCCGGAAAAACCGAGGAAGCGGCCGATCGGAGACGATCCAGCCCCGGCGGCTGGATAATCAGGCGCGCGGGAGAGCGGTGATGCATCGTCTCCGGCGCGCCCCGCTGCGGGATGGTATCGAACCGGCGGTGGCCATCGTCAAATTTGGCGGTTTTGTTGCCATTGACCGAAAAGGTACCGATGGCTTCCGGTGGGGTTGTCGTTGCTATTTGGCTGCTACGGATTGTGCGCTTGCCAGATCAGCGCGGTAACCCATCGGAAAATTGGTCGGAGCGGCGGGATTCGAACCCACGACCCCCAGTCCCCCAGACTGATGCGCTACCAGGCTGCGCTACGCTCCGACCGTGTGGGGAGGCGTCGTTTACCAGCCTCGCCGGCTAACCGCAATGCGCTTGGTTGCACAGACTGGCGTTTCGCTGCGATCGGCCCAACATTCGGCGGTATGATCGCCTTCGCCGACCTTCTGGAGCGCCTGGTCTTCACGCCATCCCGCAACGCCAAGATCGCGTTGCTACGGCGGTATTTCGCCACGCAACCCGATCCGGACCGCGGCATCGGGCTGGCGGCCATTACCGGGGAACTGGCGTTTACCGCCGCCAAGCCGGGGCTGATTCGGGAACTGGCGGCCGCGCGCACCGATCCGGTCCTGTTCGACTGGTCCTACGACTACGTCGGCGATCTGGCGGAAACCGTCGCCTTAATGTGGCCCGCCGCGGCGACGCAGGCTCAGCCTCCGAGCCTGGCCGAAGTGGTGGAGACACTGGAAACGGCACCTAAAGCCGCGTTGCCGGGAGTGGTGGCCGCATGGCTGGATTGCGCCGATGCGTCCACCCGGCTGGCACTGCTGAAGCTGATCACCGGCGGATTGCGCGTCGGTGCATCCGGCCGGCTTGCGAAGATCGCGCTGGCCGAGATCGGCGGCGTCAGCGCCGACGAGGTCGAGGAGGTGTGGCACGGCCTCGAACCACCCTATCTTCCGCTGTTCGCCTGGCTGGAGGGCAGGGGGCCAAAGCCCGACCCGGCCGATTCGCCCGTGTTTCGTCCGCCCATGCTGGCGCATCCGTTGGAAGTTTCGGACATCGCCGCACTGAACCCGCCGGACTGGCGGGCGGAATGGAAATGGGACGGGATCAGGGTGCAGGTGGTCGCCACCACGGGCGGCCGGCGGCTGTTTTCGCGCGGGGCGGACGATATCTCCGGCGCGTTTCCCGAAATCGTCGAAGCGATGGATTTTCATGCCGTGCTGGACGGAGAACTGCTCGTCCTCCGCGACGGAGAGGTCGCCCCATTCGCCGACTTGCAGCAGCGTCTGAACCGAAAAAGTGTGACCGGGAAGATGATGGAGCGATTCCCGGTTGGGGTGCGTCTCTATGACCTGCTGTTCGACGGCACCGAGGATCTTCGGGGGCTGCCGTTCGACCACCGGCGTGCGCGCCTGGAGGCCTGGATCGCCCGCGAACAGCCGGCGCGGATGGACCTGTCACCACTGATCCGGTTTTCGTCGGTGCAGGAACTGGTGGTGCTGCGGGACGGCGCGCGCGCGGCCTCGATCGAGGGGCTGATGCTGAAGCGCGGCGACAGTGCCTATCTGCCCGGCCGGGTCAAAGGCCAGTGGTGGAAGTGGAAGCGCGATCCCCTGACCGTGGATGCGGTGCTGATGTATGCCCAGCGGGGCCACGGCAAGCGCAGCAGCTTCTACTCCGATTACACGTTCGGCGTATGGCGCGGGGAGGAACTGGTTCCCGTCGGCAAGGCATATTTCGGCTTCACCGACCAGGAGCTGGCATTCCTGGACCGATGGATTCGCAACCATACGACCGCGCGGTTCGGGCCCGTTCGCGAAGTGGAGAAGGAACTGGTGCTGGAGGTCGCCTTCGATGCCGTCCAATTGTCGAACCGGCACAAATCCGGGGTCGCGATGCGGTTTCCCCGGCTGGCGCGCATCCGCACCGACAAGCCGGCGGCCGAGGCGGATCGGCTGGAAACCCTGATGGCTCTGGTGGAAGACCGGGTCGCCGCCGATTGACCGCCGGCCCGGCTCATGCTGGCGTCGGCGAAACATTGGGGGTGGAAGCGATGCCTTTAACGATCAGCACGACCAAGCAGCGCCTCAAGGCCGGCAAGATGGCCCTGGGATTTGGGGTGCATCACCTGCGCTCGGTCGCCGCACCGGTCCTGGCCGCCGCGACCGGCCACGATTGGATGTTCATCGACGGCGAACACGGCGCTTTCAACATCCAGGAAATCACCCAGCTTTGCATCGCCGCCCTGCCGACGGGCGTGACCCCGATCGTGCGGGTCTGTGCCGGCGCGCTGGATGAGGCGACAAGGGCGCTGGACAATGGCGCCATGGGAATCGTCGTGCCGCATGTCGATACCGCGGCCGACGCGAAGCGGATCGCGGCGGCGTTCCACTATCCACCGATGGGGCACCGAAGCTGGGGCGGTCCGCCGCCGATCTATGGGTACCAGCCGCCCGCGACGGCCGAGGCGCAGGCGGCGATCAACGCCGAGATCCTGACCATCGTGATGTTGGAAAGCCCCGAGGCGGTCCGCAACGCCGACGCCATCGCGGCGGTGGAGGGGGTGGACGTGCTGTTCATCGGCACCTCCGACCTGACCGCGGAGCTCGGCATCTCCGGCCAGATGGGTCACCCCAAGGTGATCGAGGCCTATCAGACCGTCGGCGATGCCTGCCGCAAGCACGGCAAGACCCTCGGCATGGGCGGCGTCTATGACGAGGCGAATGCAGCCCGCTATGTCGCCATGGGTGCCCGTTTCCTGCTTACCGGCGGCGATCACAGCTACATCATGACGGGCGCCAACCAGCGCGTGTCGTTCTTCAACGGTCTGCCCGGCGCGCCTTCCTGAGCCTCGGGCTGAAAGAAAGTTAATGCAACTGTGCCGTCGCGTTTGGCGTTCGCGGCGGCATGGCAAACCTCAAATCACTCATCGACGGCTTTGATGCCGCGACGACGGTTCCTCCGATTCCGACAGCGGCGCTGGGAACAGCGGTGTCGCCGTCCTTTATCGGGAACGACGCGATCACCGTTCCCGCAGGCGGGTTCAGCGCCATTTATGCGTTCGGGGACAGCCTGTCCGATGCCGGCAACGCCTCGATCGGCACCCTGGGTACCGTGCCGGTTGCGGGCATTTACAGCGGCGGCCGGTTCACCAACGGCAACGTGTGGGTTCAGGATCTGGCGCAGAACCTCGGCCTGCCGCCGGTAAAGCCGAGTCTGGCGGGCGGAACCGATTATGCCTATGGCGGGGCGGAGACGGGGGCGACCCCTGTGCACGCCGCCAATCCGACGGATCTGCCGTCTCAGCTTGGGCAGTTTGTCGCGTCCGTGCCGCATCCGTCCGCGACCGCGCTTTATACCGTATGGGCCGGGTCGAATGATGTGCTGGGTATCGCCAACTCCACGGAAACACCGGCCCAGCAGCAGGCCAGTGTGCAGCAGGCGGTCACCAATGAGACGAACTTCATCGACGGTTTGATCGCGCATGGTGCGAAGGATCTGGTCGTGATGGGCGTGCCGGATCTGGGGAAGACGCCGTATGAGATGGCGCGCCCGGCTAGCGATGCCACGTCGAGCGCGTTGGCGCAGGAATATAACACGGACCTGGGTGCGGCCTTGCAGCAGATCATGGTGTCTGGTGCGGCCTCGATCGATTACGTCAATACATTTGGGCTGATGGATATGGCGATCGCCAATCCGGGCGCGTACGGGCTGACGAATGTCACGCAACCGGTCTGGACCGGGAACCTGACGAACAGCCACAGCGGCGTGCTGAACGCGACCGGCGCGGCGCAAAAAGGCTATCTGTTCTTCGACGATCTGCACCCGACCGCCAGCGGGCACGCGTTGCTGGCGGACGGGGTGACGCAGTTGCTGACGGGGAACGCCTGAGGTTCCCCGCCAGGCCATCCACTTATTGTCTGGCAACATTTCCGCTGCGCAGCGGAATACCCGTCTGCTCGTAGCAAACCCGCGCCAATTCCGCGACGCCATCGCGAATCGTCTGCTTACTGGGCATAGCAAAGCAAAGACGCAGACAATTACTTGAATTATCCGCACTGACCGCCCATTCCGGGCCGGGATTGAACACGATCCCAGCCTCGGCCGCGGGCTTCACCAGCTTGCGCACATCGATGCTGGCCGGCAGCTTGATCCAAAGGAAGATCCCCCCCTTCGGCGTCCAGCATTCCGCGGACGATCCGAATTCCCGCTCCACCGCTTCGGTCATAGTATTGAGCTTTTCGCGCAGCACCCCGTTCAGGTGCCCGAGATGGCTGTCGAAGTTCCGCGAGAAATATTCGGCGACGACCATCTGATCGAGCGCCCCCGTACCGCTATCGCCCTTAAGCGGCAGCAGCCGGCTCATGATTTCCCAGCCGGCGATCACGTAGCCGAGCCGCAGCGCCGGAGCCAGAGATTTCGAGAATGAACCGAGATGAATAACGCAGCCGGGATCAAGCGCGTAAAGCGCCGGTGGCGCCTCGACCCCTTCCCACAGAAGATCAGCGTAGCACTCGTCCTCGAAAATCGCGACGTTGTATTCCCGCGCCAGCTTGATCAGCGCGTGACGCCGATCCAGCGGCAGGATGCTGGCGGTCGGGTTCTGAATCGTCGGGATCGTGTAGATGAATTTCGGCGTGATCCCCTGGGCCTTCAGGTCGGCGAGCTGCTGAGCCAGCGCCTCGATGACGATCCCATCCCCATCCAGCTTCATGCCCGCCAGCTTGGCACCCAGCTTGCGGAAGCGGTTCATCGCGCCCTGGTAGCAGTATTCCTCGGTCAACACCGTGTCGCCGGGGTTGACCAGCAGCTTGCTGATCATGTCCAACCCCTGACCGGAGCCGGTGGTGATCAGGATGTCTTCGATCGGCGCCTTGATGCCCCGCTGCCGCTCGCACTTGTCGGCCACGAATTGGCGCAGCCCGGGATAGCCCTGCGGCCCCAGGCCCAGATTGTAGATCGCCAGCTTGGACCCGTCGCGCCGCAGCACCGAGGCGGCGGCCTCGATCAGCCCCTCGATCGGGATCTGTTCCGGGTCGTTGTTGCCGCCAACAAAATAGTATTTTGGAAATGGCGCCCAGCGCGGCGCCGGATCGGGCAGGCCCGCGCTGTAGAGTTTGCCGTAGTCGATTGTCGTGGCGCTCATTGTGACCGTTCCCCCGTTGCTGTTGAACGGAAGGATAGCAGCAGCCTTTGTGGTTCGCCTAGAGCATGGCCGTGCCGGGCGGAACGCTCAGAGCGTGTGAATTATGCAGCCAAACAAAAGGTTAGACCTCTGTCAGGCTGCGCGGTCAGCCCGACACGGGTGCTAGCGAACGAAGCCCTCCAGTTCCCCCTTTGCCCAGTCCACGACCTCCTTGATCGACTGCCCGCTCTGCAGTTTCGAAAACATCGTCGCCGGCGTGCCACGATTGTAGATCTGCACGCCGATCTCCGGCGGTGCCGGGAAGGCCGCGATATGCGCCGAGGAATGATGGTGCGGCCGAAGGATATAGTTATAGACGGTGCCTTTCGGCGGCTCCACGTCGGCCCACACGGTGAAGTCGGACATGCTGGGGAAGGGCGGAATGTCGTAGCCCTCGGCCGCGACACAACGCGGTTCGATCTGTTCCCGCTGCATGAGCCATTCCAGCAGTTCCTTCGCCGCCGTTTGGTTCTGGCTGAACTGCCAGACGCCCCAATGGAACGGCAGGAACGGCGTGAAGCTCCCCGCCGGACCGCGCGGCGCCGGAAAGGTCCAGCAATCCGCCGCTACGGCGGGTGCATCGCGCTTGGCCACAGCCCAGGCCGAGGGCGGATTCCAGATCAGCGCGCTCTTGCCGCCGATAAGATCGCGATTGTTGGAGGCGTCGTCATAGCTGGTCGCATCCGCCGGCAGGAATTTCACCAACTGCTGCGCGTGCTCCAGGCATTGCCGGACGGCGTCGGACTCGATCGCGATCTCGCCCTTGGCGTTCACCAGTTCGGCGCCATAGGCCCGGAAAATGGCCCCGGCCGTATCGACGGAATCGGGCGTTGTCCCCAGGCCGATACCGAAGGTGAAGCCGGCTTTCTTGCAGGCCTCGGCCGCTTTCAGATGCGCGTCATAGGTCCAGGCCTCCGCCGCTTTGGTGCGTTCGGGGCGGGCGGGAAACATCTCCACGACGTCAATGCCGGCGTATTGCTTCAACAGGCTGATCCGCCCGCAGGGGCCCTTGTACTGGCTGGAGAAGCTGGACGGGATCACCACCCAGTGATCTTCCGAGCGGCCGAGATACTGGCAGACCTCGTTCTGTGGGCCGTATTTCTTCTCCAGCCGGCCCATGATGTCATCGACGGGTGTCAAGCGGGAGGCGTGCGACTGCGCATCCCAGGCCAGGAAAGTCATCATGTCGTGGCCGGTGCCGGCCTGGCCCTCGGCCGTGCCGGTCAGTTGCAGCTTGGCGCCGACGGTGGTGATGCGATCGACGGTGCAATCAACCTTGTTCTGTGCGGCCCAGGTGTCGATCTGCTGCTTGATCTTTTCGTTGCTGTTTGGCACCCAATGATCGACCAGCCCGACCTTCAGCTTTCCCGCCGCGCCGGCGGTGCGGATATGGACCCATGGTAAGGCGGCAGCCCCCGCACCGATTTTCAGCGCGGTTCGGCGAGTCATACGCGTGGTTTTTGGCATGACATCCTCCCAGACCTATTTTTCTTTTTCGGATATACTGCGCTGTCGCAAATACATCCGCTCGGAAGTCTGTCGCCGCGATCCGGCCAGAGTCAACAGCAGCGCGGTGTCCGCAGCGGTTTCGGACCTTCACGGGTGGTCTGGGAACGACCGTGTGCCGGCTCAGGCGTCGGCAAGACCCACCGAGAAGAACGGGCGCCGTGGCAAAGATCTTTTGCGGGCGCTTGCATGGGCAGCCGTCGCGTTGACGGGCCGCCCCTGCAAGCGCCTGCGATACGCCTTCACATCGTGTTCTGCATATCCGCGTCCACGGCGATCGCCTGGCCGCTGATCGTCCCGCCGAACGGGCTGGCCAGATACAGCGCCATGTTGGCGATGTCCTGCTGCGTGACGAAGCACTTCAGGCTGGTGGT
>JARLIN010000515.1 GCA_031291715.1 Rhodopila sp. | reverse complement strand
TGCGCGCCGCCCGGTCGTGGAAAACATAAGGAATCAGGTGGTCCCCCCTCTTGGCGGATCTCCATTCCCAGGTAGCTCAGTGGTAGAGCAAGCGGCTGTTAACCGCTTGGTCGGGGGTTCGAATCCCTCCCTGGGAGCCAAAAGAGACCCTCGGAACTGAAAAGTTCCGAGGGTTTTTCTTTGCCAGACGGCTCATATCATCCTGATAACACAATATTTTTTGGATATTTGGTCGAACTCGGTCGCGCGTCAGCGCATATGGTCGCAAGTGGTCCGTCGAAGGAAATTGTTGGTATCTTTGCTGGTATCTTGACCCACATGTTGGTATGATGTTGGTATCCTGGTATCGTAGTGATGGGTGACGATTATGACGCTCACCGACATGAAATGCAGGAATGTCAGACAGGGCTCCAAGCTGCAAAAACTTTCCGATGGCGGCGGCCTTCAGCTTTGGGTGCAGCCGACGGGCAGCCGTCTATGGCGCCTCGCTTTTCGGTTTGGAGGCAAACAAAAGCTCCTCGCTCTGGGGGCCTACCCAGCGATCTCGCTCACCGAGGCGCGGCAAGCGCGGGACGACGCCAAGCGGTTGTTGACCGCAGGAGTCGATCCTTCACAAGACAAGAAAGAGCGGAAGGCGGGGGGCGCGGATAGAATGTTTCGCACTATCGCCGGAGAATTTGTGGCTCGGCTCGAGAGAGAAGGCCGCGCCGACGCTACCATCACAAGAACCAAACGGCTGCTCGACCTTGCCTATCCGAGTTTAGGCGACCTCGCCGTCGAAGACATTGATCCACCGGCCGTCCTGAAGGTACTCCGCCGTGTCGAGGACCGCGGACATTATGAGACGGCTCGCCGACTTCGGTCGACCATCGGCAGCATCTTTCGATACGCGATCGCCACCGCCCGCGCGCAGTCCGACCCGACCCTCCCCCTCAAGGGCGCCCTCATCTCGCCAACGGTGACTCCCAGAGCGGCGATTACCGAGCCAAAGGCCTTCGGTGGACTCCTCCGAGCGATCGACTCATTTGACGGACAACCGGGCATTTTGGTCGCCCTGCAACTGTTGGCGCTGCTTTTTCCACGCCCCGGAGAATTGCGCGCAGCCGAATGGACCGAGTTCGATCTCGACAAAGCAGTCTGGGATATTCCGGCGACCCGCATGAAAATGCGGCGCTCCCATCGTGTGCCCCTCGCCAAGCAAGCAGTCACCATCCTTAAGCAGCATCATGAGATGGCGGCAAAGGGGATGTTCGTGTTCCCCGGTATACGGACGGCCGAGCGTCCGATTTCCGACGGCACCCTCAATGCCGCTTTGCGTCGTCTCGGCTACGGAAAGGAAGAGGTCACCCCGCACGGTTTTCGGGCGACGGCCTCCAGCTTATTGAACGAATGCGGAAAATGGCACCCAGATGCCATCGAACGGCAACTCGCGCATGTCGAAAACAACGACGTGCGTCGCGCTTATGCCCGCGGCGAGTATTGGGACGAGCGCGTGGAGATGATGCAATGGTGGGCGGATTATCTTGATGAATTGAAAAAAACTCCCCGCTCCCTCGTACCTAACGATCAGGGGGAGCACACCCGGTCAGTTAACCAGCATTAGTATCCGGATGGAAAAGGCAGTGCATTGTCATGAAAGGCACGCTGTTGAATATGCCAATACTATTTTTGATTCTAGTAATAGTCGTAGGCATGTCGGTTTATATGGATGCTGGCCAAAAGAGCTGGCTTTGGTTCCAGAGGTCCGGTTCCATAATGGCTCTTGTCGGCGTAGTGCTAAGCTACAGGAGTATTGTCAGGCTTGGCGTTGGTGGGAGTCGGCGGAACTCAAACCACGGTCATCAGAGGAAGACTCGCCTCGACCAATGACGATGGCACGGTCAATCTCACCTACGATGCCGATACCGTCGAATGGCTGAGGCAAGCACAGCGAGATAAAACCGCGGGATACCTGGGGGCCTATTTGATCGTCATCGGCACGATCGTTTGGGGATATGGTGACTTACTTGGCGCCCTACTGGCCAAGTGAGTGCTTCTGGACTTCGCGGCAAGCAACCGCTCGACCTCGGTCAACACACGCAAGGCAATGGAATGGGCCGGCCAGTCGCCGGTGTCTTCGTGCCGCGCCGCCAGCTCTTTTGCAATCTTCGCGGCCTCCGGCCCATAGCGGTCGATCAGTTCCAGGGCGGCGGCGTGAACAGTGTCGTCGGCAATCATGATGGCAGCAGACCTATCAGATTTCGCATGGCCCTGTCGTTCTGATTAACGCTGCCGCAAAATCCCGGCGCCCTCTTTTTTAAAAGTTGGATTATCTCCTGTTCCACACCAACTGCGCCTCCTTCCCCTCCTCCGATGGGAACAGCGCCGCGCTGAGCGGTTCGGGCAGGCTGGGATCATCCAGTTTGATCCGCAGATATTCCTTGGGATGGTCGCCACCGGAGCGAGCCTCCCAGGCGTCGCCGATGCGGGATTGACCGGCGAAGACGCGGAAAGCGGGCGCGTTCTCGTTGTCGCGGTTGTCGTTGGGAACAAGGCGAACTTTCGCGTTGATGGTCAGCGTGCGGATGCTGCCGGTCCAACCGCCGTCACTGGCGGCGGTAAAAGTGCCGATGATGCTCATGGTCACACCTCCGAAGTTGGGTTTGTGGTGGCAGACGACCCGTGCTTGCGGGCGCGGTGGGGATCCCGCGATGCCGGCGTTTCCGCCTTGCGGGCCTGGGCGAACCCGCGATCCCCGGCAAGAAAGGCCTCCAGCATGAAGGGGATCAGATCGGTGGCGCTTTCCGCGCTGCCATAGGCTTGGCGATAGACCTCGGCATAGGCGGCGAGATCACGATTGAGGGCAGGGCTGGCCGTGATGACGATTTTGACCGGCGTACGGTCGGGCAGCTTGGCGAGTTTCAGCATGAGGGGCTCCTCTCAGCCGCGATAGGGCCGCAGCACCAAATCCTTGTGGACGATGACACGCAACGGCCAGCCGGGACGGACCGTCATGGTGGGCTGAATGTTGAGGTTCTTCTCGACAACGCGCTGGCCAGCCTGATTGACGTTCTGCTGGGTCGATTCGCGGATCGCCTGGACCAGATTGCTTTGCTGGCTACCGAAAGTGACCTGGGTGCCGACGCCCAGCAGGGTGGACAGCGCCACGCCCTTCAGCAGCGCCCAGGTGTGGTAATCGACCTCGTCTTCCAGCCCGGCATAGCCGGCGGCATCGGTGGCGGGCAGGTTGTCGACTTCGATGGAAGACCCGTCGGGCAGGATGATCCGTTGCCACACCAGCAGGGCGCGCGATTGGCCGAAGGCGACGACGCTGTCATAGGTGCCGATCAGGCGCGAACCTTGCGGGATCAGCAAGGTCTGCCCGCTGACACTGTCATAGACATTCTCGGTCACCTGGGCCGTCACTTCCCCCGGCAGATCGGAGTTGACGCCGGTGATCAGGCTGGCGGCGATGACGCTGCCGGCCATCACCTGATAAGGCGAAGCCGGCGTTTGCAGCTGATGCCGGTTATAAATGCCGGTGGCATCCCGCTGGCCGAGAAAATCGAGCTTGCGCTGCTGGTTATTCTGGTCCTTGTCCGGATCGAGGGCCAGACGCGACGCCTGGGCAGACGATGATGGCGGTGTTTCGCCGGATGCACCCTGCCCCGTCGCGGCCGCGCCCACCGATGCCGGACGCGCGGCGATCTGGAAGAACACGCCGGCCTCGCGGGCTTTCTGGGATTGCTGGGCCAGCCGCTGGCGTTCGGCCTCCGCCGCCTGGTCCACCGGTCCCGGCGCAATGCCAAGCTGGCGTTGCCGCTCCAGGATCGGCCGGCCGAGATCGCCCGGCAAAGGCGGCCCCAAACGCGGGGTATCGCTCTTCATCTGGGCGTAGCTGCCGGGCAAGGCCGCCAGACCGTCTGGGGTGGCTTTGCGCTCGGTATTGTAAAGCTCCTCGGCTTGCTGGCCCGCGTGGTGCGCCGGCCCCTTCAGCGCCAGTCCCACCACGATGAACAGCGCCGCGGAGCCGGCGGCGGCGATGCCGACCATCAGGCCGCGCTTGAACCGGATGGGACGTCGGGGCGGTGCCTTCAGCACCAGGGCTTCCGGATCGGACTTCTCGCTCATGGCTGCCCCCCGGCTTTTGGAGCAGCGTCGGTACGGCTGATCCGCACCACCTGCTGCGGATCGTTGCCGAGGCGGAGTTCGGCGACGGCGAACAGGCGATCGACGATGTAATAGTTGCGGCGGACCCGGTAATTGACCAGCTGGCTGTCGCCCTCCGGCCCGACGACGAACAAGGGCGGCGCCTCCCCTTGATCAATGCGGGCGGGGAACTCGATATAGACCTTGGATCCATCGTCGAAGGCGCGCATCGGCCGCCAAGGCGGCGTGTCACCGGAGATGCCGTAGCGGAAGCGCAGACTTTCCAGTGCCAGTCCGGTGGCGATCGGTGCGACCGCCTCGGCCTGCTCGTTCTGGCGCTTCAGCACCAGCAGTTGGTCCTGCGGATAGGTCCAGGACAGCGCAGCCATGCTGGTGCGCTCGGTGCTTTCCAATTGCAGATGATAGCTGCGCCGGTCGGTGGCGATGACCAGATTGGTCTTGAAACCTGCGGCGAAAGGCTTGACCAGCACATGCACCCGTTTGCCCTCGGCCGAACCGCTGGTGGTGTCGCCGATCACCCAGCGCACGGTGTCGCCGGCCGAAACCGCGGTGAGCTGTTCGCCCGGCTGCAGGGCGATGTCGCTGACCTGTTCGGGGGCGGCATAAAGGCGATAAAGGGCGCCCTCCATGAAGGGGTAGACCTGAACGGCGTTGACATAGCCATAAGCTGTCGGCTCCTGCAGAGCGGCCTTGTTGGCGACGGCCACCCGCACCGTGGGCGGGCGCTTGTCCGGCTTCGGTTCGCTAGGTGGCGGCTGAAGTTGGCCCGGCAGCGGGACCGGTGTCGGAACTTCCACCACCGCGACTGGTGCGGGCGGTTCGCCGGCAGCCACGGCCGGTTTGAAATCGGCGCCATCATAGGCGATGGCGGGCGGCGGCGATTTGCCGGCGCAGGCGGCCAGCGCCGGAACCACGGCCAGGAACAGCAGGATACGAAGGGTCATCATGGCGACGTCCTTTCGGGATTGGCGGCGCCGGGATCGAGTTCGCGCGACCAGGCGATGCCGTTGACATAGAGACCAAGGGGGTTCTTGCGCAGCACCTCGGCGGTGCGCGGCGTCCGGGTAACGGTGGAGAGAATGGCGGTCCAGCGTTCCGTCCGGGCGAGTCTGTTGTGATCGAACATCTGCTCGCTCCACTTCACCTCGAACGACGTGTCGGAGGCCCGCACCACGCTGGTCACCTGCACGGTTACGCTGCGGCTGCCGATGGCGGCGAAGGGATCGATGGCGCGGACATAGACGTTGAGGAAGATCGCCGCGCGGTCGGTGGCGAAGTCGTAAGCCTCCAGCCAGTTCTGACGCACCAGCACCGGATCGATGGAGAGCCCGCGGACATCGGTGATGAAGCGGGCGAGATACCAGGCGATCTGCGCATCGGTGGGCCGATAAGCCTCGATGGCCGGGCCGACCGCCCGCACCTGACCGAACTTGTCGACCTCGACCACATAGGGAGTGACGCGGCTCCGGCTCGACTGCCAGACCATGCCGCCGGCAAGGCCGAGACTTAAGGCGAGACAGCCGAAGGCCATCAGCCGCCAGTTCCCGGCCTGCACCCGAGCCGAGCCGATGCGCTCGTCCCAAAGTTGTCCGGCTTGCCGGTAGGGTGTTTCCGGCT
>JARLIN010000514.1 GCA_031291715.1 Rhodopila sp. | reverse complement strand
CCGCTGTCGCCAACTCTTCCGGCGATAGCGGCGGTTGGTATCACGCGCGGGGTTGGCGGGGCGGCCGCGCGCCAAACCAAGACTCATGCCGACCGCCGTTGACCCATTTTCATGGGTCAACATCAAGGGCCGTTGGTATGAGTCGTCCGTTTGAAGTGCTCGATCACGCGTCGACAGAGCCCGGGAATGGTTGACGCGAGCCGTGACGGATATGTTGCACCCTGACCACTCTCTCCCGCTCATCGATCGCATAAATGATGCGATAAACGTGCCGTTTGTTGCCATAGAGCAGATGACGGAGCGTGTTGGTTTCCGGTGTTACCGGATTTCTGGCCGGGTGTTCGTCAAGGCTCGATATAGCGACTTCCAGTCCGTTGAACCAAGCGCGCGCCTGCTCGGAATCAGCCGCGGCGATCGTCTGATAGATGTAGCGGAGGTCGCGGCCCGCACGAACCGTCAGTTCAACGCGGTATGCCATATTCGGCGCGGATCTCATCAAAGACGTCGCGTGCCGGGCGCGTACGCCCATTCGCCGTGTCCTCCAGGCCCTGGCGGATACCTTCGGCGGCGTTCGCCCCTGCCGCGAGGTCAAGGAGGTGCTGGTAGGCTTCAGCGTCCTGCAGGACGGCGGCGGCCTTCCCGTTGACCGTCAAGACGACGGGACGTTTGGTTTGCCTGAGGTGCTCCATGATTTCCGCCGAATGGTTGCGGAACGTGGTCATTGGCTGAATGTCTTTGGTGATGTCCACTGGCGCGGTACCTCGACGGTTCTGATACCTTATAAGGTAATATCATGCGGAGCGTGAAGGAATCAGGAATGTCCGGCATCCCCCCCGAACCACCCGAAATCGAGGAACTCGAACGAACCGCCGCCTGGCGTCTGCGCCTCCTCGACGCCGATCCAACCGACATCGCGAGTGCTGCCGCCGCCAAGCTGCTCGACACATTGGCCGAGGACCTGCGCCGCAACGACTACGCCCCGCTGTGGACGGAGCTGCGCTCGATCGGCAACTGGCTAGGCGAGTCGGACGCGATCTCGGATTACGCCGACCTCGCGGCCGAGTACCGCGCGCGGATCGGCGTTTCGGAGCATCCCGCGGATGGGGCGGCCTATTTACACGGCCTGTTGAGCATCGCGCGCGGCCTCGTGTAACCGGTGTCCAAAGCCTGATGGTGATGAGCGGGTGGGATACGGCGGTGCAGGCGCGACCGAAAATCCTCTAAGGTGCCGCATCGAATCGGCCGGAGCCTCGCATGGACACCATACAAGCCCTCGTTATCGCGATCCTTCAGGGGGCGACCGAGCTGTTTCCCGTAAGCAGCCTGGGCCACGCCGTGGTGCTGCCGGCCTTGCTGCACTGGGGGATCGACCAGCGCTCGCCCGAGTTCCTGCCGTTCCTGGTGATGCTGCACCTCGGCACCGCGACTGCGCTGCTGGCGTATTTCTGGCAAGACTGGTGGGCGATCATCACCGGCGTGCTGGGTATGGGCGATGCGCATCAGGTCAAGGAGAGCCGCCGCGTCTTCGTGCTGGTGGTGATCGCCACCATCCCCGCCGTGATCATCGGCTTTTTTCTGGAGAAGTTCGTCCGTGGCCTGTTCGGCTCCCCGGTCGTGGCGGCGGCGTTCCTGATCGTCAACGGCGGCCTGCTGCTGTTCGGCGAGCGGTTGCGCGGCCGCGGCGCGCACCGGCATCTCTCCACCCTGACCCGAACGGACGCGCTGGTGATCGGCTGCTGGCAGTGCACCGCTTTGATCCCCGGTATCTCACGGTCCGGTGCCACCATCGTCGGCGGGCTGCTGCGCGGCATCAATCATGAGGGCGCGGCGCATTTCTCCTTCCTGATCGCCACACCGATCATCCTGGGTGCCACTGTTCTGGAGGTGCCGAAGCTGATGCACGAACACGTGCCGGCCGGCGTCCTCGCGACCTCCGGCCTCGCCGCGGTGGTGGCCGGGATCACGGCGCTGCTGAGCACGGCGTTCCTGATGCGCTATTTCCGTCAGCATGATGCCTGGGCACTAAACCCGTTCGCCTACTATTGCGTGCTAGCGGGTAGCATCAGCCTGGGTTTGCTGTTCCTGCTGTAAGGCAGCTGGCGGAATGATCGACGCCGGGCGATGACGGGACGGGGCGGCGGAAGTGCGTCGCTGACGGCGTGGCTGATCGTCTGTTATGCGTTCCTTTACACGCCGATCGCGTTCCTGGTCGTCTTCAGTTTCAACGACTCGCGGCTGGTCACCGGCTGGTCGGGGTTCTCGACGCGCTGGTATGGGGCGTTGCTGCATGACCAGGCGCTGATCGACGCCGCGTTCCTGTCGCTGCGGATCGCGGCGGTGTCCGCGACGATCGCCTGCGTGGTGGGCGGGACGGCCGGGTTCGCGCTGGCGCGGTTCGGCCGGTTTCGCGGACGCGGGCTGTTCGAGGCCGCTCTGGCCGCGCCTTTGGTGATGCCCGAGGTGATCACCGGCCTGTCGCTGCTTCTGCTGTTCGTGACGTTGGAGCAACTTACCGGCTGGCCCGCGGGCCGTGGTGCCGGGACAGTGACGGTGGCGCATGCTTCGGTATCCGTCGCCTATGTGGCGGTTGTGGTGCGGGCGAGGCTCGTTGATGCCGGCGTAACGCTGGAGCAGGCGGCGATGGATCTGTACGCGCCGCCGTGGAAGGCGTTCGCGGTGATCACCTTGCCGTTGATGGCGCCGGCGCTGGTGTCCGGATGGCTGCTGGCGTTCACCCTGTCGATGGACGATGTGGTGGTTGCGAGTTTCACCTCCGGCCCGGGGGCTTCGACCCTGCCGATGGTGGTGTTTTCCGCCACGCGGCTGGGCGTGACACCGGAGATCTATGCGCTGGCGACGGCGATCGTGGCGGTGGTGGCGACGGGCCTTCTGGCGGTTTCGCTGTTGTGGCGGAAGCGCCGGATTTAAGCACCGCGAAGTGTGCCGAGGGTTGTGCTCGCCGGTCGGACTTGCTCGGGAGGTTTTCACCGCGGCTCTGGCACCGTCACCGAAGCGCATCCGCTGCCAGCGGACGGGACGGCCGCACCGTCTTCCCCGGCGGCTGCCTTGCCTGCCAGCAAAAGCAAGAAGAAAAAGCGCACGGCAGCACGCTTGCCCCTTTGCGCGGATCAACGATTGCGCGCCGGCCAATGCGTCGCTAAGTTGCCCAAATCATGGGCAACTGTCGTTCACACATCACACCTACTGCCCTCGGATCAATCGATCTGGGACAAGGTGTTCGAATTGAGACACCCGTTATCCTGGCGCCGATGTCCGGTGTCACCGATTTGCCATTCCGCCGGACCGCCAAGCAACTGGGCGCCGGCATGGTGGTATCGGAAATGATCGCCTCCTGGGCGATGATCCGGGAGAACCAGAAGACCCTCGGCATGGCGGAAATCGACGGTTGCGGCGGGGTATCCGCTGTGCAGCTCGCCGGCTGCGATCCCACCGCGATGGCCGAAGCCGCCCGTCTGGCGGTCGATAAGGGCGCCCACCTGATCGACATCAACTTCGGCTGCCCGGTGAAGAAAGTCGCGGTCGGGCAGGCCGCCGGGTCCGCGCTGATGCGCGACGAAACCGCCGCCGCGGCCATCCTGGAGGCCACCGTCAAGGCGGTCCCGGTGCCGGTGACGCTGAAAATGCGCATGGGCTGGGACCACGCCAACCTGAACGCGCCACAACTCGCGCGGATCGCCCAGGACGCCGGCATTCGCATGGTCACGATCCATGGCCGCACGCGGCAGCAGTTCTATACGGGCGTCGCCGACTGGGCATTCGTGCGGCAGGTGAAGCAGGCGGTCGGCATCCCTGTCATCGTTAACGGCGATATCCTGACCGAGGACGACGCCGCCACGGCCCTGCACCAATCGGGCGCCGATGGTGTGATGATCGGCCGCGGCTGCTACGGCCGGCCCTGGTTTCTCGCCCAGGCGGCGCATTACCTACGCACCGGCATGCGGTTGCCGGAGCCGGCTCTCGCTCACCAGAAATCCATTCTGCTGGGGCATTATCATGCGATGCTCAGCCAGTTCGGCATCGGACCGGGCGTTCGCCTCGCCCGCAAGCACGTGTCCTGGTATTCGCGCGGTCTGCCAGGATCTGCGGAGTTCCGCGCCGCGATGAACCGACTGCCGGATGCCGACGCGGTACTGTCCCTGATCGACCGCTTTTACGATCCGCTCATCAACCGCGGCGTCACCCGGGCGGCGGCGGAGCGTGACGAAACTCTGACGGCCGAAGCCGCATGAGCGCCGTGGTGGCGCGGGCCTCCCGCCTGCTGGCGGGGCGAGGACGGTCGGTCGATACGACGGCCACCGCGAATTCTGGTGCGATCCTGGGCGCGCTTCCGGTCCCGGTGATCCTGCTCGATCCGGAAAACCGCTTTCGCCACGTCAACCATGCCGCAGAGCAGTTCCTCGGCATCTCCGCCGCGGGACTGGCCCAGCACCGGCTTGATGATCTGGTGCCACCGGACAATCCGCTGTTCTTGCTGATCGAGCAGGTCCGTCGCACCGAAGCGACCATTTCAGACCATGACCTGAACCTTGAAAGCCCCCGCCTGCACAAGCGGGGGATCACCGTACAGGGCTCCCCCTTGCCGGAGGAACCGGGCGCTGTGCTGCTGGTCCTGCAGGATGCGTCGGCTGCGCGCGCGCTGGACCGGCAGCTTGCATTCCGCGGCGCCGCCCGCAGCGTGAGCGGCATGGCGGCCATCCTGGCGCATGAGGTGAAGAACCCCCTGTCGGGCATTCGCGGTGCCGCCCAGCTCCTGGAAGCCAGCGTCGGTCCGGCGGATCGGGAACTGGCGGAGCTGATCCGAGATGAAGCCGACCGGATCACGGCGCTGGTGGACCGGATGGAAGCATTCGGGGAGAAGCCGATCGCCCGTACCGCGGTGAACATTCACCGCGTGCTGGAATATGTACGCAAGCTGGCCCAGACGGGTTTCGCCGCGCATGTCCGCTTCCAGGAACACTACGACCCATCGCTGCCGCCGGTGTGGGCGAACCGCGACCAACTGATCCAGGTGGTGCTGAACCTGGTGAAGAACGCGGCCGAGGCGGTCACGCAAGAGGGGGGCAGCCACCCCGAGATAACCCTGGCCACCGGCTTCCAGCACGGCATGCGCGTGGCCATTCCCGGCAGCACCGAACGGCTCGATCTGCCGCTGTTTGTCGTCGTCCGCGACAATGGGCCGGGAATTCCCGACGATATAAGACCGCATCTGTTCGAGCCCTTCGTTACCTCGAAATCCACCGGCAGCGGCCTTGGCCTGTCGCTGGTCGCCAAGATCGTCGCCGACCATGGTGGCCTGATTGAGGTCGATAGCCGCCCGGGCCGCACCGAATTCCGACTGCACTTACCCGTCGTGACGGAGAAAGACGCCGATCAATGACCCTACCCACTGTTCTTATCGCCGATGACGACCGCTCGATCCGCACCGTTCTGACCCAGGCGTTGGGCCGTTCGGGCTATCAGGTCCGCAGCACCGGCAATGCCGCGACGCTGTGGCGCTGGGTGGAGGACGGCGAAGGCGACCTTGTGATCACCGACGTGGTGATGCCGGATGAAAACGGCCTGGACCTGATCCCCCGCATCAAGCGCATCCGCCCCGACCTGCGTGTGGTGGTCATGAGCGCGCAATCCACGCTGATGACCGCGGTGAAGGCGACCCAGCGCGGCGCGTTCGAGTATCTGCCCAAGCCGTTCGACCTGCGGGAATTGCTGTCCGTGGTAGGCCGTGCCCTGGCGGCGCCATCGGAGCCCACGCTCAGCCCGCCGGAAGCGAAGGACACTGAAGAGCGCCTGCCGCTGATCGGCCGCAGTCCGGCGATGCAGGAGATCTACCGGACGATCGCGCGCCTGACGACGGCCGACCTGACGGTGATGATCAATGGCGAATCCGGCACGGGCAAGGAACTCGTCGCCCGCGCGCTGCATGATTATGGGAAACGCCGGGCCGGCTCGTTCGTTGCCATCAATATGGCCGCTATCCCGCGTGAACTCATTGAAAGCGAACTTTTCGGGCATGAACGCGGCGCGTTCACCGGTGCGACGAACCGCTCCCAGGGCCGGTTCGAGCAGGCCAATGGCGGCACGCTGTTCCTCGATGAGATCGGCGACATGCCGCCGGAGGCGCAGACCCGTCTGCTGCGCGTATTGCAGGAAGGTGAGTTCACCAGCGTCGGCGGCCGGCAGCCGATCAAGGCGAACGTCCGCATCATCGCCGCCACCCACCGCGACCTGCGTACCTCGATCCGCCAGGGCCTGTTCCGCGAAGATCTGTTCTATCGCCTGAACGTGGTGCCGATCCGGCTGCCGCCGCTGCGTGAGCGTATGGAGGATATCGCGCTGCTCGCGCGCCATTTCCTCGATCGTGCCCGCGAAGACGGACTGCCATCCAAAAGCCTCGATCAGGGTGCGATTGACCGCCTGAAGCAGTATGGCTGGCCCGGGAATGTGCGCGAGCTGGAAAACCTGATGCGACGGTTGGCGGCCCTGTGTCCGGAAGAGGTCATCAACGCCGAGGTGATCGAGGCGGAACTGGCCGACCCTTTGCCCGCGCCGGGACCGGCGGCTTCCGTCCCGCAAGACAATGGTCCGGAAACCCTGGCCAGCGCGGTAGAACGTCACATCAAGGATTTCCTGGCGGCGCATAACGATGGCATGGGTGTCACCGACGTGTACGACAAGATCATCGCCGAGGTGGAACGGCCGCTGATCCGCCTGACTCTCGCGGCCACGCGCGGCAACCAGATCAAGGCTGCTTCGATGCTCGGTCTCAATCGCAACACGCTGCGCAAGAAGATCCGGGACCTGGAAATCCCGGTCGTACGCGGGCTGATGTAATGATCGCGCGCGGTCCAAGATGGCAGACTCCTTGAACGTGCCGACACGGACCGACCTGCAACCCGCGGCTACGCCCGATGTCATTTCGGAGCCACGATTATCCCGTGCGGGTCAGCTGGGCGACATCATGCTGGGGAAGGGGGTCACTCTCTTCCTGACCACGCTGGCGCTGCTGGTCGGGCTGGCGACGTTCATCATTCTGGCGCGGGGCTCGCCACTCGGCTGGAAGCCGGGTGTCGGCGTCGCCCTGGTGCTGGCGAACCTGTCGGTCCTGTTGCTGCTCGGCGCGGTGCTGGCGGGGCGGCTCACCCGGGTGTGGGTGGAGCGGCGGCGCGGATCGGCCGGATCGCGCCTGCATGTCCGGCTGGTGTTCCTGTTCAGCGGCGTCGCGGTCGCGCCGACCATTGTCGTGGCCTGCTTCGCGGTCGCGTTTTTCCATTTCGGTATTACGTCCTGGTTCAACGACCCGGTGCGCGCCTCGCTTGAGGAATCGCTCCAGGTTTCGCGCGGCTATCTGGATGAACATCGGAACAATATCCGTGCTGTGGCGCTGGAGATGGCCAACGACCTCGCCCGTGCCGGCCGGTTCCTGTCGGCCGATCCCACGGTTTTCGCCGAGGTTCTGGATACCCAGACCACGTTGCGCGGCCTGACCGAAGCGGTGATCTATGAGCCGACCACCGGGCAGGTACTGGCGGCGGCCGGCATTTTCGTCGGCATGGGCGTGGAAGCGCCGCCGCAATCGGCCACCCAACAGGCGATGAACGGCGATGTCGCTGTGCTGAACGCCGGCGATGGAACCCGGGTGCGGGCGGTCGTGCGCCTGGAATCGACCCCGCCGTTGATGCTGATGATCGGCCGTCCCATCGACCCGACCATCCTGGGCTATATGCAGCGCACCGAGCAGGCTGTGTCGGAATACCATCGGCTGGATGAAAACCGCTCCTGGCTGCAGATCGCCTTCGCCTGGATCTTCGCCATTGTCGCCCTGCTGGTGCTGCTCGCGGCCGGTCTGATCGGCCTGGTCATGGCCAACCAGATCGCACGCCCGGTGGGGATGCTGATCAGCGCGGCCGAACGCGTGCGCAGCGGCGACCTCGGCGTCCGTGTGCAGGAGGCGGCGACGGGCGACGAGCTCGCTGGCCTGTCGCGCGCCTTCAATCGCATGACGGGTCAGCTCGCCGCCCAGCGCACCGAACTGATGGACGCCTACAGCCAGATCGACGAGCGCCGCCGATTTACCGAAACCGTGCTGGCCGGCGTGTCGGCGGGCGTGATCGGACTGGACGCGCAAGGCCACATCGAGCTGCCGAACCGCACCGCCGACGAATTGCTGGGGCTGGATCTGCTGGCCGTGACCGGCCATTCGCTGGCGGAGATCGTGCCGGAGTTCGCCGCGCTGTTCGCCGAGGTCGCCGCGTCACCCGACAAGGCGCGGACAGCGGAAATTCAGACCGGGCCGCCGAATCACCGCCGCATCCTGCTGGTGCGGATCGGTGCCGAGCTCTCGGGCGGCCGGACCGACGGCTTCGTCGTCACGTTCGACGACATCACCGAACTGCAGTCGGCGCAACGCAAGGCCGCCTGGGCCGACGTGGCCCGCCGCATCGCGCACGAGATCAAGAATCCGCTGACGCCGATTCAGCTTTCGGCGGAGCGCCTGAAGCGCCGCTTCGCCAAGGAAATCCAGTCTGATCCCGAGACGTTCGCGCAGTGTGCCGATACGATCATCCGTCATGTCGGCGATATCGGGCGAATGGTCGATGAATTCTCGGCGTTCGCCCGCATGCCGCAGCCGGTGATCAAGCCCGAGGACATTGGCCTCGTGGTGCGCGAGGCCCTTGTGCTGCAAAAGACTGCCCGGCCGGGTATCAAATGGACCACGGACATCCCCGATCGCGGGCCGGTCGTGCCTTGTGACCGGCGGATGCTGCGGCAGGCATTGACGAATCTGCTGCAAAACGCGGCTGATGCGGTGGCGATGCGCGACGGTGCGGGGCATATCGCGGTGACGGTGCGGGATCTGCCGGATGAGGCACAGATCATCGTCGCCGATGATGGCGTAGGATTGCCGCAGGAGGACCGTTCACGGCTGACCGAGCCGTATGTGACTCACAAGCCGAAGGGAACCGGATTGGGGCTGGCGATCGTGAAAAAGATTATGGAAGACCACGGCGGGACCGTGACGCTCGAGGATCGGCCGGAGGGGCCGGGCGCGGTTGCAAGTCTGGTATTGCCGCGGACGATGACCGCCGAGCCGGCGGGCGGAGAGACGATGCAGGTGTCGCATGGCGCATGAAATCCTGATCGTCGATGACGAGCCGGATATCCGGCTGCTGATCGAGGGCATCCTCAGCGACGAGGGCTACGAGACCCGTGGCGCCGGCGATGCCGAGTCGGCGATCAGCGCGTTTCGCGCCCGCCGGCCATCGCTGGTGATTCTGGACGTGTGGCTGCAAGGGTCCCGCATGGACGGGATCGCGATCCTGGAGACGCTGCACAGCGAGGAACCGCATGTGCCGGTGGTGATGATCTCGGGCCACGGCACGATCGAGATGGCGGTGGGCGCGATCCAGCATGGCGCGTATGATTTTATCGAGAAGCCGTTCCAGTCCGATCGTCTGCTGCTGGTGGTGCGGCGGGCGCTGGAAGCCGCGGCGCTGGAGCGGGAGAACGCGGAACTGCGGTTGCGGGCCGGCCCGGAAGCGACGCTGAGCGGGGAGTCGGCGCTGATCGGGCACCTTCGCTCGCAGGTGGAGAGGGTGGCGCCGACCGGGTCCCGGGTGATGATTTCGGGGCCGGCGGGATCAGGCAAGGAAGTCGTCGCGCGGATGATCCATGCGCGGTCGCGCCGGGCGAGCGGGCCGTTCGTGATGATGAACTGCGCGACGCTGAATCCGGGCCGTTTTGAGGAAGAATTGTTCGGGACCGAGGCCGGCATCGATCCAGTCGCGAATCCGCGCCGCGCCGGCGTGCTGGAGCGGGCGCATGGCGGCACGCTGCTGTTGGACGAGGTGTCCGACATGCCGCTGGAGACTCAGGGCAAGATTGTCCGCGCTTTACAGGATCAGACGTTCGAGCGGCTGGGCGGATCGGCTCGGGTCAAGGTGGATGTGCGGGTGCTGTCCACGACGAACCGCGATTTGCAGGCCGAGATCGCGGCCGGGCGTTTCCGGGAGGATCTGTATTATCGGCTGGCGGTCGTTCCGTTGAAGATACCGGCGCTGCGGGAACGGCGAGAGGACGTGCCAGCCCTGGCGCTGCATTTCATCGAACGGTCGGCGGAGAGCTCGGGGATTCCGGTGCGGGCGTTGTCGGCGGATACGCTGGCGGCACTGCAAGCCTACGACTGGCCGGGAAATGTGCGGCAGTTGCGGAACCTGATGGACTGGCTGCTGATCATGGCACCGGGGCATGCGGGCGAGCCGATCCGGGCGGATATGTTGCCGCCGGAAATCGGGTCTCGGGCGCCGGCGCTGCTGAATATCGACCCGACGGCGGATATCATGTCGCTGCCGCTGCGTGAGGCGCGGGATCTGTTCGAGACGCAGTATCTGCATGCGCAACTTCTTCGTTTCGCCGGCAATATTTCGCGGACGGCGCAGTTCGTCGGGATGGAGCGGTCGGCTTTGCACCGGAAACTAAAGCAACTGGGGGTGAATTCGGACGAACGGGTTGGCGGGTAGGGGGGCTTACGGCTTGGATAACCGCTGGGCCGTCACTTCTATTTGCGTGATGGGTGGCCGGAGAAATGCGATCATTGGGGAACGCTGTCTCGGTTCGTGCGGCGGATAGGTTCGCTTTGACACAAAGGCACTGAGACAAGAAGATTCCACGTAATACCAGGCAGCATTGACCCCGACCCTCTATTCTCGTCATGGCTCGGCGACAGTCCGGGCCATCTGCCGCGGCACGGTGCGGGTCCAGATGTCCCGGACTGTCGCTGGGCCATGACGAACGAGGCTGCTTGTGTGTTAGTCTTTACGGCGCTCGGTATAAATTCGGAAGATTTGCGCCAGCTCATGGCTGGGCTTTGGGTTGCCTTCTCATCGCTATTGTTTAATAATTACCGCCGAAATGAATGAAGCACTGCCTTCCCTCCACCATCGTGGCCCGGCGGCAGTCCGGGCCATCTGAACCAGAATCGTGCCGCGGCAGATTGCGCAGATCGCGCCGGGCGATGACGGTTGCGGGGAGGGTTTTGCTCCGGCCGGCGCTTTTTCTGGTACCGATGGGGAATATCTCGGTCGAGCGTGTGGCTCACTCGATGTCATTCCGGGCGAAGGCCTCAGGGGAGAAATTCCGCCTCACTTTGCCCTTGCCCCAATACCGACGGGGATCCGCCGCGACGACGGTTAGCTCACGAAACGTTTCGTCGGATCACTCAGCCGCTTGCGCCACCGCGCCGTATTTCTCGATCCACTCCCGACCGAGTTGAACGGCTTCGTCGGGGGTCAGCCAGGACCAGTCGGCGCCACGGGAACGGAGCGCGACCCAGACCGTCTCGCCATGCACATGCTCTTCGACCGCGAAGGACGGGGATTGAGCCATGACTGTGCCTCATTCGAAATGAACTTAAACATACCGTCGCGGTTTCATGCAAAAACCACAGTGCACAACTCGTTGTCTTCGCGACAACGTGATTGGGCCTGCCGCATTTCTGCCGCATCCATGAGGCGCGCCGCAACTGGAAAATCACGGTCGTTGCGCTGTCGCCGGAAATTCCTCACCGAAGCAGCCGGGCGTGTGATCCGTGCAACAGCGGCGCGGAATCGTTCCGGTATCAGAACCCGAACATATGATCCAGCGAGAACCCGCCGGCTTCATCCATCAGCCCGTGATAGCCGAACAGCCGGCACGTCGGGTCGCGCACCAGGACGTAGCCACCCGGTCCGGCCGCAGCCAGCGTGGCGGCGTCGAAGGCCGTATGTGGCCAGACGATAACGGACCCGGAGCAGGGGATGGAAACCGGCGCCTCAGCGATCAGTTTGCCGGCGCTGTCGTGCAGTTGCAGCGACGTCGAGGACATCGGATGCCACGGCCCGGACGCCGGATAGATCAGCGCGGCGAAGCTGTGACGGCTCCGGTCGCCGAGTTTCAGGAACAGGCGCGTGGACAGGCCCGGCGGCGGGCCGGCATAGGATTGCGGTTCATCGCGATAGGTCATCGCGGTGTTGAAGATATGCGCGCCGAAGCTGGACTCCGCGGCGTGGCCGGACCGCCGCTCCTCGTAACGGAACAGGGCATGCAGCCAGCCGTCAGCCTCTCCCCCGTCGCGAAAATCATAGACCAGTTCAGCGTGACCCTCATCCACCCCGAAGCCGTCCATGTCCATCGCCAGGTCATGGTCGCGCGGCAGGCAGCCGAGGAATTTCTCCGCCCGCTTCGTCCCGGCCGCGTCGAACACATCCAGCCGGATCGGCAGGTTGGTCTGCGCCGTGGACATCGGCGTCGGCTGGAACACCGAGCGGAACCGCTCCCGCGGCAGGATCGGGAAGGGCAGAATGTAGCCGCGGCCCATTTCGGGCGGCAGCGACGGAATGCCGGGATCGACGCGCAGATTGTCCCGCTCCACGTTCACATGCGCGATCCGCACGCGGTCGTTCTGCGTCACCTCATAGCGCGGACGCACGATGTGCCGGCCGGTGCGGAGTTCGATCTGGGCAGGCCAATGCAGCGTCGGCAGGAAGTCGGCGACATCCAGTGCGACGGTGGCGAACGGGCCAACGGTCTGATTCAGGAAAGCGGGCTTCTCCGCCCCCATGCGATCCAGGGCGATGGTACCCGCCGGAATCGGCACGGCGTGGCTGTTCTGCAGCCACAGCACCACCTTCTCATCCGGTCGCGGGGCCGGCAGGCCGGCGAACCGGTCGGACGGCCAGGCATTCGCATCATGCGTGCAGGACAGCGAGGCACCGTTGTCAGATGCGTAGGTGTCCAGCGCGTATTTCACCACGTCGTGGCCGGCCACCCCGATCGCGTGGACGAAAAGCTGCCCGGTGAACGCATCCAGCCCGAAACGCTCCCGGACCTCGCGGCTGTCGATGGAGAACCCGCCGGGCCCGGAGGGAAGGTTCTGTTCCCACGTCGCAAGGATCGAGCCATCCGCATCGAACAGGCGCAGCCACAGGCGGACGTCGCCGGCGCCATAGCTCGCCCAGTAATTGGCGGATACCAGCCGCGTGCTCAGCCCATCGGCGTCGCGGAAGAAGGCGAAGTTCGTGGCGAAGTTCAGCTTGTCCAGATAGCGCGAACGGTTGCTGAGCAGCGCCTCCGGCAGGCGCGCTTCATCCAGTGTCAGCACGGTCGCGCCCAGCGGCAGCATGTGGGCGATACGGGCGACGATCTTCGCGGCATCGAAGGCGGCGACCAGAACGGTGGCGGCGCGGCTCGCCGGCAGTTCAGTCAGCGGGCGGGCAGTCAGGCCGGCGCGGGTCTGGCCGACGACCGCGACATCGTGCACGAACAGGCTGTCGATCGCCGTGGGATACATCGCGATCAGCGCGTCGGCGATGCCATCGGGATCATACAGCGCCACCCGACCGTCCAAACGCGCGTAGAGGCGCGTGAGCGCTTCGGCGGCGAGGGGATGTGCCAAGGCCTTGTAGATGACGTTGCCCCCGGCGCGGGCGTCAAAGGTCTGAATTTGCAGCATTAACCTTGTATCCCTAGAGCATCGTCGCGCCGGGCGGAACATCGCGGGCGCGCGAATCGTAATATCAGGCAAAGAGTTAGATCATCCCCGGGCCGCGCAGTCAGCCTGAGAATGGTTTAAAGTCCCAGGCGATGGCGCATCTCTGCCGCGGCTGCCGGTGTATCGTTCAGAGGCGACACCTTCCACGTCGAAAAACGTCCCTCGAACGGGCGGATACGGTCTTCGCTCATCATTGTCCTGAGAAAGATCCCTTGCCGTCGTGACGACCCAGGCAGCGGCGCGAACATCACGGGCGCGTTGGTGGCTGCGGCCTCGGAGATCATCGACACGCTTTCCTGGGTGACGACGATCATGTCGGCCAGTGCCAACATCCCAAAATAGGGGTTTTCGCCATCGAAATCCCACACCCATCCGCCGACTGGCGCCAGGGCCTCGCGGATCAGGGCGGTCACCGCGGGATCGGTGCGGCGGGACGGGGTGACCACGATGCCGACGTTGTCGCGCTGGGCCATCGCCAGCAGGTCCCCGGCCAGTTTCACGCCAACATCCCGATCCAGGCGATAGCGGCCATTGCTGCCCCCCAGCAGCACCGCGACCAAGGGGCGTTTGTAGGGGGCGAACCGGTCGCGCCAGGCATCCGCCTCAGACGCGAGGCGTACTGGAGTCACGCGATGCAGGGCGGTACGAATGACATAGACATTCGGTCCGGTCAGCTCATCGTGTTCGTTCGCGATGATCAGGTCGAAGCGCCTGATGTCCATGCGCGGGTTCTGCACCTGGACCACCCCGGTCGATGGCTGGCGTAGCGCCGCAAGCACGGCGCCGGCCATGCCGCCGCAGCCGATCGCAAGGTTTGGCAACGGCGCCTTCACGGCATCGGCCACCGCGGCAAGCGGGTTGGGCCAGAATTTGGCGGTAATCCATCTCCACGGAGCAGCCGGTTTCAGCTCCCGCGATTCCGGGGACAGGCCGGCCGCTTCGGCCAGACCGAGAGCTTGGGCGCGCAGCCCGGCAAGACCCTCAAATACGACCCAGGGCGCGACGATTTCAGACATGAGCGGGCTTTTCGGCGCGATGCCATCAAAGGTCAATGCGGAAGCTGCCGCTTCGCATCGCATCCGTAGGGCCTGTATCCTGGGGCATCGGCGAAAGGGAGGATCCAGATGGATCGCGATCTGATCGGCTATGGTGCCCACCCACCCAATCCCAACTGGCCCGGGAAGGCGCGGCTGGCGGTCAACTTCGTGCTGAATTTCGAAGAAGGTTCGGAACCCTCTGTTCCTGATGGTGATTCGGCGTCCGAATGGGGGCTGACGGAATATGGCGCCAACAGCCCGGGCGTGGCCGGTCGTGACCTGGCGGCCGAGGGCATGTTCGCCTATGGCAGCCGGGTCGGCTTCTGGCGCATTTTGCGGCTGTTCCAGGAGCGCGGCCTGCCGATGACGATCTTCGGCTGCGCCCTGGCGCTGGAACGAAACAAACCGGCGGCCGCGGCGATCAAACAGGCCGGCTACGACGTCTGCTGCCATGGCTGGCGCTGGGAGAAGCATTTCGAATTGCCCGAAGACGTCGAGCGGGAGCGGATCGCCCGCGCCGTCGCCTCGATTCAAGCCACCATGGGGGAACGGCCGCTTGGCTGGTACTGCCGCAGCGGGCCGGGCGTGAACACGCGACGCTTGCTGGTCGAGGAAGGCGGCTTTCTTTATGATTCAGATGCCTATGATGATGAGTTGCCATACTGGAGCATTGTCGAAGGCAAGCCGCATCTGGTCGTGCCGTACAGCCTGTCCACCAACGATGCGAAATTCGGCCGCGGCGCGTTCGGCACCGGCGACGACTTCTTCCACTATTGCCGCGACGCCTTCGACTTCCTGTATCAGGAGGGCCGGACACAGCCGAAGATGCTGTCGATCGGCCTGCATATGCGCCTGATTGGCCATCCAGCGCGGGCGGCGGGATTGCAGCGGTTGCTGGATCACATTGCCCGGTTTGACGGCGTCTGGGTAACGCGGCGCCTGGACATCGCCCGCCACTGGGTCGCGAATTTCCCGGCGCCATCGCTTGCCTGAGGTTCACGCGTCCCACCAACGTCATGGCCGGCACGCGCAAGTCCGGACCCTCTGTCGCGGCACGGCATTGGTTCAAATGGCCCGGACTTTCCTGGGGCCATGACGATCTGTAGGGACGAGCGTCACCCTTAAAACCGGCGGGTATCTTTACTGCCCGTTGCCGGCTCGACACCACGCTGATACGGAGATTCATGGCTCGGCGTGATCAGACGACAATGGATAATTCACCCCATGCGGAAACAGGCCGGCAGAACGTCCTGATCGTCAAGCTGGGGGCATTCGGGAATATCATTCTCTCACTCGCCGCTTTCGCCGCGATCCGCCAGCACCACCGGAACGCGCGGATCAGCGTATTGACCAGTGCGCCTTTCGCCGACTGGCTCCGCACCTTTCCGTACTTCGATGACGTGCTGGTGGACGCACGGCCAGCCCGGTGGGATCTGCCAGGCCTGCGCAGGTTGGGGCGGATGCTGACGGCCGGGCACTTCTCCCGGGTCTATGATCTGCAGACCTCGGCGCGGTCGTCCCGCTACTTTCATCTGTTTCCAGCGAAGCACCGCCCGGAATGGTCGGGGATCGCGTTCGGCTGTGCCCTGCCGGACCGTGACCCTCGGCGTAACGTCCTGCACGACACCGAGCGGCAGCAGGGCCAGTTGCGTCAGGCGGGGATCAGCATGTTCCCGCCGGCCGATCTGTCGTGGTGCCGGGGCGATATCGGGCGTTTCGGTCTGCCAGCCGATTTCGCACTGCTGGTGCCGGGCAGTTCGCCGGATCGGCTGGTGAAGCGGTGGCCGGCGGAGCACTACCAGGCGCTGGCGGAACGTCTGGCGGAGCGGGGGATCGCATCGGTGATCGTGGGCGGCGCGGCCGAGAACGGGCTGGCGGCGAACATCCCTGCCGCGATCAACCTCATCGGCCAGACCAGCTTCGGAGACCTGGCCGACCTGGCGCGGGCCGCCCGGTTCGCGGTGGGCAACGACACCGGACCGATGCATTTGATCGCCACCGCGGGATGTGCGGCCATTACTTTGTTTTCAAACGATTCAAACCCGGCGCAATGCGCGCCGCGCGGACGTTGGACGCGCGTCTTGCAGCGACCGAACCTGACCGATCTTCCGGTCGAGGCAGTCCTGGAAAGCCTTCCCCCCTAATGCCCGACATCTCCATCCCCGCCAAACCCAGCTTGCCCGCCGACGATGGCGTGCCTATGCCGCAGCGGATGTGGGCGATCCTGACGATCGCCCTTGGGCTGACCCTGGCGGTTCTGGATGGAGGCATCGCCAACGTCGCGCTGCCGACCATCGCGCGGGAGGTCAACACCTCGCCGGCGAATTCGATCTGGGTGGTGAACGCGTATCAGCTCGCGGTCACGATTTCCCTGCTGCCGCTGTCGTCGCTCGGCGAAATCTATGGTTACCGGCGTATTTACCAGGCGGGGCTGGTGCTGTTCACCCTGGCGTCGCTGGCCTGCGCGCTGTCGTCGTCGCTGCCGACGCTGATCATCGCCCGCATGCTGCAAGGCTTCGGCGCGGCCGGCATTATGAGTGTCAACAGCGCCCTGATCCGCTTCATCTATCCCCGCCGCTGGCTCGGGCGAGGCGTCGGGCTGAACGCCACGGTCGGGTCGATCGCCTCGGCGCTGGGGCCATCGGTCGCGGCCGCGATCCTGGCGGTCGCGCCGTGGCCGTGGCTGTTCGCGGTGAACGTGCCGCTGGGCATCCTGGCCGTGGTCATCGCCCTGCGTACGCTGCCGCTGACGCCGCGGTCCGGCATCAAGTTCGACATCGGCAGCGCGGCGCTGCAAGCGGTGGCGTTCGGCACGTTGCTGTTCGGCGTGTCCGAGATGGGTCACGGCGATTCATGGGTCCATGTCGGGATTGAACTGGTCATCGCCGCGGTGTCCGGCTTCGTCCTGGTTGTGCGCCAGCTCAGCCGTACCGCACCGCTGCTGCCGGTCGATCTGTTGCGCATCCCGCTGTTCGCCCTGTCGGTGGCGAGTTCGATCTGTTCGTTCATCGCGCAGTCGGTCGCGCAGGTGTCGATGCCATTCCTGTTCCAGCACCGGTTCGAGCTGGATCAGGTCACGACCGGTCTGCTGATGACTCCCTGGCCGCTGGTGGTCGCTGTGATCGCCCCGTTCGCCGGGCGGCTGGCGGACAAATACCCGGCGGGGTTGCTTGGCGGTTGCGGCATGGCCGTCATGACGCTCGGCCTGCTGGCGATGGGCCTGCTGCCGGACCACCCGACCACATTCGACATCATCTGGCGTGTGACGGTGTGCGGGATCGGGTTCGGCTTTTTCAATACGCCGAACAATCGGGCAATCATCACTTCGGCCCCGCCCATCCGCACGGGTGGGGCGAGCGGGATGCAGGCGACCGCTCGACTGCTGGGGCAGTCGATGGGCGCGGCCCTGGTGGCGCTGGTGTTCACGGCGTTTCCGCACAACGGCACCACGGTGGCGTTGTTCATCGCGACCGGGGCGGCGGCGGTGGCGGCGTGCGTGAGTTTCAGCCGGTTGGCGGCGTGAAGGTTGCGGCGGTTGGCATGAGTCTGGGTTTGGCGCGCGGCCGCCCCGCCAACCCCGCGCGCGATACCAACCGCCGTTATCGCCGGAAGAGTCGGCGACAGCGGCGGTTGGTAGTAGCCGACGATCTCGTCCGGGCTGCGTGTGTCGTAGTCGGGCAAACCGGCACAGTGCTCACCGATTTCGCGGAGGCGTGCGGCCAAGTCGCTGGGCTGTCTGCACCCGTCGTAACCTGCGGCGCGTAGCGGCCTGCCATGCTGTCGCCATCGCCGATCATACCCCTTATGGTCGAACCCAACGCGGTTTCAATATGAGGATTCTCCAATGACCACCCCCTTGGCGGGCATCACCGTCCTGGATTTCGGCCAGATTTTCCAAGGGCCCTACGCCACCATGCTGATGGCCAAGGCCGGAGCGGACGTGATCAAGATCGAGCCGCCGGGCGGTGAGCCGCTGCGCCGGCGGGTGCTCGCGGCCGGCGGCGACACGACGCTGCCGATGGCGATGCTGAACGCCAACAAGCGCGCGGTGACGCTGAACCTGAAGTCAGACGCCGGAAGAGACCTGCTGAAGCAGATGGTTGGCAAGGCCGATGTGCTGCTGGAGAATTTCTCGCCCGGCACGTTGGACGGGCTCGGCGTTGGTTACGATGTGCTGAAAGAAGTGAATCCCCGGCTGGTCTATGCGACCGGAACCGGCTTCGGCATCACCGGGCCGGATCGGAACAATCTGGCGATGGATTTCACGATCCAGGCGGCCTCCGGCATCATGAGCGTCACCGGCGATCCGGATGGGCCGCCGATGAAGGCGGGCCCCACGCTGGTCGATTTCATGGGCGGCATTCACCTGTACGCGGCGGTGATGACGGCGCTGCTGCAGCGGATGACAACGGGGCAGGGGCAGTTGGTGGAAGTGGCGATGCAGGAGGCGGTGTATCCGACGCTCGCCTCCAGCTACGAGTACCATTTGCGGACGGGGAAGGTGCCGCCGCGGGCGGGCAACCGTCAGGCTGGCCTGTCGAGTGCGCCGTACAACGCGTTCCAGACCAAGGACGGCTGGGTGGCGATCCATGTCGTGACCGAGGGGCACTGGCAGAATCTGCTGCGGGCGATGGGGCGGGCCGATCTGCTGGATGACCCTCGGTTCAACACCAATACGGCGCGCACCGAGAACATGGACGCGACCGAGGCGCTCGTCACCGCCTGGACCATCGGCCTGGGCAAGATGGAGGTTGTCGCGGCGGCGAAGCGCTACAAGATCCCGGTTGCCGCGGTGCGCGACGCGATCGAGGTGATGAACGATCCGCACATGCATGAGCGCGGCATGCTGGAGCGGATCGAGCATCCGTCATTGGGATCGATCATCGTGCCGAACTCCCCGTTGCGGCTGCATGGGGCCGATCGGGTCGCGCCGGTGCCCAGCCCGTCGCTGGGGCAGCACAACCTGGATGTATATGGCGGGTGGCTGGGGCTGGACGTTGAGGAACTGAAACGGGCAGGGGCGATTTAGAGCGTTATCGTCGGAGGCGCGGGTGAAACTGCTCTAGCTCGCGATCCGGTCGATCTCCGCCAATTCCTCCGTCGTCAGCGCCCAATCCCCGGCCTTGACGTTCTGCTCCAGCTGCTCGGGCCGTGTCGCGCCGGCGATGACGCTCGCGACCGGACGCTGGGTCAGCAGCCAGGAGAACGCCAGTTCCAGCATCGTGTGTCCCCGCGTCTCGGCGAAATCCCCCAGGCGTTCGGAGATCTCCCAGTTGCGTCCGGTCAGGTAACGGTCCGCCAGACGCTGGGTTTTCGCCAGGCGCGTGCCGGCGGGCAGGGGGGTGTTGCGGCGATATTTGCCGGTCAGCAGTCCGCTCGCCAGCGGAAAATACGGCAGCAGGCCGAAGCCCAGCTTGCGGGCTGCGGGCATCAGTTCGGCTTCGGGGGCGCGGTGGACCAGCGAGTATTCGTCCTGGCAACTGACGAAGCCGTTCAGCCCGGCGGTGCGCGCGGTCCAGGCCGCCTCGGTCATCTGCCAGGCGGGAAAATTCGAGCAGCCGATGTAGCGCACCTTCCCCTGCCGGATCAGGTCATCCAGCGCGCGGAGCGACTCCTCGATCGGGGTGAGCGGGTCAACCCGGTGCATCTGATACAAGTCGATCCAGTCGGTCTTCAGGCGGCGTAAACTGTCTTCCACCGCCGCCATGATATACCTGCGCGAGCCCCCGACCTTCTCGCCGCTATCGTCCATCGGCGCGGCGAACTTCGTGGCCAGCACGATCCGCTTGCGGTCGGCGCCCAGAATGTTGCCCATCACCGTCTCGGAGCCGCCGCGTTCGCCATACACATCAGCGGTGTCGAACAGCGTGATGCCAAGGTCGAGCGCCTTGTGGATCACCGCTTTCGTCGCCGTCTCATCGATCCGGCCGCCAAAATTGTTGCAGCCCAGCCCGATCGACGACACGCGCAGGCCGGACTGGCCGAGATTGCGGATTTCCATGGCGGCTTGCTCCCAGGATTGTTCTGCGAAAGGTCCGTCCCCGTTCTGCGCGGGGGACGCATTCCGTCAAACAGTCAGAAGACGATCAGCGAATCAATGCCGCGGGTACGGTCCACCGATGTCTCGAAATCCAGCGTCGGCCCAACAGGCACGATCCCGGTCGGATTGATGCGCCGGTGGCTCATGTAATAGTGCCGCTTGATGTGGCCGAAATCGACCGTCGCTGCGATTCCGGGAAGCTGGAATATGTCGCGTGTATAGGCCCAGAGGTTCTTGTAATCGACGATCCGCCGGATGTTGCACTTGAAGTGCCCATGATAGACGGAATCGAAACGGACCAGCGTGGTGAACAGCCTAATATCCGCCTCCGTCAGCGTGTTCCCGAACAAATAGCGTGACTGGGACAAGCGATCTTCCAACCAGTCCAGTGTGCTGAACAGCGGACCGACCGCCGCCTCGTAGGCCGACTGGGTAGTTGCGAAGCCGGCCTTGTAAACGCCGTTGTTGAGCGTTTCGTAAATCCGCTTGTTCACCGCGTCGATCTCGGCCCGCAATGGTATCGGATAGTAGTCACCCGGCTTCGCGCCGGCATGGTCGAAGGCCGTGCCGAACATGCGGATGATTTCCGAGGATTCGTTGTTGACGATCGTCTGGGTGTGGTGGTCCCACAGGATCGGCACCGTTACCCGGCCGCTGTATGTGTCGTCGGCGCGTACATAAAGCTCATACAGATAGCGGCTGTTGTAGAGCTGGTCGGGGATCACGCCCTCTCCAGGGGCGAAGGTCCAGCCATGCTCCGCCATCAGCCAATTGGTTATCGATATCGGAATGATGTCCTGAAGCCCCTTCAGCGCCCGCATGATCAGCGTCCGGTGCGCCCAGGGGCAGGCTAGCGAGGCATACAGGTGATAGCGGCCCGCCATCGCGCGGAACCCATCCTGCCCGGTTGGTCCGGGCCGCCCGTCCGGAGTCACCCAGTTGCGGAACGAACTGGTCCCGCGCTCGAAATGCCCGTCCTTGGATACGTCCGGCTCATGCTCCTGCCACACGCCGTTGATCAGCAGTCCCATCCAACTCCCCCATGGCTTACGCGCCGCCGGCCTAGGGGCTGGCAGCGAATTTCGATGCGGACGGTCCCCTGACGATCTCGTTGACCAGCTTGCGGGTCATCGCCTCGCCGAAGGTGGCGAAGTCGTGCACTTCAAGCACGAAGCTGCCCGGGCCGCCTGTCACGTTCTCCCGATAGTAATTCGCAAGGCCGCCCGGCGGTTGAACATGCGCGAACGTCCAGGACACCGGATGGTCGTTGATGATCGCCAGTCCGTTGATGATGGCGCCGGTCTTCAACGCATCGTCGCGCGCCTCGGTGATCTCCCGCCCCGCATTGTTCGTGCCATCGCCGCAGACGTCGATGACGTGGCGCGTGGCATTCAGTCCGCTTTCGGCGAGAAGCTGCACCGCCTGATCGACGCCGGCACTGATCGCGGTGCGGCCCCAAAAGGACCGTGGCGCAGCGGCGAGATGGCTGACGAATGCCTGCGCCGACGCCTGGTCGCCGATCACGGTCCAGTCGAGCACCGTGCGGACCTCGAAGCTGCTGGCGAACTCCACGTAGGCGACGGCGATCTTGCCCGCTGGCCCGCCCCGGATCGCGTCCAGCACGCGCTGATTGGTGAACGCGCTGGCGTAGCCGTCCTTCTCCAGCTTGTATTCGCCGTCGTCGATGCTGCGGGAGACGTCAGAGACCAGCACCAGCGCTACATCGACGTCATCCGCCCTTGCCGGCGCAAGCGCCAGGAACGGCAGCAGCAACGCAGCCATCCGAACCAAGGCGATCCGACACATCGGAGCAGCCCTCCCACCACCGATCTGACGCCGGCCGCGTCATCTCGTCAAAGGAAATCCACTCTCCCGAACAGGGGCAGGCATCCCCCAAGGCAATAGGCCTGCCTATTGGCTGGCCCATACGATGCGGTGGATCCACGCCACATCGGTCAGATCGAAACTGTAGTCGGGGTGCTCGGGGTTCAAGCTTTTCAACTCGACACGACGCGCGGAGCGGCGGGCCAACTGCTTGGCCATCACTTCGCCGGCGACCGTGCGGACCACCACGCGGTCGCCGCGGCGGATCGGCGCCGAGGGCGAGACGATCACGAGGTCCCCGTCGCGGAACACCGGCTCCATCGATTCACCGCTGATCTCCAGTGCATAGGCGTTGGGATCGGCGATCTCCGGCAGGCTGACCTCATCCCAGCCGCCACCCACCGGATAGCCGCCATCGTCGAAATAACCCTCGCCGCCAGCCTGGGCGAGGCCGATCAGCGGAACGCGGCGGGCGACACCGCGGGCGCCGGCGCCGCTCGTCAGGGCGCGCGCCCCGGAGACCAACGACGTAAAACTTTCCAGCGACGCGCCGGTCGCGTCCAGGACCTTCGCCACACTCTCGGTGCTCGGCCAGCGCGCGCGCCCATCCGGCATCCGCCGCTTGGACGGATTGAACGTCGTCGCGTCGAGCCCGGAGCGCTTCGCCAGGCCCGAAGCCGACAATCCATTCTCGGCCGCCAACGTATCGATGGCGCGCCAGACATCTTCATGTTTCATCGCGTCGGCTCCTGTTGCACGAGGCCGCACATCGCAAAGGGCGATCGATCGGCGGGCGGGGCTGCGACTCCGTGTTGAATCATTATCCTAGGAATTGGTGCCGGATGAAATAGGAAAATCGGCCATATTTACTTGCAATTGTATGCAACCTATGGTTACATATTATGGCGCGGCCACTCGCGCTGCAATCCAACCGGGAACGCCCTTTCATGCCGATCGCCGCCCGCCACGCTCCCATCGCGACCCGTCCCCAGGTTCAGGCCGGTCCCCGGTGCCAACCCTTTGCTAATGTCGAGGATGCCTGGCTGTGGACGATGGCTGCGCTGATCGCGAGGCGGGAGGGCGCGCGCTTTAGCGCCAACAAAGGCGCCGTGACCCGGCCGTGTGATCCGGACGACGTGGTGAAATGTCTCGACGGGCTTTACCGCCAGCGGCGCATCGACCTCGTGCATGCCCGCATCCTGCGTATCTGGGGCGAGCGGCAGATCCCGCCCAGTCAGGCGATAGCCGTCGAGAGTCACGACTACCGGTTGTGGACCGAGGCACTGGAGCGGCTGGAGTGGCCGCTCCGGGTCAAGGGTATTGTCGCCTGAATTTCGAAAATAGGAAAATTATCGTTGACATCGTCCCCGGCTTTCCCTTAGTGTCCCGGCGTCAACGGGCGAAGTGCGCCTGTCGAAGTTCTCCTCCCCTAAAACTTACGCAGCCGCTGCCCCCGGGACAGCGGCTTTTTTTATGCAAGGACGCCATCATGGCCTTCGCCATCCGCAATCTCTCGGTCCTGGCTTACGCGAACGGCTTCACGCTCTGGCATTACAAGTCCGGCAAGGACAAGCTGGACACGGTGAGCCGCGGAAACTACCTCGCCGATGCCAGCGACATGCTGACCGCCGGTGACCTGATCATGATCACCGCCGCCGACGGCGCGCGTATCCTGTGTGTCACCTTGGCCGACATCGAGACAGTGATCACGGCGCCTTTGTCCTGATCGTGGCGTTCGCCGGCCGCTTCAGAACCTCATGCGCGTGCCGTTGGGTTCCGTCCGGGGTGATCGCGAACCGCCCGTCGGCGCGTTGACCGCACAGCCCCATTCCCGCCAATCGGAGAAGGCAGGAACCATCCGGCAGGTCCGCCGCACGGCCCGCTGAACCGGCCAGATACAGCCGATGCAACGCCGCCCGGCAGCAGGTTTCGAGGTATGGCTGGTCCCACATGGCGCTTCCTTCGGCCACCCACCATTCGAACGCAAGCCCACCAGCCAGCCCCCGCGTATCGACGTCAAGACCGGATGACTCGATTGGCGGGTCCGCTATCTGATCAATCGCGATGCAAGCGATCCGTTGATCGATAGCTGCTCCGACTATGCCGCGGTCGCTCGCAGCCGTCATGGCGGGCCTTCGACCACCATGACGTTAAGAGGTGCCCGCCCCATTCCCGGCGATTCGATTACTGGTCCGCAGGGTTGAGCCGCCAGAACACCGGGCCTGCTGTTTCAGTCAGGCAGTTGCACCCCGCGATACCCGGTCGCCGGATGGCATTTTCATAAACAGTTTCCGACATCGGGAAAGATTTTAGGCAAATGATTGAGTTATTGGCCCTGTTCCGGGTGCTGCTGGAACTGTTCGTCGATTTGGGACGAACCTCCGGGCGAAAGCTTGTTCAACCCATGCTTACGGCGGCCTGTCTGACAGGCGCCTACACCGCGATCCATGTCACTCAGGAAGGCAGCGTTGCCGCCGGTTTGCGGGCGGCTTTCCTCGACAACGAAACAGCCAGGTCAGAACGACGCCGACTAGAGGAGCAGACCACATTGCAAACCGAACTTCGTCAGTTCGCCGCGGCGAACAAGCTGATCGATCAGCTTCTGGAATCGATGCTGGCACGCGCACCCGGCGCATCGCGCGTCCGCCTGAATGTCATCCATAATGGCGTCACCGGGCTGACCGGGACGGGCCTGCTGCGCTATGACGCCACCAACAGCGTGGCCGCGCCCGGACGGTTGGCCGGCACGGCCGTCACCAACCAGCCTTTGTCGGACTGGAGCGACTTTCTCCCGGCGCTGCTGGCGGGGCAATGTTCCTTCCATCGGGTCGCCGATCTGCGGGCGGTGTCGCTCCGTGCGCGGTTCGAGGGGTTCGGGGCGACCAATACATTGGTCTGTCCCGCTGCCGATGTGCAGGGAAAGACCGTGGGCGCCATTTTCATTTTCTGGGATGGCAACGACCCGGTTCCGGATGGCGACGACTTGCGTGGCCTGATGGCGGCGGGTCAGCATCTTGGTGCGCAGATCGCCGCGGTGCTGGATCTGCAAGGTCCGCCGCCCTGGCCTTCACTGGCGCAGAGCGGCTGACGTTTTCGCCCTTTCAGCCGCGTCGGGTTGAAGGCATAAGCCCGGCTCCATGCTCTCTTTCCTTGCATCCGCGGCACTGCCCGCCCTTCGTCTGCTCGACCCCGAACGGGCGCACACGCTGGCGATACGGGCGCTGTCCTGGGGGCTGGCGCCGGACGCGTCCGGACCCGACCATCCCGCGCTGGCGATCACCGCCCTCGGCCGCCGGTTCAGCAATCCCATCGGCCTGGCGGCGGGCTTCGACAAGAACGCCGCCGCCGGTTCCGCCCTCATGCGGCTCGGCTTTGGCTTCGTGGAGACGGGGTCCGTCACGCCCCGCCCGCAACCCGGGAATCCCAAGCCGCGCCTCTTTCGCCTGACGGAAGACCGCGCCGTCATCAACCGGATGGGTTTCAACAACCTCGGTCTCGCTGTCTATCTGCGCAATCTCGCGCGCCTGTCCGACCGGACCGTCCCGCTAGGCGCCAATGTCGGCATCAACAAAGAGGGTGCCGACCCGGTCCGCGACTACCCGGCCCTGATCGAGGCGGTGCGCCCGCTGGTCGATTACGCGGTGATCAACGTCTCCTCTCCGAACACGCCGGGCCTGCGTGACCTGCAAGGCGAGGCCCAGCTCCGCGCCATCCTTCAGGCCGTGGGTGCTGTCGCCAACCGGCCGCCGATCCTGGTCAAGGTGGCGCCCGATCTCTCGCCGGACGGCCTGGCTTCGGTCGTCGAAACCTGCGTGGAGGAGGGCGTTCAGGGCCTGATCGTCGGCAACACCACGATTTCCCGTCCCGCCGGGCTGATGTCCAGGCACGCGCGGGAGGCTGGTGGCCTGTCCGGAAGGCCGCTCATGCCGCTCTCCACCGCCATGCTGGCGCGTGCCTCCCTTCTGGCGCGCGGCCGGCTGGTGCTGATCGGCGCCGGCGGCGTGTTCACCGGACGCGATGCGCTGACGAAAATCCAGGCCGGAGCCTCGTTGGTGCAGCTCTACAGCAGCTTCGCCTTCCAAGGTCCGGCACTGATCCCGCGTTTGAAAGCCGAGCTCGTGGCCGCTTTGCGTGACGCGCGGTTCGCGACCGTGCAGGATGCGGTAGGTACGAGAGCACAGGAATTGGCGGAGCCGATTTGATGGAACATTTGTCTGGCTTCGCTCCGTTGGCCGAGCGCTACAGCGGCTTCGTGCTGGATCTGTGGGGCGTGATCCATGACGGGGTCAACGCCTTCCCCCATTCTGTCGAAACCCTCAGGCGCCTGCGTGCCGCCGGGAAGCGGACGCTGCTGCTCTCCAACGTCCCGCGCCCGAACCAGGCTGTGCAGGCGATGATGCGCCGCATGGGGATCGAGGACTCGCTCTACACCGGCATCCTGACCAGCGGGGAGGCGGTCCGGCGCGCGCTGCGGACCCCGCCCGATCTGTGGTGGGCCGAACTCGGAACGCATGTCTTTCATCTGGGGCCCGAGCGCGACCGGCCGGTTCTGGAGGGACTTCCTCTCGCGGTGGTGGAAACCCCGGCCGAAGCCGATTTTGTGCTGAACACCGGCCCTGACGATCATCGGAACCCCAGCGACATGGCCGAATTCGAGCCGACGCTGGTGGAATGTGCCCGGCACCGGCTGAAGATGATCTGCGCCAACCCCGACCTGGAAGTCATCCGCGGGGGCGTTCGGGTGCTGTGTGCCGGTGCGCTCGCGGTGCGTTACCAGGAACTGGGGGGCGATGTACGCTCCCTCGGCAAGCCTGATCCCGCGATCTACCAGCCGGTGCTGGAGCAGCTCGGCCTTCCGCCTCAGGATGTGCTGGCCGTGGGTGACTCGCTCCGCACCGATATCGCCGGGGCGGTCGGCGTCGATTTGGCGGCCTGCTGGGTCCTCGATGGCATCCATGGCGCCGAACTCAAGAACGGTGCCGGCATCTTCGATACCGCCAGGGCGGAACGGGCCGCGCGCGAGGCTGGTGTCACGCCGATCGCGACGGTACCGCGTTTCGTCTGGTAGCCACAGCGGCTTCACGGCCGCCCCCCGTCCGATCAGTGGTCCACCAATCCAGCTTCAAGACAGGCCGCTTCCGTGCTGGCGGCGGCGCGGAGCTGCGCCAGCAGGACCTGCAATTCCCTGATGGTGAACGGTTTGCGCAGCAATCCGGCAAGTTCTCCCGCGGCGATGTCTGCCTCGGACAATTCGGCGTAGCCCGTCACCAACGCGATCGGTGCCGTCACCCCGCGCTCCCGCAACGCACGGGCGAGCTGGAGGCCGTTCATCCCGGGCATCGCGTAATCCAGCAGAATAAGCTTCGGCGGCGGCGACAGTTTATCGATCAGGGCCAGCGCCTGTTCTCCACCGGACGCCTGCGCCACTTCGCAGCCCAGGTCGCGCGCCATCTCGACCGTCACCTGCCGGACCGCGTTGTCGTCGTCGACCACGAGGACGAGTTCCCTTGGCATGCCGGACACGGGCGTGGTGGCCGGTTCCTCCACCGGTGATTCGCCGGTTTCTTCGACGGCGGCCGCGCGCGGCAGGGATAACGTCACGCGGGTCCCTTCGCCCTGCGTGCTGTCGATCGCGACGCCGCCGCCGGATTGGCGTGCCATGCCATAGACCTGGCTCAGACCCAGGCCAGAGCCGGCATTGGGGCCTTTCGTCGTGAAAAAGGGGTCGAACGCCCGGGCCCTCACCTCCGGCGACATGCCGACCCCCGTGTCGGAAATGATCACCTGCACATAGCCACCGGGTGACAGCTCATTGTCAGGGCCATTCTTGCCGGCACCGGGCTCGATCGAGACGTTCGCGGTGCTGATCGTCAGGCGGCCGCCTTCGGGCATCGCATCGCGGGCGTTCAGGCAAAGATTCAGGATCGCGGCTTCCACCTGGCTCGGATCGACCATCGCGAGCCACAGATCGTCGGCAAGCTCCGACACCACCTGGACGCGACGTCCCAGCGTGCTGGTCGCGAGGGTAATGAGTTCGCGCAGCAGCGCGTTGACGTCGGTGGGACGGGCAGCGAGGCGCTGGCGGCGGGAGAACGCGAGAAGGCGGGACGTGAGCTGGCCGCCCCGCTGCACTGCGCCCGTGGCACGTTCGATCAGCCGCAGCAGCCGCTCGGTGTCAACCGATGCCCAGTCGTGGCCAGCCTGTGAAACCCGGCGCTCCATCAGTTCGAGGTTGCCCAGGACGGTCGCCAGCATGTTGTTGAAATCATGCGCGATCCCGCCCGCAAGCTGGCCCACGGCCTGGAGTTTTTGCGCCTGATGCAGGGCCGCCTCGGTCTTTTCACGTCCGGCGATCTCGACCTGTAGCCGGTTGTTGCTTTCCGACAATTCCCGTGTGCGTTCCGCCACCTGGGCCTCGAGAAAGCTGGATTGCATGCGCCGTTCCATCTCCCGCGCCTGCAAGCCGGCCGCCATCGCGTTGAAGGACTGGGCGAGCGCGGCGAATTCCGAGCCAATGTCGGTCAGGTTCGCGCGGGCGCTCAGGTCGCCCTCCCGCCATTTGCGGGCCGCCTGCAACAACGCTTCGGTCGGTCGATAGATGAAACGGCGGCCGGCGACCCAGGCAAGGATCAGCGCGACGATCGCGGCGCTGCCGATAACGAGAAGATCCTGATACGTCGCCTGGTCGATATCCGCCGTCAGCTCTGGCAGCAGCATGATCTCGATGACCGAGAGACCGTTTGCCGGCTGTCCGTCAGGGACAAAAGCAGCGATGTAGGTATGCCCATCGGGATCGGTGATCGTCTCGACGCCTTGGGTTTCTCGCCTGATCAGCGGCCGGAGCCAGTCCGGCATCGGGCGTCCCGTCCAATCGGCGGCGTCGGGAACCCGGCCGAGGATGTTTCCGTCGCGGTCGGCGATGATAAGGGCCGCACGGGCCATCGCCGGCGCCTGATCGACCTTTGCCGTTTCCAGATGCTTTGACAGCCAATCGGTGTTGAGTGCCACCACCAGCACCATGGGTTCGCCATTCGCGCCGAGACCCGGCACGGGGACCGCGATGGGCAGGAATCCGCTCTTGGCGGCCGGGTCGGACACCAGTTGTCCCACCGCCAGATCCTGGGCACTCAGCAGATCGGCTACCCAAGGACGAGACGCGTTCGCCTGCCCGCCGGGCATCCCGTCCGACGCGCAGACTAGAGACCCGTTAACGGGTGCGAACAACGCCAGGAAGCGGTACTGCGCCAGGTTCTGTCTCAATACGGTCAGGCGCTCCCCGCATTGCGCGCGAGACTCCCGCATCGATGGGATTTGCCCCGCCAGGGCGCCGAGTTGGCGTACCCCGTCGATAATGCTGATCATGTCGGCGTTCGCGAGCTCTGCCTGACGCAGCACCAGGCCGCCGAGCTGTTCATGCCGCTCCGCGTACAGATTGACCTGCGAATAGACCTGTGCCGTCAGGATCGGCAGCAGGCATCCCAGGATCAGAAGGACGAGACGCGTTGAAAGCTTCATATCCAAAAGCCCCGATCCGCCGCTTCTGCACGGAAGGATATTCGTAACGATAATGCAATAGGCCCTGGCTTCATGTTACGCAACCCGCGAGCCTTTGCCTGTGAGCCGGTGAATACCCCGGAATTGCCACTGCGTGGTTTCCGTACGGGCACGATGGTAATCCAGGGCGGGAAAGAACACGGTTTCGTGCTTGGAGGCGAGAGCATTTTGCCCTGACCCTCCTTCACAATTTAGCGACCGTTACACGTTCGTATGGGCGGCCAGTGGGTGCAGGAGCGTCCTCGCTGACGCTAGTGTCCTGCCCCGAAGTTCGGCGCAACATGCGGTGGGCTTCGAGGATAAGCTGGCCACTGAAAATAAAGACCTAGTGTCCCGAATCTGAGGTTCGCCCGGTATGGCGAACTTCAGATTCGGGACACGAGAGGCACGCTTTCCTGGCGAATCAGTTTGTCGTTGCGAATTTGATTCTGGTCCCGTCGGACAGCGAAACCGTTCCTTCGGGGGGACAACCTTTCTGGCTGCCCCCGTCGGGAGCCGCGCCGGTCACGGTCACGCCGGGTGCCGGCCGGGCAAACAAGGCGGTCAGATCGATGTCGGGAGGTCCGGACCAGGACGTGATCGTCGCGCCTTGTATGCGCCGGGGCCGTGTGTCCGGGAGTTCGACTTCCAACGCGTATCGATCGTGCCTCGCGGACCTTGTCTTGCTGATTTTCCGCATCGCGGACTCCGTGCCTTGACTGACACAAGCAAAATGCGAGTGCCACCCGCTTTCTTAAGGCACGATGGATGAACGAACGGTTAACGGCCGGTTTTCTGCGGACACTCTACTTAACCGGGCACGCTACTTCAGCGGAACGCTGATGCTGAAACCGGGCGTCTGGATCGGCTTGCGATCCTCGCTTGTCTGATAGCGCGACCCCGGCGCGAAGCCCATGCCCGGGTCATAGGGTTTGGCCCGATACAGCTTCACGTCGACGCGGGGATCTTCCGAGGCCGGAGCGACGGGCGCCTCGGCATAGGGGTCGGGGACCGGGGCGATTTCGCTCTGAGACGGGTTTGCGGGCGGCACAGGTGGAACCGGAAGGTCCTCGGCCATCGCGGATGAGCCGAAAGTCACGGCCGCCAAGAGCAAGAGACGCTTCATGCAGCGGATTCCCCTTGAGAATCAATGAGGCGATCAACGCGGTGATCGGCCGGGGAGGGCGGCATCCGGTGCACGCCGCGGATGTCGTCGGGCGGGTTGCCGGCTGGCTTGCCCAGCGGATTGGAACCGGCGGCCCGCCAGGCGTTCAGCGCCCAGTGCACCGACGGGAACGCGATCTCTTCCCAGGGAATTTCATCCGGCCCAAACAGGCGCACATCGAGACTTTCCATCCCCGGCCGGAAGACGGGTGCGCCTGGATCGGTAAAGCGGGCACGGAAGATCACCTGGACCTGTCCGATGCGGGCGATGCTGAAGACCCCGAGGATGCCTTCTATCGTGATGGCGGCTTCGGCTTCCTCCATGGCCTCCCGCGCCGCGCCCTCCTCGAGCGTTTCGCCGAGTTCCATGAAGCCGGCCGGAAGGGTCCAGAAACCCCGGCGCGGCTCGATGGCCCTGCGGCACATCAGGACGCGGCCATCCGAGACCACCACGGAGCCTACGATGATCTTCGGGTTTTCATACGCGACGTGACCGCAATCCGCGCAGACCATGCGCTCGCGATCATCACCTTCGGGAATGCGCCGGACGAATGACGACATGACGGAGAAAGTGACGTGTCGGCCGGCCCGGATCAAGGTCAATCCTTTGGTGGCAAGGGTTTCCTTTGGCGGAAGTCCGGCCGAGGGCGCCTTGCGCTACACGCTCAGGTCCAGCAGCGACCCCCGCGGCAGGTTGCGGGGTGGAGTCGCCGCGGTCCCCGGCGACGCGGTTGCCGGCGGCTTGGGCGGCAACGTGGCCATGGGAGCCGCTGCCTGCGGGGTACCAAGCACACGGGCGGGCTGGATAGGGGATGCGGCAGGCCGCCCGACGGGGGCAGTCGCGTTCGCGAGTCCAATGAATGTCGCGGGTGACAACATGCCGCGCAGCCTACGCGACCAAAGGTAAACGAACCGTTAATCCAGGGGGTGTCGCGCGGAGCCAAGTTCCAGTCGGCCATTTTTCCCTGCTTCGTTGCGTTAGATCAACGCACTGCGCTGATGGAGGCGCCATGCTGTGTCCGGAACGTTAACAAGGATCCTTGGCCATGCTCATCGCCAGCGCCGCCGCGGGAGGTTCGTCCTCATCTGAAACGTCTACATGGAGGGGCTTGATTGGCCCGACCGTGTTACCGGACCGCTTCGTGCTGACCAATGGCATGAACATCGTCCGCATTCAGGCCGGCCTGTTCTATGCCCCGCATATCTATCAGAAGCTGTCCGGCATCGACACAACGCTGGCCTTCTTCACGAAGGCCGGGCTGTCGCCGGCACCCATGTTTTTGAGTCTGGCGCTGGTGTTCGAATCTCTGGCACTCATCGGCCTGACGTTCGGGCTGTTCACACGCTGGATCGGCCTGGTTTCGGCTGGCTGCATGGCGGTCGCCGGCTATGCGATGATTCAGACGAGGGGCATGAACTGGTACTGGGCCAAGGGCGGCATCGAGTATCTGGTGTTCTGGGGCATCGTCTCTCTCGTCATCGCGATCGACGCCTGGCAGAGGGGCCGTCCATCCGTCGGCGGTCGGGCTGGCCTCTAGGACCGGATGGGGGAGGGGCCGCGGACTCTAGATCCCTGTCATGGCCGGCCTATCGCCCGCCATGGCCCACTCTATCCCCCGTTATGGACCAGCCTATCCCCGCCATGGCTCGGCCTATCCCGCCATGACGGGTGGGGAAAGGCCGTGGGTCAATCGTTCCGCCGACCGGTATCCGTTGACCGGTATCCGCCGGCCGGTATAGGCGCTCGGTATCAGGCGACCTCGGTTCGCGTCATTTCTCGCAAGGCTCGTGCCGCGCCAGCGAAGTCGGCATCGAGCTCCGCGATGACCGATGACCCGAGCGACGTCAAATCCCTGTCCCGAGCCGCGGCCATGATCGTCCTGAGGCGAGCCTCCAGGACAGCCATCCCATAGCTGCCTGCCAGCCCGACCATCGCATGTGCATGCGCCGTGATCGCACCCGGTGTGCCCGCCGCAAGCGCTCGGCGCAGCGCCGGGAGCTGGTGGTCCAGGTCCACGAGACATTCTTCCACCAGATCGGCGAATGTCTCGGGCGGAAGATTGCTGCGCAATTCGTCGATCCGGGCGACCGACAGGACCGGCACGATCCCGGAAAGCTCCGGGTGAGCGGCAGTCTTGGCCGTTGTGCCGGGACCGGCAACGCCAGGGTAGGCGGACCATACATGCGTGCGCAGCACGTCGAGCAATCCCGTCAGCGAGACCGGCTTCCCAAGCAGGCCATCCATTCGGACCGCCTTGAAGTTGGCCTCATCCGCTGGGGTGACATTGGCGGTCAGCGCGATGATCGGGGTCGAGCGGGCAGGTTCCGGCAGGGACCGGATGATCTGCGTTGTTTTCTGACCACCCATGCCGGGCATGAAGATATCCATGAAGACCAGGTCGTAGGGCGTTGCCTGGATCGCCTCGATCGCGGCCTGCCCAGTGACCGCGATATCGACATGGTGCCCTTCGCGGCGAAGCAATGCCGCGGTTACGAGCTGGTTCGCCGCGATGTCTTCGGTGAGGAGAATACGCGTCCGGGGCAGCGGCCGGCGGGGCAAATCAACGAGTTCGGCGACCAGATCCGCCGCGGGTGACACAAACTGTCCAAATGCCGCTTCGCCGTGGGCCGGTCCGCCTGCCGCGGCGCGGAAGGGCAGCGCCGCGGCCGGTAAAGTCATCCAGAACGTGTTTCCTTCCCGGCCGTCGTCGGACTTCCAGGCGTCGCAGCCGATTCTGCCGCCCATCAATGTCACAAGGTGATGACAGATCGACAGCCCGAGGCCTGTCCCAACCGAATTGTCATCGCCCGGCCGTTCGAGCCTGGAAAACGGCCGGAACAGGCTCTCCCGCGCTTCGGGTGCGATGACCGGACCGCTATCCCGCACGGTCAGCCTGACCGCTTCCTCCGCATCGCGTCCGGGTTCGGCGGTCAGCCATACCGTGCCAGGGCCGGCGTATTTCACCGCGTTCGAGAGCAGATTGAACTGCACCTGACGGAGCCGGACGGGATCGGTGAGCAGCGTCGCCGGCGTGTCCTCAGCCACGGCGAGATGGATGGCGATGCCGCATTCCGCCGCCTGAGCCGCGAACATCTCGACGCAACTGTCCAGCAAGGGCCGCAGTTCGAACAGGCTTGGGCGGATCGCCAGCTTGCCGGCTTCCATCTGGGACATGAAGAGGATGTCGTTGATCAAACCGAACAGCACGTCGCCCGACTGACGCGCCATGGCCATCAGCGACCGCTGCGCCGGGTCGAGGACGCTGTCCCCCAGCAGCAACAGCGTGTTGAGCAGTGCGTTCAGCGGCGTCCGGATCTCGTGGCTGACGATCGTCACGAAACGGGATTTTTCGGTGTTCGCCGCCTCGGCCTCGGCCTGAGCCGCGCGCAAGGCGTCCTCGGCGCGTTTGCGCTCGGTGACGTCGGCGTAGAGCGTGACGAAGCCGCCATCGGGCAGCCGGTTGCGCCGCAGTTCCAGCGTACGTCCGTCAGGCCGTTGCCGTTGAACCACGCCGAACCGCGGGACGCGCAGGTGTGCCATCCGGCGCCCGACCTCGGCTTCGGGATCGGCGACCCAGCCAAATTGTCCGGTCTTGATCTGGGTACGGAGGATTTCCTCCATCGGCAGGCCGACGCGCAGGATTTCGGCCGGGACACCGGCGATTTCCGGAAACCGCGCATTCCATTCGACCAGGCACATATGGGCATCGAACATCGACACGCCGTCCACCATGCCGGCAAGGGTCGCTTCCAGCTGTTCGGCTTTCGCGGTCGCGAGGGCCCGGGCGACCTCGATCTGTGCGTTGGAGGCAGCAAGCATGGCCCGGTCTTCCGCCATCGTTGCCTCTCGCCGGCGGGCGAGCCGCCTGCCGTTGACCAGGATCAGCGCCAGGCCGGCAAGCAATGCGGTGATACAGCCGGCGAACAGCTCTGCCTGCTGGCGCCAGATCGTGGCGGGGCGCAACGCCTCGGCCTCGTCCACGGCGACGACAATGGCCAGGTTTCGGCCCGGGATGTGGCGGAAGGCATGGATGCGCTGCACAGCGTCGTTGGCGGAGGGGCCGATCCAGATGCCGCTGTCGGCCGCGGCGATCGCGGTGAACATCGGGGTTTCACCGACGCTGACATCGGGATCGATGGTCGTCGGCCCGACGGCCCCGCGCAATTTGCCGTCTTCGAGACCGGCGAGGGTCACGAAAGCTCCCGGGCCCAGGTCGGTCTGGCCGAACACGTCGGTGAACGCAGCGATCCGGTAATCCGTGTCGATCACGCCGGCGAACGATCCGTCGGGGTAGCGCAGCGACCGCGCCACGTTCATGTGCCACTGCCGCATGATGCCGTCGATCGTGGCGGGCCCGACATACAGGCGGTCGTCGGGGGCGGACGGATCCGCGAGAGCGCGGAAATAATCCAGGCCAGAGGCGTTCTGATTGATCGCTTCCACGACCGAGGACTGGCGGATGATTCCTTTTTCGTCCGTCAGCACCATGTCGCGGCTGAGCCCGTTCAGCACGACCGCCTTCTCGCGCCAGGCTTCCAGGTCGAAGTGGCGGGGATCGTTCTCCCAACCGGTGACGAGAACCCGCAATGTCTGGTCGATGCCGAGAATCTGCCGGTTGATCTGCTCGGTGAAGCTGATCGCCTGGTTCGATAGCGTGGCGGAGACCCGGGCGACGTTCTCAGTCTGCTGGGCATGGATCGCCCGCATCGTGCCGACCCACGTCAGCACGATCAGGCCGGAGGCCGCCAGTACGATTCCGGCGGCGGCGATGAAGTGCTTGTCTGGCTTCATGATCCAGGCGGAATGCGGGAAAGAACGATCGGACAGGCCGTGCGCGCCAGGGCGCTGACACCTTGTGTCCTAACCCTAACGCGATTCGAAATGCAACTTGGTTACATTCTGGCGTCTATCCGGCTGGCGGAACGGCCGCCAGGCAGCCTGATCGTTCTCCAGCGGCTCTCGTTTTGGGGAAGGCCGGCCCCCCGGCTTGCCCTGATGGGCGCGCGGTGCGATTGTCCGGCGGTTTCGGATGGCCGGTGGTCCGGCCCCGACAGTGCTCCGCCCATGAGGATATGATGGCAAAAATTAAGGTCAAGACCCCGGTTGTCGAGTTGGACGGGGATGAGATGACCCGCATTATCTGGGGTTTCATCAAGGAAAAGCTGATCCTTCCCTATCTTGATATCGATCTGAAATACTACGACCTTGGTATCGAGTATCGCGATCAGACCGACGACCAGGTGACGGTCGATGCAGCCAACGCGATCGCCAAATACGGGGTCGGCGTGAAATGCGCCACGATCACCCCGGATGAGGCGCGGGTCACCGAATTCGGCCTGAAGCGCATGTATCGCAGCCCGAACGGAACGCTGCGCAACATCCTGGATGGCACGATCTTCCGCGAGCCGATCATCTGCAAGAACGTGCCCCGCCTGGTGCCGCACTGGACGCAGCCGATCGTCATCGGCCGCCATGCCTATGGCGACATCTACCGGGCGACGGAAATGAAGATCCCTGGGCCGGGCAAGGTGACGCTCAGCTACCAGCCCGCCGATGGCGGCGCGGTACAGACGCTGGATGTCCATTCCTTCGATGAGGGTGGCGGCGTCGCGATGGCGATGCACAACACCCGGGTCTCGATCGAGGGCTTCGCCCGCGCCAGCTTCAACTACGCCCTGAACCGCGGCTGGCCGCTGTATCTCTCCACCAAGAACACCATCCTGAAGACCTATGACGGTTACTTCATGGAGATCTTCGCCACGATCTACGCCAACGAGTTCAAGGCGGAGTTCGAGAAGCGCGGCCTGACTTACGAGCACCGGTTGATCGACGACATGGT
>JARLIN010000513.1 GCA_031291715.1 Rhodopila sp. | reverse complement strand
TGCTGTTTCGCCACGGCATGACCGATCGGCCGGCACCGATCCCGGGCGGGGTGATCCCGCCGCATCATGGGCGCGGCGCGCTGCATCTGGCGTTTGCCATCCCCTTCGGCGAACTGGCGGCGTGGGAGGACCACCTGATTCGTGAGGACGTCGCGGTCGAGAGCCGGATCCGATGGCCTCGCGGCGGGACCAGCCTGTATTTCCGCGATCCGGACGGCCACTCGTTGGAGGTCGCGACCCCGGGGCTTTGGCCCAATCGGTAGTGAGACCAAGGGCGCCTTCGGTGCATGGTCGGAACAGTCTTTAGTCGTAACAGAACCATCCAAGGTTTCCGGGGCACAACTGGCAACGGATTGTTGGCGCGCAATGCATGAAGGATCGCGGGGTCAAGTTATCGTGTCGTAATGTGGGATAGATTGAGTAGTCCTCAAGAGATTTCTCTTGGACCGGATCTTGACGCAAAGATCCAAAAGATGCCTTTCGCACCTGTGATATGACACACCTAGGGTATGTAGGCCTATGCAGATAAATCTTTCCGAAAAGCTGGCAAAGCGACGCGTCGTTGGCGGACTTGCAGCTGTCGTCTTCACTTGCTTCGCGATCTCGGGTGGGGTGGCGCAAACCAATCCTGGTGCCGATGCCACCTCGCCGAAGATGCCGTATTGGAGTCAGTGGACGGACCGATCCGGACAGACACATACCACACGTTGTTTTGTGTCGGGTCTGAAAAGTGAGGCATTCTCTTCAACGCCGCAATTCGTCCGCCGCCTTCCCGGTGCGGTGGATAGCGTCGTCTTCAGCGTGTTGCCGGTAGGATGGGTTGGCAACTGGCACGCAAATCCAAAGCCCCAATGGGCGATTGTACTGTCGGGCGAGTATTACATGGAAACCAGCGATGGTACATCTGCCACGCTGAAAGCCGGCGATGTATTCTTTGGCGGAGATCAAGGCGCGTCAGGCAGCAAAGCCGAACCAAACAAAATAGGCCATCTTTCTAGCGTTCGCGGAAATGAGCCCTCCAGCCATATCATCGTGCAGCTCAAGAGCGATCCGAAAATCGATAGAATCGGAGTTGCGTGCCCGTACTAGAGCGTTATCGGAGGTGGAATCCACGCGCCAACGCGGGTGGATAGCCCTCCAGCCTGCGTTCCGCGGATAATGCGGATACAGGCATAGGGTGCGAAAGTGCGGCACCTGCAATGCCTCGCTCGGCACAACCACCGCACGATCGGCGTGAAACGGTCAGGAAGGTGCTGATGCCATTGCGCCCTTCCGACCGTCGGCATCACTCTTATACCAACCGCCCTTGATGTTGACCCATGAAAATGGGCCAACGGTGCTCGGCATGAGCGTTGGTTTGGCGCGCGGCCGCCCCGCCAACCCCGCGCGCGATACCAACCGCCGCTATCGTCGGTAGAGTCGGCGACAGCGGCGGTTGGTATTAGGGCTGCGTTCCTCCGTCGCCGGCGATCGCCCGACGCACCGCGGCAAGCAGTGCGTCGGGGCCGTAGGGCTTGCTCAGAACCGTATCGGTCTGGTCCACGCCGGCGGCATCCAGCGGTTCGGCGTTGCCGGTGAGATAGATCACCCGAAGCGCCGGGTGACGCTGTCGTGCCTTGCGGACGAATTCGAGGCCGGACATGCCTGCCATGCCGTGATCGACCAGGGCGAGCGAGATCGGTCCTGCCTCGAGGGCTACCAGCCCAGCCGCACCGCTGTTGGCTTCCCGAACAGTGTATCCCGCATCTTCCAGGAATGCCGCCGCGACCGCCCGGACGTCGTCCTGGTCGTCGATGATAAGAACCGGCGCACCGGCCATTGGCGCGGCGCTGGATGGGGCGTCGGTCTTCCCGGCGGCCGGTTGGGCGCCGACGGCGCGCGGCAGGAACACCTCGACCACTGTGCCGACGCCAAGCGTGCTGCTCAGTCGCGCTGTGCCGCCGAATTGCCGCGCGACGCCATGTACCTGGGCAAGTCCGAGTCCGCTCCCTTTGCCGATCTCCTTGGTCGTGAAGAATGGCTCGAACGCCTTGGCCAGGACGTCGGGCGGCATGCCGGACCCTTCATCCGAGACAGAGATCAGGACATAATCCCGGTGTTCCAGCTCCGGCGGAAGGCTGTTGTCCGCGGCGCTGGCATTCCGCGTGGTGATGCGCAGACGTCCGCCATCCGGCATCGCATCCCGCGCATTGATTGCCAGGTTCAGCACGATCGATTCGAGTTGTACCGGATCGGCCAGGGCAGACCATAAGTCCGGCGCGAGGTCGGTCTCGATCGTCTGAAGCCCACCGAGGCTGCGTCGCAGCATCTCCAGAATCCCGGTCATTGCGGCATTGGCATCCAGCGGCCTCGGGTCCACATGCTGCTTCCGGGCATAAGCCAGAAGTTGCCCGGTCAGTTCCCCGCCGCGCCGCGCGGCCTTCAAGGCGGCATCCACGCGCATCTGCGACCGTACGGCGGTCTGGGCGGGACGCAGTAATTCCAGATTGCCGATGACCGCGGCGAGCAGGTTGTTGAAGTCATGGGCAATGCCGCCGGTGAGCTGGCCGATGGCCTCCAGCCGCTGCGCCTGCATCAACGCCGATTCCGCGTTCCTGCGTTCGGCGATGACCGCGAGCAGCCGTGTGTTCGCCTCTGCCAGCGCATGGGTGCGTTCGGCGACCCGCTGCTCCAACGTATCGGTAAACTGCTTCAGCGCGGCTTCGGTTCGCTTGCGGTCGAGTGCGACGCCCAACAGGTTGGCCGCGCCTTGCAGGAACGCGAGGTCCCGCTGTTCGAAGTCCCCCGGGTGCCCGCTGTCGGCCTCCAGGACGCCGAAATCGGCATCGCCGCACCGGATAATGACATTGATGGCACGGCGGATGCCGTGGTCCAGCAACAGCTTCGGTATCTGAAACCGGCTCTCCGACGCCAGAACGTTCGAGATGGTGGGCTTACCGGTCTTTAGGGTATAGCCCGCTGGGGAGGCGAGGGCGGCGCCGATCCGCGCATGGCCGACAACGCCGTCCCGCCAGCCGACGCCGGCCCGCACCAGGAACTGGTCTTCGTCGGGGCGGTATTCCAGGATCTTGCAGAAGCTCGTCTGCAGGCCGACCGCCACCAGCCGGGTGGTTTCTTGGAGAAGGCCATCCGGTTCGCCGCCCTTCAGTGCGAACGCACCAATGTCGGCGAGGATTTCCTGCTGCTGCAGCCGAGCACGCAATTCCTCGTTGATGTTGGCGAAGTTCATGATCGAACCCGAATTCCTGCGCCATTGTCTACGGATACCAACGGTTTCCGCCCTGTCCGGTTTGCCGCCGGCTGGCGCGATGCGGACAAAAAAGCGCTGGGGCAGGTTAGGATCGTACCTGGCTCGTTGCCGACGCGTGCCAACATCGCATGCTATTGGTACGAACGCGCCTTTCCCGGGGGATTCATTCACGGCCAACCATGGGCCGCTGGGCCACATTCGCTCCCCCCAAAGGGGGCGCGAGGGAAGTGGTTCGGGTTCGTGCGCACGGCGGCCCATCAAACGTCACCGTGACCGTGGTTGGTGGTATCGAGGGGCGGCTATGCCCTTAGCGGGATTCCCCGCCGAACGCGGCCCGCCGAGCCTCTGTCGCCAGCCGATCGGCGCGTTCGTTCATGTCGTTGCCGTTATGGCCGCGCACCCATTTCCACTCCACCCGGTGGGTTTCCTGGGCCGCCAGGATGCGCTTCCACAGATCGATGTTCGCCACCGGATCGCCCGTCGAACTGCGCCACCCCTTGCGCACCCAGCCGGTGCTCCAGCGCGTGATGCCATTCTTGAGATACTGGCTGTCGGTGTGTATCACCACGTGGCAGGGGCGCTTTAGCGATTCCAACGCCATCGCCGCGGCCGTCAGCTCCATGCGGTTGTTCGTCGTCTCGGCCTCGGCGCCCGAGAGTTCCTTTACCACGTTTCGGAACGTCAGGATCGCCGCCCAGCCGCCGGGACCCGGATTCGGCTTGCACCCGCCGTCGGTCCAGACCTCCACCACCTTGTCGGGATCGGGCGGCAGCGACACAACGATATCCTCAGAGGCCATAGGCACGCCCATCCGTGGCAGACATGTGGAAGCGCAGCCGGCGTCGATACTCCAGCGGGTCCTTGCGGGTCACGAGAGCGCCGGCCGGCGTGTTGAGCCAGTCGAACAGCCGGGTCAACAGGAAACGGATCGCCGCCCCCTGGCACAGCACCGGCAGCGCCGCCTGTTCCGCCGCCGACAGCGGACGGACGCTCTGGTAGGCCGCCAGCAGCGCGCGGCTCTTGGTCACGTTGAAGGAGAAATCCGGCTCGAAGCACCAAGCGTTCAGGCAAATGGCGACGTCGTAGGCCAGCAGGTCGGTGGCGGCGAAATAGAAGTCGATCAGCCCGGACAGCGCATTGTCCAGAAAGAACACATTGTCCGGGAACAAGTCGGCGTGGATGTGGCCGACGGGCAGCCCCTCCGGCCAGGCGGACAGGATCGCGACCAAAGCGTGGTCCAGTTCCAGCGTCAGTCCCGCCTGCACCTCATCCGCACGGGCGCGGCAGCGATCCAGCAGCGGCATCCAGCTTCGGGGGCCAAGCGCGTTAGCCCGGCGCGGTGCGTAGTCAGCGCCCGCGAGGTGCAGCTTCGCCAGAGCGGTCCCGACCGGGCCGCAATGTGACTGCCGCACGCGGCGCGGCCAGACGCCGGGCAAGAAGGTGGTGATCGCCGCATGTCGCCCGCACAGATGCCGCAGTGCCGCGCCGTCCCGGCCGTGCACCGGCTGCGGGCAGACCAGGCCGCGCTGCGCCAGATGCTCCATCAGGCCGAGGAACCACGGCAGGTCGTGCGGATCGACGCGCTTTTCGTACAGCGTCAGGATGAAGTCGCCGCCGGTGGTGCGGAGGGAAAAATTCGAGTTTTCCACGCCCTCGGCGATGCCGCGGAAGGCCACCATCGTGCCGATGTCGTAGTCGGCCAGGAAGGCCGCCAGTGCGTCGTCGGTGACCTCGGTATAGACCGCCATCAGGGCCGGTCTATCAATGCGTCCAGTTTTCGATGCGGCCGTACTTGAAGTTGTCGGAGTACGCCTTCGGCTTCACCCGGCGCGCTTGCGGCAATTCCACCTCGTATTGCAGGCCGGCGCGTTCGGCATAGGAGATTGCCTCTTCCCGGGTCTCGAACGTCAGCTTGACCTGGGTCTGGGTGTCTCCACCACCGCTCCATCCCATCAGCGGGTCGGGCCGGCGGGCGTGAGAGTTAACGAATTCGATCGCCCATTCGTGCGTCTTGGCCCAGCCGGATTGCATGGCGGTCTTCGGCGGCTGGAAAATGCGGGCACGCATCGGAATCGTCTCCATTAGCTAAGTGGTCGGGGCGGCGGGACTCGAACCCACGACCTCCTGTACCCAAAACAGGCGCGCTACCAGGCTGCGCCACACCCCGACGGTAGGAATCGGCCGGAACCTATGGGGCGCAGCGTCCCGATGCAAGGATCAATCTTTATGGCGCGTTGCCGAAGACGCGCTGCTTCACGGTATCGCCGACACGGATGTCGAGTTTGGCGGTCGTGCCGGCGGCGAGTTCCAGGGTGGCGCGGACCGGCCCGCGGCTGTCGATCACCGCCATGCTGCGCGGCGTGGTGTTCTCGGCGATCGAGCGGATCGTGCCGTCGGCGTTGATGAACACCATGTCCAACGGCACCAGTGTGTTGCGCATCCACATCTGCGACTCGCGCGGGACAGCCCAGTCGAACAGCATGCCGCCGTCGTCCGGGACCTTGGTGCGGAACATTTCGCCGACGACCTGCTGGTCCTGGCTGAGCGCCATCTCTACCTCGAACGGGTGCTGGGTGCCGTCATGGCCGACGATCACCAGCTTTTCCTTCGGCAATTCGGGCTGCGGGCCGGTTGGTTCAGGTGCTTGCGCCATGGCGCGGAAGGGCAGGGCGGCGACGAGTGCCAGCAGATAACGCCGTTTCATGCGGATAAGCTTTCTTTGGTCAGTTGCCGTATTTCGTCGCGCACCGGTCCTTCGCGCGGCGAATCGAGCAGTGTGTTGAACCAGTGGTCCGGCGGGTTGCGCCCCGCGGCACGGTCGAAGCGCAGCCCGCGCAGGGTCGCTTCGGCGTCCGGCGGCAGCCGGTCGGGGATGGGAAGTTTGTTCAAGGTGCCCCAGATCAGTGCCCAGCAGCGGCCCACCGTCCAAGGGTTGTAGCCGCCGCCGCCCAGGACGACCAGACGGGGTGTCCGATCCATCACCGCCTGGACGACGGCGCGGTGCGTGTTGTTGGACAACGACAGCTTCGCCAGCGGGTCCTCCTCCAGCCCGTCCGCGCCGGCTTGCAGCATGATCGCCTGCGGCCGGCGTTGTTCGATCAGCGGCAGCACCGCGTGGTCCATCACCCAGGCGAACTCGGAGTCGTTGCATCCGGCCGGCAGCGGGAAGTTCCGCGCTGTGCCGCCGGCCCGATCATCAGCCGCACCGGTGAACGGCCAGCGGGCGGCCTCGTGCAGGCTGATGGTGAAGACGCGCGGATCGTCGTGGAACGCGTCCTGCACGCCGTCACCGTGATGTGCGTCGATATCCAGATAGACGATGTTGTCCAAACCGAGATCGAGCCAGGTCAGCAGCCCCAGCACGGGGTCATTCAGGAAGCAGAAGCCGGCCGCCCGGTCCCGCCGCCCGTGATGCGTGCCGCCGCCGGGGCAATGGACGATGCCGCCATCTGCGGCCAGCTTTGCCGCCAGCATCACGCCGCCGGCGGAGATCGCGGGGCGGCGATAAACCTCCTGATAGACCGGGTTGCCCTCGGCACCGATGCGGAACCGGGCGCGCACATCGTCGCTGACCGCCTGGTTTCTTTCCGCCTGGCGCAGTGCGGCGACATAGGCGGGGTCGTGGAAGCGGGTCAGTTCCGCCTCGGTCGCCATCGGCGCGTCATGGTAGATGTTGTCCGGCAGCCAGCCGAGCGCGCGGCATAAGTCGGTGCAGACCGAGACGCGCGGGACGGCGAGGGGATGCTTCGGGCCGTAGCTCGAATTCCGGTAGATCTCGCTGCCCACGTAGAGGGGTGTCACGGTCGCCCAACACCGTCGTGGCGGGCGGCCCTGCGCCGTTTATGCCCCGGTGTCATGGCGGTGCCTGGCCCCGCCGTGACACAAGGGATGCCCCTAGCCCTTTTGTGGCATCCCCTGCGGGATGATAGTGGTGACGATCGACGCATCCAGAGCCTCATAGTCATGGTAGCCGATCGTGGCGTACAGCTCCGCGCGGGTCTGCATCTGATCGACCATGTGCTGCGTGCCGCCGTCTTTCTTGATTGCCGCATACAGCTTCGCCTGCGCTTTGTTGGCCACGCGCAGGCTGCTGACCGGCCAGATCACCATCTTGTAGCCCATCGCCTCGAACTCCGAAGCGGTGAAGAACGGGGTGCGGCCGAACTCCGTCATGTTCGCCAGCAGCGGCACGCCGGGCAGGCGGGCGGCGACTTCCTTGAACATCTCGGCCGTGGTCAGCGCCTCCGGGAAAATCGCGTCGGCACCGGCCTCCATGAACAGCTTCGCCCGGCCGACCGAACCATCGAGGCCCTCGCTGGCGGCGGCGTCGGTGCGGGCGATAATATACAGATGCCGCCGGGCCTTGCGGGCGGCGGCGATCTTGGCGGCCATGTCGTGCGGATCGGCCAGCTTCTTGTCATTCAGGTGGCCGCACTTCTTGGGCAGAAGCTGGTCCTCGATATGCACCGCGGCGGCGCCGGCATCCTCGAAGCTGCGGATCATGTGCATGACGTTCAGCGCTTCGCCGTAGCCGGTATCGCCATCGACCAGCAGCGGCAGCCCGGTGGCGCGGGCGATCTGGCGGACGAAGAAGCAGACTTCATCGACCGTGATCATGCCCAGGTCGGGGATGCCCATCGACGCGGTCATGGCGGCGCCGGAGAGATACAGACCCTCGAACCCCGCTTGTTTTGCCTGCAACCCGGCCTGGCCGTTATGCGCGCCGGGAAGCTGGACGATGCCAGGACGGGCGAGCAGGGCGCGGAAACGCTCTCCAGCGGGGGCAGTGGGAAGGTCGTCGGCGACGAGGTAGGTCATGGGTGGACTCCTTTTCGGGTCCGGATAGCGGATTGGGGGGGAGAAGAACAGGGTGGGGGGTGGTAGCCGGTGCCATTCGGGCGCCGGAGATCGGCTATTCCGGACCGTGCCGTTTCCGCGGAGCGGCTTCTAATACAGAGGACGGTCGAGGGACACGGTGGGCCACGGAGAAACAGCGTGGAATCAGCCGCACAACGCCCGAACCCACCGCCGCGACGAAGGGGCCACCGCGTCGCGATTCAGCCTGGCCGCCGTTCCTTGAACGCAATCCGCCTGCAAGCCCTGCGCGCGAAGCGCCATTCTTCCTGCTCCGTGGCCCTCGGTGGCCCTCATTCTGTCTCCGTGTTAAAAACCTGCTTGCCGAAGAAGAAATGTCCGCGCCCCAACATGTGAGGCACGAACATGTCTGATCGGGTAAGGCTGCGCCGGACCACGCTGACAAGAAACCTTCGGCGGGAACTACTTGAATCCCTCTGTCGCCGGCACTCTCAAGCCGGCTGCAGAACGACTATTCCAGGGTGAAACCGACGTTCAGGGTGACCTGGTATTGATGAACCTTGCCATCGGCGATGTTGCCGCGGACCTGCATGACCTCGAACCAGCCGAGATGGCGGAGCGATCCGGAAGCCTTGCTAATGGCGCCCTCTATGGCCTTGGAGATGCTGGTTTCAGACGTGCCGACGATCTCGACGACCTTGTAGGTTGGGTCGGACATTTTGATCTCTTTTCGCGGCCGTTGCTCTGGTCCGCCTTGTGAAGGTTGCCGAAGACTAGACCAAGCTTCAAAGCAGAAGGGAATATAACAAGTTCCGGCATCGTCACGCGAACGAGCCGACGCACGCACGCGTTTTGTTGCCCGGTAGAAGTCCAGCAGCAGACTACGGAACTATCAACACGAGCATCTGGGGATGTTGCCTAAAGTGATGGGATCATAGGTACGACGACGATGTGCTCTTCTACGCCTCGAACCCCGGGCGTGTTCTCGGCAGCAATACGCAACGCCCGCCGCTCTTCTTCGGACCGGTCGTCGGAACACCAGAGATGCACGACTTTATCCCGTACGATGACGTCAGCAGCCCAAACCCTGGCCCACGGCTGCCCTTGCAGTTCGGCCAGAAGCGTGTTGCGGATCGTGCGGTCGTCAATATCTGTGCTTGTCGCAGGCTGGGTTTTTGTCGCCACCAGGGCTCGCACCAGGTTCGCCCGGCTGACGATACCGATGACCTTTCCGTCGCGAACCACCGGAACCCGTTTGATGCCTTCGGTCTCAAGCAGGTTGGCAATTTCGTCGAGCCCGGTCGTCTCGGTGACCGTGATCACATCACGCGTCATTACGTCTCGTACGGTACGACTGTGAGATTTCACGTAGTCGCGTGCCAAGTCACGGTCCCCCAGGAAGGAGTCGAGCCACCGGACCCGCCGCCGCTCGGTCCGTCGCTCGGTTCCAGTCTCGGCGCGATGTAAAAGATCACCTTCGCTGACAATGCCGACCAGGTTATTGGCGGCGTCGACGACCGGCACCCCGCTGATGCCGTGATTTCCCAAGAGCGTGGCCAGGTCTTGAATAGATGTATCGGGTGCGACCGTAATCACATTGGTCGTCATCACGTCCGTGGCATGCATCGGATGACCTCCCGTTCAGATTTGGTGCCGACAGCTACTCGGATGCGGACCGCGCCGCATTGATCCAGGTCAACCTGCGCCACGCGGCACGAACGCGCTTTCGCGGTGACTGGAAAGGCGCGGGAGAACGCCCTGCTCCGGCTGGCCGCTTATCCTGATGTCGATGGGGCACGTCCCGACCATCTGCGTACAAACGATCGGGACGTGCCCGACCATGACCCGCCCAGGGTCGGTCCGCCCGCGCTCCTACCCGCGCCGCGCCTCAGCCACCAACTTCTGCAGCTCCGGCAAATCCACCGCACCCGGCACCAACTCGTCCCCGATCACCAGCGCCGGCGTCCCCTGAATCCCCAGGCTGTGCGCC
>JARLIN010000512.1 GCA_031291715.1 Rhodopila sp. | reverse complement strand
TTTCTCCCGCCAACTCGGGCGACACCAGGACAATCGCGCCGGCCGCGTCGGAGATAAGACAGCAGTCCAGCAGCCCCAGCGGGTCCGAGATCGGCTTAGCCCGAACCACGTCCTCGATCGTAATCAGCGACCGCTTGTGGGCGCGCGGATGCATCGACGCATGCAGCCGAGACTGCACGGCGACCGCCGCCATCTGCTCCTTCGTCGTGCCATATTCGTGCATGTGCCGCTTGGCGATCAACGCATACAACGCGGGGATGAACGCGCCATAGGGGGCCTCGTACCAGGGATGGCCGACGGCGGTCAGCGCGGCGACGGTGTTGTCGCGTCCCATGCCGGTGACCCGGTTCTCGCCGCAGCAGATCAGCACCGCTCGGCACCGCCCCGTCGCAATCGCCGCCGCCGCGTGGCCGATCATCACACCTGGCGAGGCGCCGCCGGCGATCATCGACGCGCACATCGCGGGCTTCAGCCCGAGATACTCCGCCATGACGGACCCCAGCATGAAGTAGGGTTCGGTGAAGGAATACGCCGTCAGCAGCCCATCAATGTCGGACGGCTGCAATCCGGCATCCTCGATCGCGCGCCGTGCCGCCTGAGCGTTCAGGCCGAGCCCGGTCATCCCCTGGACCTGGCCGATGTCGGACTCGCCGACGCCGAGGACGACGGCAGCGTTACGAAGCGTGCTCATGGTTCGGACCTCGTCAGCCGGAATTGCGGCAGGGTGCCGTTGGTGCAGGTTTCGAAGCAGACTTCGACCTTGTCGCCGATGCGGGCTTGCAAGGCGCCGTCTCCGAGCAGATCGGTGATCATCCGCACGCCTTCGTCGAGGGTGACGGCGACCAGGGCGAAGGGGACGCGGTCGCGGAAAGCTGGCGTCGGGGCGCGGTGGATGACCGTGACGCTTTCGATTTCGCCATGGCCGGTGGCGTTGATCCACTCGGTCTCGGGCGACCAGCACTTGGTGCACTGGTGGCGGGGCGGAAAGCGCACCGTCCCGCAGGAACAGCACCGTTGTATGATCAGGCGGCCTTCAGCGGCGGCCTCCCAGAACGGCTTGCCGTCGGCCTCCGGCTCGCGGAGGGTCAGTTGTGCGGTCATTGGCGGCGTCTCCGGGCAGCCTTGGTTGCGGTTTCGCGTTCGGACGCGGCGGCGAAGTCGGGCGGCCGGCGTTCGGTGATGGCGGTCAGACCCTCGCGCATCGCCTCGGTGGAGTAGGCGAGGGATTGGCCGAGGTTTTCCATTGTCATCATGTCGTCCAGGCTGGACTCGAGGCTGCGGCCCATGAGCCATTTGGCCAGGGAGAAGCCTTCGGTGGCCACCGCAGCCATTTCCTCGGCCTTAGCCATGCAGCGGGCTTCAAGTTCGGCGTCGGGCACGGCGCCGGCGATCAGCCCGGCGTCAGCGGCCTGCTGGGCGGTCCAGGTCTCGCCGCCAAACACGAACGACTTGGCGCGGGACATGCCGACGAGACGCGGCAGGGTGTACATCATGCCGATGTCGGGGATCAGGCCGAGGCGGAGGAAACCGGCGATGAACCTGGCTTGCTCCTCGGCGGCGTAGATGAAGTCGCCAATCAGGGCGAGGCCGATGCCGCCGCCGACCGCGGCGCCGTTTACGCCGACGATGATCGGTTTCGGGTAGCGCAACAGGTCGGTCAGCCAGCGGGAGGAACGGCGGAAACGCTGATGCGCGGACCAGGGGTCACCCTCGGTCTGCATCATCCCGAAATCGCCCCCGGCACAGAACACCTTCCCTCGTCCAATAAGCAACACCGCTCGGATGTCGGGATCGTCGGCCATCTCGGTGAAGGAGGCGACGAGTCCTTCCCGCATCGGATTGATCAGCGAGTTGCGTCCGCGTTCGTTGATCAGCCGTATGATCCCGACGTGGCCGTGACGGCTGGTTTCTATGATGCCTTCGACGTTCATTGCGGTTTCCTTCCTCAGGCATTTCCGAAGCAGAATTGCCGTCCGCCATCGACGACCAGATCCGTGCCATTGATGTAACGGCCGGCGGGGGAGACGAGATACGCCACCGCCGCGGCGATATCGGCACGGCTGCCGAACCGGCCCACGGGAACGCGGCCGAGCTCGTGCGCCGCGCGCCCGGCGTCCTCGTGGATGCGCCTGGTGCCTTCGGTGTCGCCGATCGCGCCGGGTGCAACGCTGTTGCAGACGATGTTCCGGTTGCCCCATTCCACGGCGAGCGTGCGCATGAGGGACTGGATCCCGGCTTTGGCGGCGGCGGCGGGGGCGCAACCGGGCCAGCCGCTCCAGGCGTAGGAGGTGATGATGCTGACGATGCGGCCAACGTGCTGCGAGGCGGATAGCGCGGGGAAAGCCGCGCGGCAGCAGTGGAACGTTCCGTTCAGGTCGATATCGATGATCGTGCGCCAGCCGTTGGGCGACAGCTTCTCGGTATCGGCGCGGAAGTTGCCCGCGGCGTTGTTGATCAGGATGTCGAGGCTGCCGTGCTTGTGAACGACTTCGCCAAAGACGGCTTCGACCATGGCGTATTCGCGCACGTCCATCTTGAAGGCGGACGCTTTCAGGCCCTGGGCGACAAGCCCGGCGGCGGCGTCCTCGGCTACGTCGAGGCGGCGTCCTACAATGACGACGTGGGCGCCGAGGCTGGCCATTTGCGTGGCGGTTTCAAGCCCGATGCCGGTGCCGCCGCCGGTGACGAGTGCCACGCGGCCAGCAAGCTTGCCGGGTTGGAAGATTTGTTCCATGTTTCGCTTCCCTAGCGACCCTTGAACTGCGGGCGGCGCTTTTCCTTGAAGGCCGCGACGGCTTCCTTGTGGTCCTCGCTGGAGCGAACCACAGGCAGGTTCGCCGCGGCGATTTCCAGGCCGGTTGCCAGGTCCTTGTCGAGACCCATGCGGGCTACGCGCTTGACCAGTTGGATGGCAAGAGGCGGGCCGTCGGCCAGGCGGCGGGCGAACTCATAAGTGCGCGCCATCAGTTCGGCATCCGGGAAGACTTTGTTCACAAGGCCGATGCGTTCGGCTTCGCGCGCGTCGACGAAATCGCCGGTCCAAAGCAGTTCCAGCGCCTTCGATAGGCCAACCAGGCGCGGCAGCATATAGGCACCGCCAGCACCGGGAATCATCGCGATCTTCACATAGGTTTCGGCGAAGCGCGCGCTTTCTGCGGCGAAACGGATGTCGCAGGCCAGGGCAACGTCCACGCCACCGCCGGTGGCGATGCCGTTCATCGCGGCGATCACCGGCTTGTCGATCTCGGCAAGCTTTTTCGGCAGCCGCTGGATCCCCTCGGTGACGCGGGACTTGATCCCGCGCGCCGTCTGGGCGGCGTGCTGGTCGAAGGTACTGACGTCGCCGCCGGTGGTGAACGCGCGGCCGGCGCCCGTGATAACAATGACACGGACCTCGTCATTGACCCGGCATTCCTCGAGTGCCGTCAGCCAGTCCTCGAGCATTTCGTCGGTGAAGGCGTTGAGCTTTTCCGGGCGATCGAGTGTGATCGTGGCGATGCCGTTGTCGATAGAAAATTTCAGATTTTCGGACATTGTCTTTCTTCGCTCAACCGGCTTTTTGTTTGAGTTCATCGGCGACGTCGTTCTTGCGGATATCGCGCAGGCCGGTCCTGCCATGGTGGCGGTCGGCGACCTTGTAGCCGAGGGCGTCCTCGGCGATCAGGATCTTCTGGATGTTGGCCGAACCCTCGCCCGTGAAGAACAGGTCGGCGTAAGACTTCAGCCAGGACACGCGATATTCCCGCGCCATGCCATAGCCGCCGAATATCTGTTGCGCCTTGTCGGCACACAGCTTCGCGGTCTGCGACGCATGGTACTTGGCGATGGCGGAGAGGCGGTTGGACGGCAGAGATTCGTCCATGCACCATGCTGCCTTGTAGACCAGAGCGCGGCTGGCTTCGATCGCGCAGGCCATTTCCGCAATGTCTGCCTGGATCATCTGGAATTTGCCAATCGGCTGACCGCGAATCTCGCGCTCATTGGCGTAGCGAACCGCGTCCTCGAAGCAGGCGCGTGCGACGCCCAAGGCCTTGCCGGCCACGGTCACGCGTCCCGCTTGCAACACCCGCATGATGATCTTGAAGCCATCGCCCTCGGCGCCGAGCCGGTTTTCGACGGGAACGATGAAATCGTCGAGGAACACGACGTTGGTGCGTAGCGCATTCGACAAGCCAAGCATCTCGATCGGCTTGGCGGTGAAGCCGGGATACTTCTTCGGTTCTACGATAAAGGCCGTGATACCACGTGGTCCGGCGGATGGATCGGTTTTCGCCAGCAGAACGCCGACATCGGTTTGATTGGCCATGGAGGCCCACATCTTTTGGCCGTTGATGCGATAAACATCGCCGTCGCGCCGAGCCACGGTCTTCATCGCCCCCGCGGCGTCCGAACCACTGCTCGGCTCGGTCAGCGACATCATGCCGATCGTCTCGCCAGCGATCAGGTTGGGGACGTATTTCATCACCTGCTCGGCCGTCCCACCCATGTAGATACAGCTTGGGCAGGTCGAACCTTGCTGGTTGTTGCAGGCGGCGAACCGGACGTCGAGGCGCCCCATTTCCTCCTGGACCACCGTCGCGGCCAGGTAGCCGAGGTTGCTGCCACCGACCGATTCCGGGAAGATCGCGCCGTAGATGCCCGCATCGCCAGCCTTCTTGATAAGGTCGCGGGGGAACTCGCCGCGTTGCTCGAAGTCCTCCATGACAGGCACCACTTCGGTCTGCATGAAGCGGATAACCATCTCGCGCACTGCTTCGATCTGCTCAGACATCGCCGGATCCATTCGACTTTCCTTCCTTCGTCTTCCAACCAAAAGGTTGGAATTTGAAACGGTTTCGCTCCTTGGGAGCCTCAGCTAATCACTAGCAACTGTCATGCCATCGCTGATCGGGCGCATTTATCGAGCGCATCGCCAAACGTCAGCCGGTGGTTGTCCGCACAGAGGACACTCGGCTGACGCGGGCTGTCTGCATGGTGGACGCCGACATTCATCGCGCGGTGTGTCCGTCCGGTTGGCCAGGCGAGCCGATCGCAGCCCCAGGACAGTCGCCCCGTCGTGCCGTCATAAAGAATGCAACCACCCAGCTATACCCGGGATTCGCTCGGGCGGGATGCCCGGCCCAAGTTGGGCTGCTCCAGTCGGAACCGGATGGGTTGTGGCGCAAGGTCGCCCCGCTCCACCATCTGGATCAGTTCCCGCTTTAGCACCTTGCCGTGGATGTTGACCGGAAAGTCAGAAACCCGGGCGAAGTATTCCGGCATCTCGTAACGGGACAGACCCTCCGTAGCCAGATGCCGAAGCACATCCTGCGGATCGGCGTCGCCCACGACGGCAATGCAAACCCGTTCGCCAAGACGTTCATCCGGGACCGGAAAGCAGGCTGCTTTCTCGACGCCCTGACCACGGATCGCCAAGGTCTCGATGTGGTCGGGGTATATGTTATGGCCGCCGCGGATGATGATGTCCTTGAGGCGTCCCTCGATGCGGAGATTGCCGGCGCCATCCATGACCCCAAGGTCGCCGGAGAGGAACCAGCCGTCGGCGTTGAAGCTCTTTTCCGTTGCTGACTGGTTGTCAAAATATCCGAGCATGAGTGCGGCGCCTTGTCCGCCGATCTGGCCAACTTCGCCGCGTGGCACCTCTCGGTCGGGATTGGCGATGTCAAAGATTCGAACCTGGTAGGCGAGCCCGCCGCGCCCGCACGTTCCGATAATCGTGTCGGTCTCATCGGTGGGGTGGGTATATTGGTGTGACGAATTCTCCGTCATGCCGTAAACGTTCTGCGGCACGATCCCTTGCGCAATGAATTCGGCCGCGAGCGAGGGCGGAATCTGTGCCCCCGCCATATAGAACACCTTAACCGAGCCTAGGCGCGTCGCGCCGAGCGACCGCTGTTCGGCAAGAATGTCGATGGCGTGAGTGGGGACTCCCAGGATGTAGGTGACACCCCGGTTGGTGATCCAGTCGATCCGACTCATTCCCTTCGGTGGGTTGTCCATGACCAGATGGCAGCCGAGGAGCAGCCACTGGGCCACAGCCACCCAGGCGATGTGATGTGATACGGGGGAAAGCGACATGATGACGGTGTCGCGCGTGTGCCCCCAATCGCGCACCAGGTCGCGTGCATTGGCAAGCAGTGTGTTGTCCGAATGCATGACGCATTTTGGGTTGCCGGTGGTTCCGGACGTAAACGCCAGATAGGCCACCTTGTCCGGGTCGGCGGAGGGCGGGGTCATGTTTGGACCGGGCCGGGGAAAGGTGTCAGGCGTGTAGACGACACGCAACGACTCGACCCGTGCCAAGGCGGCATCAACATCGACCTCTTGTTCGTTGGCACTCCATCCTGGTTCTGTGACCAGGGCTTTCGCCGAAAGGCGCTCCAGACGCGGCATGACGTCTGCGCAGGTGAAGGTCCGGTGTAGAGAGGGATTGCAGGCGAAGCCTTCGCGGGAGCAGGCCAGGAAAGTGACGATTGCCTCGACACGATTGGACATCCAGATCGACACCCGATCGCCGGGGATGAGGCCGTAAATCCGAAGGTCGGCTGCCACCCCGTCAACCCAATGGCGCAACTCCTGCCAGGTTAGGCGCTTGGACCCATCCTCCAGTGCGACCTCGTCGGGTCTGACCGAGGCGTTCCGCGACAGGAGTCCATAGAATGTATCATCGTTCCACAGCCCTTGCTCCCGGTAGAGTCGTGCTTTGGCTGGATGGTGGAGTGTCAGGTATGGCTTCACGGCATCAGCCTCCTCAGATGGGTCAGTGGCAGCGGCGAAAAGGCACGGGCGCGGTACGCAGGTGCTGTACCACGTTGCCGGTGGCCATTGGCCGGACCGACGCCGCGGCCGAAGTCGCAAACGGGGAAGACCAGCATGTTATGCCGCCCTGGCATTGACAGACGCCTCTTTGTCTTTTTGTCACTCTTGGAGTTTGTAGCAATCTTCATACCAAGTCTTTAGGGTGATGATCGCTGTCTACTGCCGGTGAACCGTCTAAATGGTGAGCCCATGCAAGCAGGCGTTCGCAGGCGGACGCATTGCCGCGTACAGCATCTTCGGTAGCGAAACGGGTACCGCGCGTAGTGATCGCGACGCCTACACAAACCGTTCTCGTCTGTCTCCCGCAGCGACATCGGTGCGGCAAAAAACGCCGCAAGTGGACTTGGCGACCCCGTTGAGTGTCGCTCAAGGCAGTTGGCACGAGGTTTGCTCTTCAACTCCTAGAACAAGAATTTCGGCTATATGCCCAAGGAGGGAAGATGCGACTTCGAAACATCATAGCCGTGGCTGGGGCCGCCGCCGCGCTGGCCTCCGGCCCTGCGATGGCACAGATATCGGACGATGTCGTGAAGATCGGGGTCATCGCCGATATGACCGGACCGTATGCCGATATCGGCGGCATGGGGGTGGTCCGAGCGGTGGAACTAGCCGTGAAGGATTTTGGCGGCACGGTTCTCGGGAAACCGATCGAGGTCGTATCGGCCAATTATCTGAGCAAAGTGGACATCGCGGCCTCCAAGGCTCGGGAATGGTATGACGTCGACAAGGTCGACTTGATCATTGAATCCTCGGATTCGGCGGCGGCACTCGCGATGCTGAAGATCGCCACGGAGAAGAAGAAGCCGATTGTGTTCGCTGGCTCGGTGTCGGCCATGCTGACCGGCAAGGAATGCACGCCGTTCGGCATCCAATGGACCTACAACACCTACGCGCTGGCCGCTGGCACCGCGGGGTCGTTGGATCGCCAGGGCGGTGACAGTTGGTATTTTATCACCGCCGACTACGCCTTCGGTCATTCGATGCAGAACGATGCCACCACCGTGATCGAAAAAAGTGGCGGGAAGGTGCTCGGTTCGACGGTGGCGCCTCTGGGCACGGCGGATTTTTCGTCGTTCCTGATCCAGGCGCAGGCATCGAAGGCTAAGGTGGTAGGCCTGGCCAATGCAGGGAAAGACCTACAGAACGCGATCCAGCAGGCTGCCGAATTTGGCCTGACGAAGAACCAGACGCTTGCCGCCTTGCTGTTCTATGACAGCGACATCAAGGGACTTGGCCTGCAAGCCGCGCAGGGCTTGCAGTTCACGACCGCATTCTACTGGGATCGCACCCCCGAGACGCGAGAGTTCGCCAAGCGGTTCTTTGAAGTACAGAAGGCGATGCCGAATCAAAACCAGACCGCTGCCTACTCGGCGACGATGCACTACCTCAAAGCCATTGCCGCGACGAGGACCGACGCTTCGGAACCGGTGCTGAAGTGGATGCGTGACACGCCGATCAACGACGTCTTCGCGAAGGACGGCCACATCCGTGTCGACGGTCAGATGGTGCACGACATGTTCCTGGCCGAGGTGAAAAAGCCGAGCGAGTCGACTGGAACGTGGGACATGGTGCGCATCAAGAGCACGATCCCAGGGAACGAAGCCTACAAGCCGTTGGCTGCGAGCGATTGCCCATTGGCTAAGGGAAGCTGAACCGGTCCCCAATCGGCTTGCTTAGGACCGCGAATGCAAACAGGGCTTCCGCTCGGGGTAGCCGAGGACCGCCTCCTGTCGCATGTCGCCGCCAACAAACTGGGCGATCCGTTTGCGGAAGACACCACATGCGGTCCCTTGGTCACCGAAACGCAGTTGAACCGGGTGGAATCCTATGTCGAGGCCGGCCGGTCCGCCGGACGGCTGCTGATCGGCGGCAAACGCCCTGATCGCCCAGACCTCAGCCGAGGATGGTTCCTGGAGCCGACCGTATTCGACCAGGTGTCTCCAGACGCGCGCATCGCGCAGCAGGAAATTTTCGGCCCCGTCCGGAGCATCCTGACGTTCAAGGACGTCGACGAGGCAATCCAACTCGCGAACCAAACAATTTTCGGTTTGGTGGCTGGGTGCTGGACGAGCAATCTGAACACCGCGATGAGGTTTGGCCGGTCTGTGCGCGCTGGCGGTATTTGGGTGAACAGCTACCGGGATGACGCCGTGCTTCGCCACATGCCTATCGGTGGATTCAAACATAGCGGTCTTGGACGTGAGATGGGTCCAGAGGGGCTGGACGCATTTCTTGAAACCGAGAGCATCATGATCAGATTGACCTGATGTGCAAAGAAAGCCGCGGTGGTCGTTCGGCGACCGCTGCGGTGAGCATCAGTGGGCGACGTGTCCCTCCAGCATTTTATAGAGATACGACCGCGATATACCCAGTTCGGTGGCAACCCGCTTCTTGTTGCCTTTGTGGCGGGTCATTGCCTGACGAATGACCTCGACCTCAACCTGGGCAAGAGCCTCCTTCATGGTGGTCGGTTCGGTCGGCACCACAACCGGCACCGTGGTTGGCCGTTCCTGAGGTTGCGACAAGCCGTCGCCATAACGTGCAAGCACATCGGTTGTGATGCGTCCGTCTTCGGCAAAAACAAAGGCCCGCTCGATCTCGTGGCGGAGTTCCCGCACATTGCCGGGCCATCGCTGCTCCATGAGGAAGGATAGCGCGTCCGAAGTCAGTTCCGGCTTTGGGCGGGCATGCCGCGTGGCGATATCGTTGAGGAAACCTTCGGCCAGTTCGGGAATATCGCCGATACGTTGACGCAGCGGTGGCACCTCGATGACGAGCGCGGAAATGCGATAATACAAATCCAGCCGAAATTTGCCCTCGGTGACAAGCTGCTTGAGATCCCAGTTGGTCGCGGTGATCAGGCGAAAGTCCACCTGGTAGGGCCGGTCGCCGCCGACGCGTTCCACCATTTGGTCCTGCAAGACCCGCAGCAGCTTGACCTGGACCTCAAGCGGCATGTCGCCGATCTCATCGAGGAAGATCGTACCGCCTGAAGCCTGTTCGAACTTGCCTTTGCGTCCCTTCTTGTTAGCGCCGGTGAACGCACCAGCCTCGTAGCCGAACAACTCCGATTCCACGAGCGTGGCAGGCAATGCGGCGGAGTTGACCATTACCATCGCGGCGTCACGCCGCGGGCTGAGTTGGTGCAACGAATGGGCAACCAGTTCCTTACCAGTACCGCTTTCGCCGCGTATGAGAACCGGGATTTCCAATGGTGCGATCTTGATGATCTCGGACCGTAAGTTACGCATCGCTGGCGAGCTGCCGATCAGGTTCTCCAGGCCGTAGGTGCGTGCCCGCAGGATGGCTGCTTCGCGCTTGTAGAATTCCACCTCGCCTTCAAGGGTGTTCAGCCGCCGGAGAATTCCTTCTATCTGCTGGGGTCCTTTGAACATTACCCGGCCATAGGCACCGATGACCTCGCCGTCGCGCTTGATCGGAATTCGCGACACGATGCGTTCCAGACCGCGCACCCGCTGGAGTTCTCCGATTTCAACACGACCAGTGTCGATAACGCGATCGAGTTTGGTATTCTCGATGACATCCCGCACTGGGCGGCCATTGGCTTCGCCGTGGCGCAGTCCGAAGAATTTCTCGTGCACCGGCGAGATGTAGCGCAGCCGCTTCTTGTTATCGATGACCGTCATGCCCTCAAACGGATCGGACAGCAGACGGTCGATGATTTCGTAGGCGAAGTCGACGGAGCCAATGAAATCCAGCAGGGTTTGTCCGGGCGGTTCACTGATGACGATCAGGTCGCCTTCCTGGAAATGGGTCACCAGCAGGACGTAGTCGGCGTTATCAAAGATCAGCGGCTGGAGTCGCCGCTTACGCGCTTCGTCTAGCCATTCAGCGTCTCCAGCCAGCGCGCGGACACGGCGATCGGCACCCACGCCGATCGTCAGGGCGATACGACCTGAGCTGTCCACGATAACGACACCCTTAATGGCAGGGTTCGTCGATTCCATTGGTTGGACCTTCCTCTCGGCGTTGGCGGCATTCTTATGTCGGAATCTGTCGCCATGGCGGACAACTAAATACCCTGCCCCCAGGCAAATGCAACCACCGCCGGATCGGGAGGGGAGGGAGCCATCCAAGGATGGCTCCCGCCGTCCTTCGGCGGCACACCTACTCCGCGGGCCGGCGGCGGTAGAGCAGTGTCACCTCCATCTCCTGCACGACGACGCCGTCCTGGCGAAGGAATTGGCGCTTCAGGGTAACAGTGCCGCGATCCGGCTTGCTTGACGCTTTGCGGTCGATCACCGTCGCCTCAACATGCAGCGTATCGCCATGTTTGACCGGCGCGAGCATGCGCCACTTATCGACCTGCACAAGGGCTAGCAAGGTGCCATCGTTGACGCCGCTGGCGTACTGCAAGCCGCCCATGATGGCATAGACGAGCGGTCCATGCGCGATTGGTTCGCCGAATGGCGTGGTCTTGCAGTATTCCCAGTTCGTGTGCACTTCGTTGAAATCGCCGGACAAGCATGCGAAATTCACGATGTCGGTGGAGGTGATCGTGCGGGCGGGGGTGCTGATGACCCGACCCACCTCGAAATCCTCCCAATACAGTCCCCGTCTGGTCGACGTCATATTGTAACTCCCTTTTGGGTGTTGTGATACTCAGGGGTTTACTTACGGAACCGAGAGAAATCGGCTTTCCGCTTCTCGATAAACGCGCTGGTGCCTTCCTTCTGTTCGGACTCCCAGAATTCGGTTGGCACCATCCAGCGGCGGAGGAAGTCGGCCTGGCCGAGCAAGTCCTCGAATTCCTCGATGAAAGAGGCTTTGTAGATTTTCAGGCAGGTCGGGGACACGGCGAGCAATTCGTCGCACCAGCGCGCGACCTCCGCATCCAGTTCCGCCATCGGGACGACGGCATTCACCAGTCCCCAATCCATCATCTGTTTGGCGGTGTACCGGCGGCCGAGCATCCACATCTCGCGGGCGCGTTTGTGACCGACGATGCGGGTGAGATAGTTCACCACGGGTCCGCCAGCCGGATAGGCGACGCGCGGCTCGCTTTGACCGAACATCGCGTGTTCGGCGGCGATGGTGAAGTCGCAGAAATACGCGAAGTGGTGGCCGCCGCCAATCGCATAGCCGTTGACGCGCGCGATGACAGGCTTCGGGCAGCGGGAGATGATCATATAGGGCGGGGAATACGCCGCTGCGCCGGTCCGCCCCATTTTTCCTGCCTTCTGCCACGAGACGTCGGCGCCGGTGCAGAACGATTTCTCGCCGGTCCCCGTCAGGACGACGACGCCCACAGCGGGATCCTTTCCAGCCATGTCGAAGGCCGCTTCAATCTCTTGCAACGACTGCGCCGTTACGGAGTTGAGTTTCTCTGGCCGGTTGATGGCGATCGTCGCGACGCCGTTGTTGATTGTGTAGAGTATGTCTTCAAAGTCGCTCATCAGCGTCTCCTCGCGCTCCGTGGGTCAGGTCGTTATCGGGAAAACGCATTTGGGGTTCAGTGGGTGGAGTGCCTCTGACGCTGGAATGGTCTCCAGGTGTTCGTACAGGTCCCACCCACCTGGCTTGGACGGTGCCTTGGTCCGAAACAGATAGGCCGGGAATTCGCCTCGCCCATCTGCCCGAATACGGCCCTGACCAAACGCATCATCGTCAGTGGGAATACCCTTCATGCGTGCAACAGTATCTCGTCCGCTTTTCTTCGCTTCGCTCGCACCCATTGCCGCCACCGTCTTCAGATAATGCAGCGTCAGGCTGTAGGTGGAGGCGAAGAACCAATTAGGATAGGCATGATCGACCATATTTGGAAGCACGCGGCGGGCAAAAGCGCGGCTGCGGTCGTTGAAATCCCAATAGAAACTCGACACAACGTCGAGGCCGGCGCCAAGGTCTCCCAGCGAATGGATGTCTCCGATAACCGCGATCAGCGGAGCGATCGTCATCGTCTCCGTCAGGCCGAACTCGTGCGCCTGTTTGATGCAATTCTGGGTATCCGTGCCCCCGTTTGCGAGACACAGCACTTGAGCCCCCGACGCCTGCGCTGTCTGCAGGTATGACGAGAAGTCGGTTGTACCAGGGAATGGATGGAAGATGGTTCCCTTAACGCTACCGCCGGCCTTTTTTACGATGTCGGACGCCAGCTCTGAGATGCCATGCCCGAACGCGTAATCCGCGGCGACAAAGAACCAACTCATTCCGCCCCGCTTCACCACGGCAGTGCCGAGTGCATAAGCGAGGCTATAGGTATCGAGACTCCAAATAACTGTATTGGGACTACATTGTGTGTCGGTCAGGGCAGCCGTGGATGACTCACTGCCTAACATGACCTTGTTTTTTTCTTTCGCGACCTCTGCTACCGCCAGCGCCACCGAGGACGTGGGGACAGCAACAATCGCGTCGATACCCTGGTCGCACCACTGGCGAGCGATGGACGCTCCGATGTCCGGCTTGTTCTGGTGATCTGCCTGGATCAACTCGACATCGAACCCGTGAGAAGACGCGTTGAACTCGGTAACCGCCTGTCGCGCACATACCACGGCATTTGGGCCGGTGTTGGCGCTATATTCGCCGCTCATATCTACTAAGGCCCCAAGCCTGATAGTGGGTCTTGCCTGGGCGCGGCCCCGTTTCGATGACGCAAGGGCCAGGGCGGCGCCACCGGTCAAGGCGGCGCGGCGGTTGATGTGCATGTTCGCTCCTCCCAAAAGAATTTCTCAGGAGACGCACAGCAAGGCGCGTGCCATTGCCTGTCGCCGACTTGGCGGCGCCTTGAATGGCGCTTTATGGGTCACGTCGACCGACAATGTGTGTGCGAGGAAGACGCATGTTTCCGGGAGGGACACTGCGTCTGCTGATCGTCGGGCCGAACCTGGGTGCGTGCGCTGTACCCCGGGTTTGGCACGCCCCTTGCTCATTGGCAGAGAGGACATGTCACCTTCTGGCGGCACGGGATCTGCCGTTCGTCAGAACGCGAGGAAACGGGGACGAGGGTATATGCAGCGCCAAGCCGATTTCACAGCACCAGCTTTGGACGAGATCTTTCGCGCGCAAAGCATCGCGATCGTGGGCGCTTCGCCAAACCGCGGGACTGCGCGTAACACGCTGGTCCGCGTCGTGTTAAAGCACGGCTTTCCGGGGCGGGTCTATCCGGTGACCCCGAGCCATAGCGAAATCGAAGGTTTGAAGGCCTACAAGTCGCTGGCGGAGCTTCCGGAAACGCCTGATGTGGCGCTCATTATCACCCCCGCGGCGACGGTGCCCGGCATTATCGAAGAGTGTGGGGCGAAGGGCGTTCGCTGCGCCATCGTCTACAGCGCCGGGTTCGAGGAAGTGGAGTCAGGCAAGGAACACGCCCGCCGCCTCGCCGAGGCTGCACGCAAGCACGGTATCGCGGTGCTCGGCGCCAATGGTCAGGGTGTGTGGTCGGTCAAGGCCAAGACCATGCTCACCTTCGGGGGGGCGGCGATTGCGCTAGACTCGATCCAGCACGCGCCGATCGCGGTTATCAGCCAGAGCGGCGCCTTGGCGGGTGCGATCGGCAACCACCTGCAACAAAGCGGGCTCGGCTGTTCCTATATTGTCAGCGTCGGCAACGAGACCTGCCTTGACGCGCTGGATGCCCTCGGCTGGATCATCGAGCAGGAGGATGTCAACGCCGTCGCGCTTTACGTCGAGGGCCTGAACAACGCCGCGCGACTGCTGCCATTGGCCGCCCGGGCGCGCGAACGTAACGTGCAGATTGTGATGTTGAAGGCCGGTCGTTCCGCGTCTGGCCAGGAGGCGACGGCCTCGCACACAGGCAAGATCGCGTCGAGGTATGGGATCTACCTCGATGTTCTCGCACAGGCAGGCGTGATCGTGGTCGAAAGTCTGCTGGAAGCCATGGCGGCCCTGGAAGTGCTGACGGTCCTGCCGCCGCCGCGGGTATCTGGCGATCCCAAGGGCGGTGTATCGATCATGGGTTCGTCGGGTGGCGCGGGTGCGTTGCTAGCCGACCATGCCGACGAATTCGGCGTGCCGTTGGCGGAATTCAGCCCCGATACGGCGGCGAAGCTGGAGACCTTCCTGCCCGAGTTCGCCAGGAAGGCCAACCCGGTTGACCTGACCGGCCAAATCCGAGCGTTCCCTAATCTGTTTCGGGATACGGTCGCGGTGCTCAGCACTGACCCGCGCACCGAGGCGATTGTTGTGCAGTTCGCCAGCGGCGGCATGCGCGACCTCACTGAAAATGCCGACGCATTCAAGGCCGCGGCCCGCGATGGACTGCCGGTGATTATCTCCTTCGCCGTCAATATGGCATCGCCGGAGGTCCGAGCGGAATTCATGAAGGAGGGCATCCTGCTGTCGCAAGATCCATCGACCACGATGCGCGCCCTGCGGTGGATTTATGACCGCAAGCGGATGTCCGCCAGCACACTCGCCGAGCGAGATGAGACCATCGGCAAGCGGCCGGCACCTGTCTCCTGGGAGGACACAATGTCCTTCCTGGAGGAAAGTGGTGTCACGCCGGCGAAATGGAAAGTCCTGAGGCCTGGCGATAAGGCGGCCGAGATCTGCGCGGACATGAACTGGCCGCTTGTGGTCAAGGTCCTACCGTCGGACGCCGAACACAAAACAGAATTGGGTCTGGTGAAATTGCGGGTGCAGACAGCCGAGGATGTCGATGCCCACGCCGCCGCGTTCCGCGCGAAGCTTGGCAAACCGGATGCAGGCGTGCTCGTGCAGGAAATGATCACCGACGTGGTCGAGGTGGTGCTGTCCAGTCTGCGTAACACAGATTTCGGACCCGTCCTTTCAATCGGGTCGGGGGGCGTCGCGATCGAGCTGTATCGTGACGTCACCTATCTCGCGCTGCCGGTTACGCCCGAGCAGGTTGGGGCCGCACTGCGAAAGCTGAAGCTATGGACTCTACTGGAAGGGTTCCGCGGTGCCCCGCGAGCCGATATTGACGCGCTGATCAAAGCCGCTGTCCGCTTCGGCCACATGATCCTGGCGACGCCTGACCTGGCGGAGGCGGAGATCAATCCGGTGATGGTACGTCCGGCGGGAAAAGGGCTGGCGGCGGTTGACTTCCTGGGCACCGTTTCAGGGAAGCCCAATCACTGACCAGGATAGGCGGGGCCTGCCGGTCCCGCCCTCTCGCCAGATCGCTTTCCCGCCGATCGCGTCGGGCCGCGTCCGCCAAAACCATATCGGCGCATTTCTTGCCGATCATCATGCAGGGAATGCTTGTATTGCCTGAGGGGACGGTCGGCATGTGACGATATGATCGTAAGTCTTCGAATCCATCTTCGCCCCCGGGGCTCTCAGAGTTTGTTGGATAGTGCGCAGGCAAGAACGGCACCGGATCAAGATGCCGATCGCGGTGGGAGTCCCGTGCGCCGTCTAGGATCGAGGCATCAGCTTCAGCGTCGTGGCGCGAGCGTCGGCTGTCACCACCATGTTCACATACTGCGCGCCATGTCGTCGATACTTGGTGCGATACACCGCATCGATCTGGTCATTCAATGCGGGGTCAACGGACTGAAAGTTCACATCCTTATCGATACCGCCAGCCTGGATGTGGCCGTCGCTACGAGCCTGGGTGCCCCTGAACCAGGTGGCGGTCGCACCGTGTGCGGACCGGATGTATAGGTCGTCGTCATACCGGACGACCCAAATGGTAACCGGATTGCGCAGCGTGCCGTCGCGTCGGAAGGTTGAAATCCGCAGTTCCTCCGCGGCGCCGATCTTGTCGAGTTCTACGGGCGTCCAAGTTGCCATTGGTCTGTCTCCGTCAGGTGTTAGTCCAGAGCTATTCCGATCAGCCTACCCGGTCGGGTGCCGACAGAGGTAGTGATAGTCGCGCCCGCCGTACCAGCCACGGGGAGGGACGATATCGCTGGTCTCCGAACGTGGCATGGCGACACACGCGCTTCGCGGTGCCGCTGTACAGCGCTCGCTTTTCTTCATCCGAGCACCCGGCGGTGATGCGCTTGAAGACGTTCCAGATCGTGCCGTAGCGGGCAACCGCCTTATCGACCGGGAAGTTGGAGGCGAACATGCAACGTTCTGCGCCGAAGATTTCGATGCATGGTTCGATGTAGGGGCGCCAAAGTGAGGCGAGCGTGGCCGAATCAGGCGGGAGGGGCGCGGTGGTGAAATCGAAATTGCCGATGTTGATCAGTAATCCGCCCATCTTCACAGAGACGTTTGGGCATTTGGTGAGCTCCTTCATGCCCGCGAGCCAGAACCCGTGGACTTCGGCTTCCTTGCCTGCATACGCGCTATGGCCGATCGGACTCCCGCAATGGATCAGTACGATGTTGGCGGCCGGATGAGCCTTCGCCAGCGAAATGACGTCCGGAATCTGAGGATGAAAGATGCTGGCATCGATACCGGCGGCCACCCGGGATTTGGTATATTTGCCGCTCGCCCTCATTGCCGCCATACCCGCGGCGAATTCGGTCTCACCGACGCATTTCAAATGCTCGGGCCCGTCCGCGCGATACATGGCGTGGCACTCGACGAACACTGAAGCTTCTACGTTGTGGCCCGATGCTTCCAGGTCGCGGGCATATTCCGGCACGAAATAGGGTGCGCATTCACCGAAATGCCATAGGTGGACGTGCGTATCGACAATTGGCAGATCGGGCTCCAGCGCCGGTTCAGGCGCGGTGCGTGCAAGCCATTCTTCGTTCGGACAGTGGACACGGCCAAAAAACGGGTAGCCCATCCGGCATCGTCGATTCCTTTCACGTTTCATCCGGGCCGAGTTCCGAGCAGTCCCGCGAGTGGCATGTTTATTTCTCGTGCCCCTTCGGTTGGACCGCATGAGCGGCCGCCATCATCAGGGAGTGGAGCAAGAGCCGTGCCAGCCGGTATTCATGTCTCTCACCGGGGAAACCGTGGGGCGTCGCGATGCTGGATTGGCGGATCGCTGGCTGTCGAACAAACATGTGTCGGCACAGACTACATATGGTTTACGGCGCGCTGCACCGTCGTCGTCGGCACCGACACGAAATCACCCGGCACGCAGCTCACGGCAGGTGCCGACCGGGGATCAGCGTCAGATTGACAGCCCAAAAAGCCAGTTTTCCGGGAATCTTGTGGATGGGCGACCGTCCAGCGGTGGCCGCGCTGCCGCTACGGGCGACGGGACCGGTCCGGTTACCGCGGTGGTGCTCCGGCTTATTTGTCCGAGAGGGCGATTCACGCCTGAGGCTGATGCAACCTCGGACGATCGCGCTCGAACGGCGTCAGCGCGCAATCCGCCAGCGTGTGACCGTCCAGGCTCTTGTAGAAGCTGTCCTGGGCGTCGCTCAACATCCCGCGAAGCCGGCACCCCGGTGTCAGCGTGCAGTTTCCCCTGTCGGCCCGGAAGCACTCGACAAGGGCCTGGTCAGCCTCCAATTGCCTTACCAATGTCCCCAGGCGGATCTGCTCCGGGGGCAAGGCCAGCATCGCGCCGCCTCCGGCCCCGCGCACGGTGCGGGTCGTACCCAGCGCGGTCAGATCCTGGACGATCTTATGCAGATGATGACGCGACAAGCCGCCAAGTTCGCGCGCCAGCGCATCGACGCTCAGGTGATGCCCGGCCGGTTCACGAGCGAGCAGCATCAGGACGCGCAGCGCGAGATCGGTGGATGCAAGCAGGCGCATAGGTGAATTCCGATAAATAGGTATTGACGATACCACATTTCCAGGCGCACGTAACTGGTATCGCCGATACCAATTTAGGGCGATCGCCCTAGCCCGCCGCGCCCCGCGGGCCTATCGCCCGCCAAGCCGTGGGTCAGGAGGTTGCACTCATGCGCGCCACCATTGCCACCGAAACGAACTTCGCCGATGGCCTGATCAAGCACATCCCTACGGAGAACAACGAGCTTTTTCCACGCTTCACACGTTGACCGGTTTATTGTCCTGACAGGTGTGTAGCCAGGAAGAGGTTTGGCCGTGACGGATATCGTTCTTGCGCGAGTCCTGCATGTTCTCGCTGTCGTTCTCTGGATCGGTGGCGTCGGCATGGTCACGACGGTCCTGCTTCCTTCCATCAGGCGGTCCTACCCAGCCGCCCAACGCTTCGCCGTGTTTCATACCATGGAGGCCCGCTTCGCCCGGCAGGCCCGGATCACCACGACCGTCGCGGGCCTCAGCGGCTTCTATATGGCGTGGCGACTGGACGTCTGGGACAGGTTCCGGTCGGCGGATTTCTGGTGGATGCACGCGATGGTTCTGACGTGGCTGGTGTTCACGACGATGCTTTTCGTTGTCGAACCCTTGTTTCTGGAGCGGTTGCTGTCCCGACGCGCGGCATCGGCCCCGGAGTCGGCCTATCGCCTGGTGGAATGGCTGCATCGCCTTCTGCTCAGCCTCAGTTTGCTGACCGTCGCCGGCGCCGTCGCCGGAAGCATTGGCGGCAATCTCTTTACCTGGTGAGGCTCTGGAGAAGCCTCGGCCCACGATCCCGCGACGCAGCCCGCTGTCGCCTCGAAATCTACTTGCCTACGGAAGAGAAATGACTATGCCGACACCGCTATCAGACAAGACGATCACAATCGTGAAGGCAACCGTGCCTGCACTGGAGGCCCATGGCGTCGAGATCACCCGTCGCATGTATGAGCGCCTGTTCCGGAACGAGGCGATCCGCGACCTGTTCAATCAATCGCATCAGGGCGAAACGGGCTCCCAGCCGAAAGCCCTCGCGGCAGCCGTTCTGGCCTATGCGCGCAACATCGACAATCTTGGCGCCCTCGGCGGCGCCGTCGAGCGCATCGTCCAGAAGCATGTCGCTCTCAACATCCTGCCGGAACACTACCCGTTCGTGGCAGAGGCGTTGCTCGGCGCGATCGGGGACGTGCTGGGCGCCGCGGCCACCAATGAGATCCTGGCGGCGTGGGGGGAGGCATATTGGTTCCTCGCCGAAATCCTGATTGGACGCGAAGCGGCGGTCTATCGCGAGCTCGCCTCGCAACCCGGCGGCTGGAACGGCTGGCGTGATTTCGTCGTGGAGAGCGTCGCCGATGAAAGCAGCATCATCCGGTCGTTCACCCTTGTTCCAGCGGATGGTGGCAAGGTCCTGCGCCACAAGCCCGGCCAGTATCTTGGCTTCGCCCTGGATATACCCGGCGTGGCCGCGCTACGCCGGAACTACTCCATTTCCTGCGCTCCGAACGACCGGGCCTACAGAATAACGGTCAAGCGCGAAGCGACGCCGGGCGTGCCTGCCGGGGCGGCCTCCAACTGGCTGCACGACCATGCGCTACCCGGGACCATCCTGCGGGCAGCAGCACCCGCCGGCGACTTCTTCCTGGACACGGATTCCAGCACGCCGGTGGTGCTGGTCAGCGGCGGCGTTGGATTGACGCCCATGGTGAGCATGCTCGAGACAATCGTGGAATCCCAACCCCAACGCCCGACATGGTGGGTGCACGGCGCCCTGAACAGCCGCGTCCATGCCATGCGTGGTCACGTTCGCAACCTGGCCGCCCAGGCGCCTGGCGTGAGCCTGACCACCTTTTACGCCGAACCGCTGAGCAGGGATCAAGCGGGTAGCGCCTACGACATCCAGGGCCTCGTCTCTGCATCGTGGCTTGCGCAGAATACGCCGATCGGCGACGCGACATACTATCTGTGCGGTCCGAAACCCTTCCTGCACAGCCTGATCGGCGGACTGCTGTCCCAGGGCGTTCCGTCGGACCGCATACGCTATGAGTTCTTCGGACCGGCCGACGAAGTGCTGGCACCCGACGCGGAAACCCTGGCAGCCTGACCTGGAGCATGATGGCTTCAGGCTGAGGCCATCATGCACTGGCTCTTTGTTTTCAGTGGCCTGCTTATCCCCGAAGTCCGCCGCGTGATGCGGCGAACTTCGGTGGCAGGACACCGGGCACCTCTCATTGCTCCGCACGTGCCTCGAGCGCGCCACCGCGCACCGCAGCGATGGCCTCGTGGAGGGTCGCGAAAATCCGCGCCTCGCCGGTCGCCGCCGTGATGCCATGCCGGTCCATGTCTGACCGCAGGTACGGGCTGACACGCGCGAAGACCATGCCGACTCTTTGGCGCGCCAGATCATCGAGCAGGTCCCGGAGGGAATGCGCGGCGGAGTAGTCGATATCCGTGATCGCGCCGGTATCGACGATGAACCAGTGGACCGGTGTCGGTGCCTGTTTCACGAGGACGCGCACTTCGTCGACGAAGCGGTTCTGGTTTGCGTAAAACAGATCCGAACCGAATCGATAAACGATAAGCCCTGGTTCGGTCTCCTTTCCCGGCGTCACGGGAACCGGCATCCACCGGTCGGTCGCGTCCGGCGCGAGCATCATCGTGTGCGGCCGATAGCTGTGGCGCACGTGCCGGAACAGCGACAAGGCGATCGCCAGCAGGATGCCTTGCTCGACGCCGACCGCGACAACGGCGGCCGCGGTGGCGACGGCAAGCAAGTACTCGCCGGGGCTTTCGTGGCGGATCGCGCGCAGCCCTCTCAGGTCGATCATGCCGACCGCGATCGTGAACACGATAGAGGCCAGCACGCAGCGCGGCAGGTACTGAAGCGGGCCGGTCAGGACAAGCAGCACCAGCAGCACAACGCCTGCAAATACCAGTTGCGCGACCTGGCTGCGCGCACCCGCGCGGTTTGCCATGGCAGTCTGCGTCGGGCTGCCGTTAACCACGAATGTCCCGCTCAGCGCAGCAACCGCGTTGGCGGCTGACAGCCCGAGGATATCCGCGTTCTCGTCGACGCTCTCGTGATACCGCTCGGCGAAAGCGCGCGATGTGGCGGCGCTTTGCGTGATTATCATCACGGAGCATGAAGCGGCGACTGGCAGCAGTGCCAGGATTTCGCTCCAGGTCACGTCGGGTAACCCGATCAGCGGTAGCCCGCCGGGGACCGGACCGATGACCGCGATGCCTCGTTCAGCGAAGTGGAACGCAGCGCTTGCCGCGATCGTCCCGACGACCGCGAACAGCGAAAAAGGCAGTCGCGGGGCAACGCGTTTGCCGAGCAGAATGCTGCCCGCAACAAGCGTGGACAGCGCCAGCGTCGGAAGATTGGGCCGCGGCAAGCCCTCTATGATCTCCCATGCCTGAACGAGCGTGCGCTGCGAGTGGACGGTGACGCCGAGCATGTCACTCAGCATCGTGATACCGACCTGAAACCCGACACCGGTGAGAAACCCGACCAGCACCGTGCGTGAGAGGAAATCGGCCAGGAACCCCAGCTTGAAGATCCGCGCGAGAAACAGAATCCCGGCGGTCAGCAGTGCCACCATGCTGACCAGCGCCAGGTACTTACCGCTGCCGGGCGCCGCCATGTCGCCCAGCGAATTGAATAAGATGGCCGCTGTGGCCGAATCAGCCGCCACGACCAGGTGGCGGGAGGAACCAAAGACCGCGAACGCAGCGAGCGGCAGCAGCACGGTGTAAAGCCCCGTGACGACAGGCATGCCGGCGATGCGGGCATAGCCGAGCACCTGCGGGATGTTCATAGACGCGAGGATCACGCCCGCCAGGGCGTTGTGCACCGCCCCACCGCGGCTGAAGGGCCGGAGGCCCCCGAAGAGGTTCAGCCGCATCGCGGTCGGCCGTGAGCTTGCACCGCGCGCAGACCGCGCCGAGCGCGCGTATGCCCCACGGCCAGACCGTTTGGTTGTGTCGCAAGCGAGGGAGGCTCGGTCCAATCCCATGCCGATAGCCCGACGAACGCCTCCGCGGCGGCGATTGTTGCCGCACCATCAGATCTATCGGGCACAGACCCGTTTCCTTCCGCGGGCTCGGCTCGATCAGTGGCGGTCATCGCCAACGCCTGTGGCGGTACGACTGAGCGACAAAGCATGGCATTTCCCCGTGATCGGAGACGCTTGGTGTGGTGGTCCTGACGGTTGGGCACAGCTGAATTGGATCGCATCGCAAAGGTGGTGGAAACTGACGGCAGGGTGTCCCCCGTCGAGATGTCATTGGTTCATGCGGCGAGGTCACGCAACTGCCTGGCAGGAGGAATATGCGCGGCCCTGCCATCCGTCCATTGTCGGGCGCAGGGCAATCCCTGGCCGAACAGGTGCCCAAGATAGGGGGGCCACAAGCCCCTTGAACACGCCAGCACCCGCCGCTGCGGCCAGTATGTTCGGGGCAGGGATACCCTGCCGGAATTCCTGTGTCCCCATCCATTCCCGTGCGAGCCGACCTTGTGAACACCCGTAAGAGAACCCTCGCCTCGCTCAAGGCTTATATTCAAAGCACTCGAGCTTAAGAGCGAAGCGCTCGACGGATGGCTTTGAATTCTGCCGTGCGCCGAACCAACCAAAAGGAGGCCCACAATAATGGCTGACGCTACAGGAAAGCCCACCATGACCACGGCCTTTGGCCGTCCGGTCGAGGACAACCAGCACTCGCTTACGGCAGGCCCGCGCGGTCCTGTGCTAACCCAGGATTATCATCTCACCGAGAAGATGGCCCACTTCAACCGGGAGCGGGTGCCCGAGCGCGTCGTGCACGCCAAGGGCTACGGAGCCTACGGCACGTTCCGGGTGACCCAGGACATCTCAAAATACACCTGCGCCAAGATCTTCAGCGCCATCGGGAAAGAGACAGAGATGTTCGCGCGCTTCTCCACCGTGGGCGGTGAGAGCGGATCGGCCGATACCGCGCGGGACCCCCGCGGCTTCGCACTAAAGTTCTACACCGAGGACGGCAACTGGGACCTCGTGGGAAACAACACACCAATCTTTTTCATCCGTGATCCGCTGAAGTTCAGCGATTTCATCCGCACCCAGAAGCGCGACCCCGGCACGCATCTCAAGCCGCATTGGCGGCGTTGGGACTACTGGAGCTTGTCGCCCGAGGCGATTCACCAGGTGATGTTCCTGTACAGCGATCGCGGCACGCCGTTGTCCGCACGCTTCATGAACGGCTACGGCAGCCACACCTACAGCCTGTGGAATGCCAGTGGCGAGCGATTCTGGGTCAAGTTCCATGTAAAGACCAAGCAGGGCAACAAGACCTTCGAGGATGCAGAAGCCCTGAAAATGACGGCCGACGACCCGGACTTCTCGGCCCGTGACCTGCACACCGCCATCAAGACCGGCGACTTCCCGAAGTGGACCGTGTCCATTCAGGTCATGCCGGAGACCGACGCTGACACCTACAAATGGAACCCATTCGACCTGACCAAGGTCTGGCCGCACGGCGACTATCCGTTGATCGAGGTGGGCGAGATGGAGCTGAACCGCAACCCGAACAATTACTTCGCCGAGGTTGAGCAGGCGGCGTTCGAGCCTTCCAACATTGTGCCCGGCATAGGGTTCAGCCCGGATAAGGTACTCCAGAACCGGATCCTGTCCTACGCCGATGCGCACCGGTACCGCATCGGCATCAATTACGACCATATCCCGGTGAACCAGGCCAAGGCCGCGAAGGTCCACACCTATCACCGCGATGGCAATATGGTCACTGGCAGTAATGGCGGCGGATCGGTGGATTACGAGCCGAACTCGTTCGGCGGCCCGGTGGAAGACAAGTCGGTCATGGAGCCGCCGCTCAAAATCGACGGCAACGGCCAACGCTACATCACCTACCCGGGTGACGACGCCGACCTCTATGGCCAGCCGCGAGCGTTTTGGGAGAAGGTTCTGGACGAAACCGGACGCGCCCGTCTCGTGGCAAACATCGTCGGCAGCATGACCGAGCCGGCGATGGGCATGGAAAACGATGCCAAGCGCCATGAGATCCAGCAGCGGATGCTCAAACACTGGTACAACGTCCATCCGGATTTCGGTGCGGCCGTCGAAAAGGGAATCAATGGCGCCCGGACCAGGATCGCGGCGGAGTAGGCGTCAAAGCCTCCTCTCTTCGTGGGAGGGGGCTTTGCCACCATCGGTCCTGATCTATCTTTGCGGCGCTGTCGCCTTGCGCTTTCGTGCGGCGACGCGGGCGCCAGCCATCTTCCGTGCATTCTCTGCACGGCTCTGTGCGGACAATGATCGGCTCACCGCGCTATGGCGGACGGCTCGCGCCATCCCTCGGCCGCGCCCGCGCGTTCGCAGGATCCTATTTGTTTCGATCGCTTGCCGGAGCGGTCGGTTTCGGCTGAATGCTGGACAGCGCCGTCGCCGGGGGAGAACCCTTTAGCTTGTTCTGCTTAGGCTTTTTCGGCTCGCGGCCGCTTCGCTTCTGACCCTTCGCCATTGTAACCCTCCTGGGGGTGCCAAACAGCGGCGCAGTTTAGTCCTGTTCTGTTGGTTTGTCAGATCCCGACCGCGCGAACGTTCGTGGCAGCCGGCGATACAACGGCACAATGGAATCGATCGACGCGCCGGTGTTGGGAGCATCCGTGCGCGGTCAGCCGAGCTGTATGTGCGTTTCCCTCGACCAGATGCGTAAGAGCCCCGGCGTCTCGCCCGAACGCCGCGCGGTCACGAACATACGGCCGCAGAACGGGAATGACTGTTTCACAACACCACGCCGGTTAAAAACTGCGCCACCGTCGGCCAGCCGTGGCACTGAACGGGTCGGCGGTGGAGCGCAGCCGTTGGTCCTGCGCGACCCAACCCTGAGCCTCGGCTTCGGTCGCGAAGCCGGCCGCGGTCTGGGGCAGGGCGCCCACCCGAACGATTTCGACCGCGAAGCTACCGTCTTCGCGACGGACGATCCGATAGTTTGTATCTGCCATCACCCATCATCCCACGGTGGCGGCAGGTTTGCACGTGACGGTTGGCCAACGGAACCGAAAATCGTCATTCTGGCCGCGCCGCGACTGCATCCTCAGCCCCGGAGACGATGGCGGCGGCCCGCCGGACGGTCATGTCCTTCAGGACATGCACGCCGCCCGCCGCGGTCGCCAACTTGACTGCACCCTGCTCGTCGTAGATCGCCACGATATGCCGAAGCTGCACCACCACCAGTCCGCCGGTGGCCGCTTCGAACGTGACCCAGCTCACCTGGCGCCGCGTGAGATCATGAGCTTGATATAATCCGCGCGGCTTGTGCCGTCATAGGACATGCCGAACGGCTTCTTCTCAGCGGTAACCGGCTTGGCCTCCGGGGCAGCGGCGGGCTTGGCTCGCTTCATGCGCGCGGTCGTCGGCGGCACGATCGAACGGGCTACCGCGACACTGAGTTCCGTTGCCTGGCGCCCCGATCCGTCGGACCGGCCTTCACGCCATGATGCGACATCCTTTCGCAACTGATCCTTCATCGCGTCATTTGGGTCATCCGTGGGCATTGATTCGTCGGTGGGCGCTTCGCTCATGCATATTTTCCTTTTCGTAGGCGGTCGTGTTAGGGAAGCCGACCCCTTGGCGGATGCCAGGGGTGCTTGGACATTTCGGCGATCAGGTCAGACAAGGCTGACGGCAAAGGCTATCCGCGGTGGCTACACCCGCGCTGCCCCGCGCGCGCGTGGCAAAATCAGTAGTGTATGTGCGCATGTTTACGGTCGAATGCAAGGCCGCCGCCACAGGCCCTGGCGGCAAGGGCCAGAACACTGTAAGATCCAAACCGCTCGGGTGGTGGAAAATGGCGCTTATAAGCCGGCAGGCCCTTACCCAGCGCCGCCGTTTCATGCGTCTCCGAATGATGACGGCAAACGTCCCGCCTTGAATATGATCGTCGGTTCGTCGTCGTAATCGCCCAGCTCTGCATCGCCTGAGGTCGAGAAGGCCACCACTCCGGCACGGATCGGCGCCAAATCCTCGGCTCTCTTGAGCGCGACTTCGGGCGACCGGCAGCGAACCGGGCTATCGGCGGTCAGCCTGGTGCCTTTGCCGGACCGAAATGCCTGCACGAGATAAAGGGTCTCACGCGCCATGGAGAATTGTTCCTAACCTGAGATGCCGGACAGCGCCGCACTTAACCGAGTTCGTTTGAAAGCCAGCAAACTCATGCAAATCCGCGTCGGCTACGAAATCGTCTATGACTGCGTCCAACCGACACCGATGGTGCTGATGCTGCACGTGCATCATTCGCGAGTCGCCGACATCGTTGTTCCGGACCATCTGATGACAGACCCGGCGTTACCGGTCCATGCCTATCACGATTCGTTCGGCAACTGGTGCAGCCGGATTCTCGCACCGGCGGGCCGGACCCGAATCGCCAGCACCGCGGTGGTCAATGATGCCGGCCTGCCAGATCCCATCGTGCCGTCAGCTCAGCAGCATCCGGTCCAGGACCTGCCGGACGACACCCTCGTGTTCCTGCTCGGCAGCCGCTACTGCGAGACCGATCGCCTGTCGGAGATCGCGTGGGCGATGTTCGGACACGGGCCGGCCGGCTGGGCGCGCGTGCAGGCAATCTGCGATTTCGTGCACAAGCATATCGTGTTCGACTACATGGCCGCGCGTTCGACCAAGACGGCGTGGGAAGTTTTCAACGAGAAGCGGGGGGTGTGCCGCGATTATGCGCACCTCGCCGTCGCGCTGTGCCGCTGCATGAACATTCCGGCGCGGTATTGCACGGGCTACCTCAGTGACATCGGCGTGCCGCCGCCGCACTCGCCGATGGATTTCGCGGGCTGGTTCGAGGCCTATCTGGGTGGAGCGTGGCACACCTTCGATCCGCGTAACAACAAACCGCTGATCGGCCGGATCCTGATCGCTCGCGGCCGCGATGCTGTCGATGTGCCGATCAGCAATACGTTCGGGCCGAACACGCTGGTTAGCTTCAAGGTCTGGACGGACGAGGAACCGGCGGCGGTCGCGCAGGGCTAGGCTTTGTCGGGGCCGTCACTCTGTGTGGGACGCCGGCCATGACGGATGGACATTAGCGGGCCATGGCGACCATGAAACAGCGGCTGGCGTGTCAGTCTTTGCGCGAACCGGTCTAAGAGCCTGACGACGCCTTCACCTTGGTCGCATCAGCCTTGGCCTCCGCAGCCTCGGCCGTTACCTCGGCGGAAATGCGGGCCAAGGCATCCTCGAGACCAACCGGCGTCGCCGTGCTCAGTTCCTGGGCTGCGCGACGAAGCGCCTCGCGGCGGATCAGGCGCGAGGTGAACGTATCGAACGCGGGATCGGGTTGGTCGTCGTCGGCCATCGCAGCCTCCCGTGGCACCTGCCACACCAGACGGATCTGGCGCGGCAGGCTTCAGGGTTCAAGCCGATCAGGCGTCGTTGGTGGGCGGTTCGACGTGGTCGCCGACCATCGCCTCGGTGGTGATCATCAGGCCGCCTACCGACGCGGCGTGCTGCAGGGCGCAGCGCACGACCTTGGTCGGGTCGATGATGCCGGCCTTCACCAGGTCCTTGAACACGCCGGTCTGCGCGTCAAAGCCATAGTTGTACTCGTCTTTTTCCAGCGTCTTGCCGGAAATGACCGCGCCGTCCTCGCCGCCGTTGCTGGCGATCTGGCGCAGCGGAGTCTGGACCGCTTTGCGGACGATCTCGATCCCGACGCGCTGATCGTCGTTGTCGGCCTTCAGCTTTGCCAGAATCAGCGAGGCGCGAGCCAGGGCGACGCCGCCGCCGGGGACGATGCCTTCCTCGACCGCCGCGCGGGTGGCGTGCAGGGCGTCATCGACGCGGTCCTTACGCTCCTTCACCTCGGTCTCGGACGCGCCGCCGACGCGGATGATCGCGACGCCGCCCGCCAGCTTCGCCAGACGCTCCTGCAGCTTCTCCTTGTCGTAGTCCGAGGTGGTTTCCTCGATCTGCGCGCGGATCTGTGCACAGCGGCCCTGGATGTCGGCCTTCTTGCCGGCGCCTTCGACGACCGTGGTGTTTTCCTTGTCGATCAGCACCTTCTTGGCGGTACCGAGCATGGCAAGGGTCACGTTTTCGAGCTTGATGCCGAGGTCTTCGCTGATCACTTCGCCCTTTGTCAGAACGGCGAGATCCTCCAGCATCGCCTTGCGGCGATCACCGAAACCGGGAGCCTTCACGGCCGCGACCTTCAGGCCGCCGCGCAGCTTGTTCACGACCAAAGTGGCAAGGGCTTCGCCCTCGACGTCTTCGGCGATGATCAGCAGCGGACGCCCGGACTGGGCGACGGCTTCCAGCACCGGCAGGATCGACTGCAGGTTGGAGAGCTTCTTCTCATTGAGCAGGATGTACGGGTTTTCCAACTCGACCGTCATCTTCTCGGCGTTGGTGATGAAGTACGGCGACATATAGCCGCGGTCGAACTTCATGCCCTCGACGACGTCGAGTTCCGTGACCATGCCTTTGGCCTCTTCGACGGTGATGACACCCTCGTTGCCGACCTTCTGCATCGCCTCAGCGATCATCTTGCCGATTTCGGCTTCGCCGTTGGCGGAGATCGTGCCGACCTGGGCGGTTTCCGCCTGGGTGGTGATCTTTTTGCTGCGCTTCTTCAGTTCCTCGACCAGAGCCACGACGGCCTTGTCCACGCCGCGCTTGAGGTCCATCGGGTTCATGCCTGCGGAAACCGCCTTCGATCCCTCGCGGACAATGGCCTGTGCCAGCACGATCGCCGTGGTGGTGCCATCGCCGGCGATATCGTTGGTCTTCGAGGCCACTTCGCGCACAAGCTGGGCGCCCATGTTCTCGAATTTGTCGGAGAGCTCGATTTCCTTGGCGACGGCGACGCCGTCTTTCGTCATGCGCGGGGCGCCGTAGCTCTTGTCGAGCATCACGTTGCGGCCCTTCGGCCCGAGCGTGACCTTCACCGCCTCGGCGAGTGTATCCACGCCGCGCACCATGCGCTGGCGGGCATCGCCGCCGAACCGAACGTCCTTCGCAGGCATTTGTGTATCCTTCCCGAAAATCGAATGCGTAGCCGGCTCGCCAGCCGGCAGGACCGGTGACGAAGTTTTTGGTCGTTGCCAGACAGGGAGCTGAGTGGCGGTCAGACGGATCGTTAACGGCCGCCACGGCAAAATAAGTTTCGCCGGTCGGCTTCCGTTAGCACTCTTCCGCAGGGAGTGCCAGCGGTAAGATTGTCACGGCATGCCGTATGGTTTGATGGCCTACTCGAAAATTGATCGATATCAAGGAAAAATCACGCTACGACTATTCATACTCCTAAACCAAGAAACGAGCAGCGATTCCGGTCGGTGGCACTTGAGCAAGATCATCGACCGGGTTCGGCTCGATGCAAAAGGTTGCTGCGTATAAAAAAGAGAGGGGTCCGTCATGGTCAGGGTGATGCGGTCGCGGTTGTGGATTTTGCTTATACCGCTGATAGGCCTTTTGCTGGCGGTCAGGCCGGCCGAAGCGATCCCCGCCTTCGCATCGCAGACCGGGCAGCCCTGCACAGCCTGCCACATCGGCGCTTACGGACCGCAACTCACTCCCCTCGGCCGCGCGTTCAAGATTGGTGGCTATACCCAAGGCGGCGGGGAAGGCGTGGCGGCGAGTGTGCCGCTGTCGCTCATGATACAAGGCTCGTTCACCCACACCTCCTCAGGCTTCCCGACCGACCAGGTCCCCCAGCACTACGGCACGAATAACAATTTCTCGCTCGACCAAATCAGCGGGTTTGTCGGCGGCGCTATTGGCCAGCATACCGGCGGCCTTATTCAGTTCACCTGGACCGACGTCGATAACACCTCACATGTCGATAATACCGATCTGCGGCCCTATACGACGGTGTTCGATCTCGGCGGCAAGGACCTGCGCATCGGCACCACGCTCAACAACAACCCGACGGTGCAGGATCCCTATAACACGACGTTCGCCTGGGGCTTTCCCTACATCGCCTCCGCGCTTGCGCCGACACCCGCGGCTAACCCAATGCTGTCCGGGGCCTTCTCCGGCAACACGATCGGTTACACGGTGTACGCATGGTATGACAGCAAGCTTTACCTTGAAGGCGGCGCCTACAACACCTTGAGCCCGTGGACGCTCGCACGTTTCGGTAACGACTATGTTATCGGGAGCACGGTTAGCCCGGCCCCTTATCTACGGGCAGCGTATGAATGGCATTGGGACAAGAGCGCTGCGCATGTCGGTGCGCTGTTCATGTACGCGGACGTTGATCCAGCGACCGGTGTTCCGTTCCAGACAAGCAATGTCAACGGCAGCGACCGCTATACTGACTATGCGGTTGACGCCGGGTATCAGTTTCTTGGTGACGGCACACATATCGCGACCGTGCAGGGTATCTATACGCACGAATACCAGAATCTGCGCGCCACGTCTTCCGGTACGGGATTTGGCTCAAGCTACAACCTCGACCAGATCCGGGCGAACGTCTCCTACTGGTATCGGAACACCTACGGGGTGACGTTTGGCTGGCAGAAGACCTGGGGGTCGGCGAACCCGCTGCTTTATCCGCAGGCTGAACTGACCGGCAGCGCCAACAACAAGCCTAACAGCAACGCGTTCATCATCGAGGCCGACTGGGTGCCGTTCGGGAAGGACACGTCCCTGTGGGCGCCGTTCATGAATTTGAAGCTAGGTATACAGTACACCGCGTACACCCAGTTCAACGGCGGCTCGTCGAACTATGACGGAGCCGGACGCAATGCCAGCGACAACAACACGCTGCTGGTGTTCGCCTGGCTGATCTTCTGATGCCCACAGGCACCATAATGATCTCGCGGACCCGAAACTCGCCCGGAGGAACAGCAATGCGTCCAAGGTCACCGTCAATAATCGCGCTGATGGCTTTCACGGCCGTGGCGTGGATGGGAGGATCCTTAGGGGCGGCTATGGCGCAACCGGCACAGACCGCGGCGCCTCAGCACCTGATTCCGCAGTCGCTTCAGATCGAGCAGAAGGAGACCCTGGAACAGATCTCGATGCTGGCTCGCCGGAAAGGGCCGGTTGGGGTCGCCGCGGGCAAGGCGCTCGTGCTGTTCAAAAAGCATATCGCGCGCGAACAGGAGTTCATCCTGCCGCCTCTGACGTTGCTGCCCTTGTTGGCCGAAGGCAAGGTAACGCCGGACATGGCCTGGGCGTTACCCATGACGGACCGGGTCAAGGCGGAACGTGAGCAGATATTCGATGAGCATACGGAGATCACCGAAGCGCTCAACCAGCTCGTCGTCGCCGCGGCGGTCGCTCATGACAACGATGCCAAGGAATTCGCGGAATCCGCCGCCGCTGAATCGCTGAACGACCTGGAGATCCTTCAACCGACGTTGTTGCTGATCGGCGATATCCTGCACAGCAAGCTGCCGGCTGGTCATTAGTCGCGTGTTCACGAGGAGATTGATCATGTCTGGGCGTATCGCACGCGTCGCGCGTACCGTCTCTGTCTGTGGCACGTTGCTGACTTCGCTGTCCGGCCCCGCCGTGCTGGCCGCCGATGCAGGGGCCGGCAAGTCGGTGTTTCAGTCATCTTGCAGCATCTGTCATAGCGTCCAGCCGGGGCAGAACAAGATCGGACCGACGCTTTTCGGTGTTGTCGGCCGTAAGACCGGCGCTGTGCCCGGCTACAGCTACTCACCCGCCAACGAGGGTGCGAATCTGACCTGGGATGCGGCCACGTTGGACAAGTACCTGGAATCACCAAAGGCGGTCATCCCGGGCACAAAGATGACCTATGGGGGCATCAAGGATCCGGCCAAGCGCGCGGACCTGATCGCCTATCTCGCCACGCTCAAGTAAGGTCCGGCCATGGAGATCTCGTTTCGTGACATGATCACGGTGCTCCATGGCATGGGTTTCGGCGCCCTGTTTATGCTCGCGTTTTCCGGCGCGATCGGGGTTATTTACGCGACCGCCGTCGCCGGCCCGCAATGGCCGTCTTCGCAGCGGAACAACTCGATGTTCCGCTTCTACCTGATCAGCGTGGCGGCACTCGCCTGGCTGGCCACGCTGTCAGGTGCGTATGTCGTTTATCCGTGGTACCGCGCCGTTCCGCCCGCCGGCACTACGGATTTGTCGGCCTATCCGCGGTTGTTGTTGCTATCGAGTCCGCTGACCGCCGGATGGCACGACCTCGGGATGGAGTGGAAGGAGCATATCGCCTGGTTCACGCCCATCGCGATGACCATGGTCGCCTATGTCTTCATCAAGTATGGCCCACAGCTTGCCCTTCATCGCCAGATGCGGAACGCGATTCTGACCTTCACCGCCGTCGCCTTCTTCGCGACTGCCGTGGCAGGCGCCTTTGGTGCCTTCCTGAACAAATACGCGCCTGTCCGGGGCGGCCCGGAGATCATTCTGTTTCAGGACAAATAGCATGGCCACCGAACCGACCGAACGGGCGCCGATGGGGCTTCCCACCGGTCCTGGCGCCGCAGCGATCCTCGCCGCCGGTATCGGTTCACTCGCCCTGGGGATCTTCGCTTTTGCCGGAGATGCTGTTCCCGTTATAGGGCGCGCGTTCAACTTCTGGAACCCAACGGGCGCTCTATCCGGCGTGACGCTGACCGCGATCGCCGTCTGGCTGGCGTCCTGGTACGCGCTTTCGCGACGCTGGGCATCGCGGGAAGTGAATCTCGTCCCGGTTAACGTGGCGTCGTTCCTGATGTTGGCCGTGGCATTGCTGTTGACGTTCCCGCCGTTCATGGACCTACTCCAGGGCAAATAACCGCGGGCGTGGGCTGACCGGCTGTGGAAGGAAAGAAGCCGTGGCGATCGAACGCCGTTCCCTGCTCAAATACGCCGGCCTCGTGCCCTTCACGGGCGCATTGCCGGGCTTCGCCCGGGCTGCCGACGAGGCGGCCGCCGCGAAGGCGGACTATACGCTGCGTATCGGCACCGGCCTGGTCGAACTCGCGCCCGGGCATATCGTCTCCACGACGCTTTATAATGGGCAGTTTCCCGGGCCGCTGCTGCGCCTCAAGGAAGGTCAGCGCGTCGTGGTCGATATTCAAAACGACACCGATACGCCGGAACTGGTTCATTGGCACGGTCAGGCGATCCCGTCCGACGTGGACGGGGCGGCCGAGGAAGGCTCGCCGTTCGTGCCGCCGCATGGGATGCAACGGGTATCGTTCGTGCCGAAGCCTTCGGGATTCCGGTTCTACCATACGCATGTAGTGGCGGGCGCCGATCTCAACCGCGGTACATACACGGGTCAGGCTGGGCCGGTTTATATCGAGCCAAAGAATGATCCCGGCGCGTACGATCACGAAATATTCCTGGTGCTCAAGGAGTTCCTCCCAAGCTTCAGCCGCGGCGGCGACATGGCGGTGGATGCGCTGACCGGTGCTCCGATCAAGGCGCTGCAGCAGATGGGGCAGGCGGCGGACGAGCAAGCGACGGAAAAGACAAAAGGCTTCGAAGTTGGCTATGATTTGTTCAGCATTAATGGCCGGATGCTCGGGCAGGGCGAGCCTATCCGCGTCAAGCAAGGCGAGCGGGTTCTGTTCCATGTGCTGAACGCGAGCGCGGGCGAGATTCGCAGCCTCGCCCTGCCGCATCATGTCTTCCGTGTCGTGGCGCTCGACGGCAATCCCGTGCCGACTCAAGCCGACGTCCCTGTCCTCTGGCTGGGCACGGCCGAACGGATATCGGCGGTCGTCGAAATGAATCATCCAGGTGTGTGGGTCATGGGCGATCTCGCAGACGATGATCGAGGCCACGGCATGGGCATCGTGGTCGAATACGCCGGCCGGAAGGGCAAACCGCAATGGACCGCCCCGAAACCTTTCCACTGGGACTACGCGCGGTTCGGCACGGCGGGTGTCACGGCGACATCACCCGACGAAACGATAGAGATGACGATCGTCAAGCATAACGCCGCGCTGAATGGTTTCAATCAGTGGACCATTAACGGCGAAGCCTTTTCAATGGATACGATGAAGCCGAATTACACGGTGCACGAAGGCCGCCGCTACCGGCTGAAAATCCGCAACGCGAGCGACGACATCCATCCGCTGCATCTGCATCGGCACAGCTTCGAGTTGACCCGCATCGACGGCAAAGCGACTGCGGGCGTGATCAAGGACGTGGTGATGCTGGGCGGGTTCCAGGAAGTGGAATTCGACTTCCTGGCCGATAATCCAGGACCGTCGCTGTTCCATTGTCATCAGCAATTGCACATGGATTTCGGCCTCATGGCGCTGTTCAACTACGGATAGTATCAGCCTGTCCGCCCTGGGGGACAGAGCCGGATTCTCCAAGCCACCTGGATAACAAGACCCTGACCCGCCACAGACCGTTGGCGCCGATGCGCCTTGACGCAGATCAATGAACGGCCGGGCAATTCGTCCCACGTCGCCGGTCCGAGGACGCAACGAGGCGATAAACGGTCATGAGATTTGTATCGAATATGCGGCATCTTCTACTGGCGGCCATCCTGGCAGCCGGCGCATCGGGTGCCGTGGGTTCCGCCAGGGCTCAGGATGGCGCAGCCGGTGCGGCGGTGTTCAAGTCGCAGTGCGCCGTGTGCCACTCGCCGCTACAAGGCAAGAATATGGTTGGACCCAGCCTTTTCGGCATCGTCGGGCGGCAGGCTGGGCAAATCCCCGGCTTCCACTATTCGCCGGCGAACAGGGATTCCGGCCTGACC
>JARLIN010000511.1 GCA_031291715.1 Rhodopila sp. | reverse complement strand
GCCGGCTTATGCCGGGGCCAAAGGCCCCCCCCCCCTACCCCTAAATGTGGCCCCGGCAAACCCCCGGCCCATGACGAGGGTCGTGCACATGATCCGCCCGCTGTCATCAGCCCGTTTCCGTCACCCGCCAGCCGGCACCGGCCTGTCGGCACGCGCCCGTTTCCATTGTCCGGCTGGCGACGACGTCAGCTATCGCCTCGCCTGCTCGGTCCGTGCCGCCATTGTCTGAGGTCAAAAAAAGGATTGCCGATTATTCCGCCTTGAAACCGGTGCTGCCGAAGCCTCCGGCGTCGCGCGCCGTCATATCCAGGCTCTCTACCTCCCGCCATTCAGCCCGGCTGACAGGCGCCAGCACGGCCTGGGCGATCCGGGCGCCGCGTTCGATGACGAAAGCCTCGCGGCTGGTGTTGAGAATGATGACCCCAATTTCCCCGCGATAATCCTCGTCGATCGTCCCAGGCGTGTTCAGCACAGTGATACCGTGGCGCAGGGCGAGACCCGAGCGTGGCCGGACCTGCAGTTCGTATTCCGGCGGCAATGCGATCGTCAGACCGGTGGGTATCAAGGTCCGCTCCCCAGCCGCGACTGTGATCGGCGCATGGACGGCCGCGAGAAGATCCATGCCGGCGGCCCCGGCGGTTGCATAGGATGGAAGCGGCAGGCCCTTGGCATGCGGCAGGCGGCGTACAAGGATAGGTATCGACATGGGGTCATTGTGCCGCGCGCCGGCATAGGGCCGCAAGCGGGAGGTCTGTCATCGAACTGTCATAGAACTGCAATATGGGGTTCACCGTTCCCGCCTAGGTTGCGAACGCGCTGAGCGCAGAGACTCCGAAGGAGGAATTTTGATGAAGATCGCCGTAACGGTCCTGGCCCTTGGCCTGGCCGGGTTTGCCGTCACCTCGGGTGTGGCCCAAGCCCAGCAGATTACCGGCGCGGGAGCGACCTTCCCCGCCCCGGTCTATACGAAGTGGGGTGAGCAGGCGAAGGCCGCCACGGGCATCGAGCTGAACTACCAGGCGATCGGGTCGGGCGGTGGGCAGAACCAGATTCTGCAGCGCACGGTTGACTTCGGAGCGTCCGACGCCCCGATGGACCCGGCCAAGCTGGAATCCGGCAAGCTGCTGCAGTTCCCCACCGTGATGGGTTCCGTCGTGGTGATCGTGAACGTCCCCGGCGTGCAGACCAACCAGCTCAAGCTGACGGGCGAGCTGCTGGCCGACATCTACGAGGGCAAGATCACCAAGTGGAACGACCCCAAGCTGGTCGAAGCCAATCATGGCGTGACGCTGCCGAACCTGGCCATCGCACCGGTTTATCGGGCGGACGGATCGGGCACGACCTTCGTCTATGCGTCGTACCTGTCGGCGGTCAGCCCGAGCTGGAAGGATAAGGTCGGCGCCGCCACCAGCGTGAAGTGGCCGGCCGGCGCGGGCGCGAAGGGCAATGACGGCGTGTCCGCCACGGTCCACAACACGCGCGGCGGCATCGGCTATGTCGAATACGCCTATGCCAGCCAGAACCACCTGGTGACCGTGCAGCTCCGCAACAAGGCCGGGTTCTTCGTCTCCCCGACGATGGAAGCGTTCCAGGCCGCGGCCGCCAACGGCGACTGGGCGAACGCGAAGGACTTCGCGGTCAACCTGATCGACCAGCCGGGGGCCAAGAGCTGGCCGATCGAGTCCACCACGTTCATCGAACTGCCGAAGAACCCGACGGACGCGGCCCGCTCCGCCAACGTGATGAAGTTCTTCGACTGGGCCTATAAGAACGGCGACGCGTCGGCCACGGCGCTGGAATACGTGCCTCTTCCCGAGTCGGTGAAGGCCGCTGTACGCAGCGCCTGGCATGCCAACATCCTGACCCCGGACGGCAAGCCGATCGACTAGGCTGACGCTATAGGCGGGGCCGGTGGTAGCATCGGCCCCGCTTCCCGCGTTGCCAATTAGGACAAGACCGTGCAGCAGGCCGTCGCCGCCAACCCAAGACCATCCAGAGCCAGGTCAAGCCCGGGAGATGCCATCTTCGCCGCGCTGGCGAAGGCCTCCGGCCTGCTCGTCCTTTTGCTGCTGGGCGCCATCATCGTGGTGCTTTTCCTGGGTGGGATGAAGGCGTTCCGCGCCTTCGGGCCGGGCTTCCTGATCTCCGACGACTGGGATCCGGTGCAGGAGGTCTATGGCGCGGCAGTGCCGATTTTCGGCACGGTGGTCACCGCGGTACTTGCACTTGCGATAGCCGTGCCGCTGGCGTTTGGCATCGCGTTCTACCTGACCGAACTGGCACCCACCTGGTTCCGCCGCCCTGTCAGCACCGCCATTGAGCTGCTGGCCGCCGTCCCGTCGATCATTTACGGCATGTGGGGCTTCTTCGTGGTCGTCCCGATCATGGCCGAATATGTTCAGCCCACGGTGATCGACAATCTCGGCGACCTGCCGCTGATCGGCTTCCTCTTTCAGGGACCGCCCTTCGGAACCGGCATCCTCACCGCGGCGCTGATCCTGGCAGTGATGGTGATCCCGTTCATTGCCGCCACGATGCGCGATGTGTTCGAAACCGTCCCGGCGGTGTTCAAGGAATCCGCCTACGGACTGGGTTGCACGACGTGGGAAGTGATGCGCTCGATCGTTATCCCCTACACGCGCGTTTCGGTCGTCGGCGGGATCATGCTGGGCCTGGGCCGCGCGCTGGGGGAGACGATGGCGGTAACCTTCGTGATCGGGAACACCAACCGGATCACGTCGTCACTGTTCGGACCGGGCAACACGATCGCCTCGCTCGTCGCCCTGGAGTTTCCCGAAAGCCAGGCGGGCAGCCTGAAACTGTCGTCGCTGCTGGCACTTGGCTTCATCCTGTTCGTCATCTCTTTCATCGTGCTGGCGATCTCACGGATGTTGCTGCGGCCGAGGTTGAAGACATGAGCGCCACGACCTTCTCCCCGGGCGCGGCGCGCGAAGCGAACGCGTCCCGCGCGCTGGGCCGCCGCCGGTATCGGACCAACGCCATCGTCAAGGTGCTGTGCGTCCTCGCCACCATCATCGGGCTGGCGTTCCTGGCTTCAATCCTCTTCACCCTGCTGTGGCGCGGCGTCGGCGGGCTGGCGCTGTCCGTGTTCACCACATCCACCCTGCCCCCCGGATCTCACGGCGGGTTGCTGAACGCGATCATCGGCAGCCTGATCCAGACGCTGCTCGGGGCCGCGATCGGCACGCCGATCGGACTGATGGTCGGCACTTATCTGGCCGAGTATGCGCAGGGATCGGCGGTGGGCAATGCGGTCCGGTTCGTCTCGGACATCCTGTTGTCCGCGCCGTCTATCCTGATCGGCCTGTTTGTCTATCAGCTCGCCGTCTCCCCCTTCGGTGGGTTCAGCGGCATCGCCGGCTGCCTTGCGCTGGCGGTGATCGTCATCCCGATCGTAGTACGCACGACCGAGGACATGCTCCGGCTGATCCCTTCGACCTTGCGTGAGGCGGTGATCGGCCTGGGTGCGCCGAAGTGGAAGATGATCGTGCTGATTTGCTACCGCGCGGCGAAGCAGGGCATCGCCACCGGCATCCTCCTCGCCGTCGCACGCATCGCCGGCGAAACCGCGCCGCTGCTGTTCACCAGCCTGGGCAACCTGAACTGGTCGCTCAGCCTGGACAAGCCGATGGCCAGCCTGCCGGTTACCATTTATCAATACGCCGGATCTGCGTTCGAGGACTGGGTGCAACTCGCCTGGGTCGGCGCCCTTCTGATTACCTTCGGCGTGCTGGCTATCAACATCGCGGCCCGTCTGCTGCTGCGTCGCGCGAAATGAGGTGAACATGAGTGCAACCGCGACTTCCAGTCAGGCTCAAAGCGCCAGCTTCGGTGGCCTGCAGGCGCGCGCAGGTTCGGTGATGAACCCGGCCCGCATCGCGATCCGGAACCTGGATTTCTTCTACGGCGACCATCGCGCGCTGAAGGGGATCAACCTGGACCTGCCGGACCGCCAGGTCACCGGCATGATCGGCCCGTCCGGCTGCGGCAAATCGACCCTGCTGCGCGTGCTGAACCGGATGTACGACCTGTATCCCGGCCAGCGCGCCACCGGCGAGGTGATGATGGATGACGCCAACATCATCGACCCGAAGCTGGACCTGAACGCCCTGCGCGCCCGTGTCGGCATGGTGTTCCAGAAGCCCACGCCGTTCCCGATGTCGATTTTCGACAACATCGCCTTCGGCGTGAAGCTGCACGAGAAGCTGTCGAAGTCCGCGATGGAAGAGCGGGTGGAATGGTCGCTGACCCGGGCGGCACTGTGGGGGGAGGTCAAGGACCGTCTGCACTCCTCCGCCATGGGCCTGTCCGGCGGGCAGCAGCAGCGGCTGTGCATCGCGCGGACCATCGCCGTACGGCCCGAGGTGATCCTGCTCGATGAGCCGACGAGCGCCTTGGACCCGATCAGCACCTTGAAGATCGAGGAACTGATCGATGAGTTGAAGCATGATTTCTCCATCGTCATCGTCACCCACAACATGCAGCAGGCTGCCCGTTGCGCCGATCAGGTGGCCTTCTTCTACCTGGGCGAGATGGTGGAGTGCGCGCCGGCCGGACAGATTTTCACCGCGCCGAAGCAGAAGCGCACGCAGGAATACGTCACCGGCCGGTTCGGCTGAGACAGAAGGGATCATCACGATGGCCGACACATCCGAACACCTGGTCAAGAGTTACGATACCCAGCTCAATCGGCTCCGCGACATGCTGACCGAAATGGGCGGGATCGTGGAAAGTCAGGTCGCGCTGGCGGCCGAGGCGATCATGAACCGCGACAGCGCGGCCGCCACCAGGGCCGTGGAAGAGGACCCCAAGGTCGACGCGCTGGAACGCGAAGTGGAGCAGTTCGTCATCCAACTGTTGGCCCTCCGCCAGCCGATGGCGGGCGATCTGCGCCGGATCGTTGCTGCTCTGAAAATTACCGGCGACCTGGAGCGGATCGGCGACTACGCCGCCAACGTAGCCAAGCGCAGCATTGTTCTCGCGCAATATACCCTGCCCTACTCGCTCGCTGGTCTTGGGCACATGGCGGATCTGGTGCAGGAGCAGTTGAAGTCGATCATCGACGCGCTGGGTGCGCACGACACCGAGAAAGCGATCGAGGTGTGGCGCTCCGACCGCGTGGTGGACGACATCTACAACGCGCTGTTCCGCGAGCTGATCACCTACATGATGGAAGATCCGCGCAACATCACGCCCTGCACGCACCTGCTCTTCATAGCCAAGAACCTAGAGCGGATCGGCGACCACACCACCAATATCGCCGAGACGGTCTATTACGCGGTCGAAGGCGAGGTGATCCCGGATGCCCGCCCCAAGGGCGACACATCCGCCTACGCGGTCATTCGCCCTAAAGAATAATCAGCGGAGACAAACATGCTCGACGTTGTATCCAGCCTGCCAAAACCTCTGGTCCTGGTGGTGGAGGATGAAGCGCCGCTGGCCACGATGCTGCGGTACAACCTGGAAAAACAGGGATTTCGTGTGGAAGAGGCCGGCGATGGCCAGGAAGCCTTGAACCGCATTTCCGAGGCGCAACCGGACCTCGTGCTGCTGGACTGGATGCTGCCGGTGATGTCCGGCATCGAGGTCTGCCGCCAGATCCGCCGCAAGGCCGCGACGCGGGATTTACCAGTCATCATGGTGACGGCGCGGACCGAGGACCAGGACGCGGTGCGCGGCCTGAACACCGGGGCGGACGACTACATCACCAAGCCGTTCAACATCGAGGCGCTGCTGGCGCGGATGCGTGCGCTGCTGCGCCGCTCCAACGCCGTGCCGGTGAAGGGGCAGTTGGCGTTCCACGATATCGAGATGGATCTGGCATCGCATCGGGTTACGCGAAACGAACGCCGGGTGCATCTGGGACCGACCGAGTTCCGGCTGCTGGAATTTTTCATGCAGCATCCGCGGCGGGTGTTCTCGCGTGAAGAACTTCTGGACGCGGTCTGGGGGCCTGACATCCATGTCGAGCCCCGCACGGTCGATGTGCATATCCGCCGGCTGCGGAAGTCGATCAACGGAGACGATGAACTGGATGTCGTGCGCACGGTGCGGACGGCAGGTTATGCGCTGGATACCGAGCCGCTCTGATATTTGACCGGCCGCTGTCCCATCTGACCGGCCACTGTCCCATCGTCGTCATGGCCGGACTTGATCCGGCCATCCGCGCCGGACCAAGTCATTGATAAATAACCACTTACCGAGGTGAAACGGATGCCCGGATCAAATCCGGGCATAACGCGGAAGTAACCGGCGAACAGTCGTCAACGTGACCTGGCAAAACACGTCGGAAAGACCGGCCTGACCCGTCCTGGCCCGGACTGTTGCCGGGGCACGACGGGGAAAGAGCGCCATGCCAAACGCGGAGTCCGCTTACCTTGAGCATGGCGGTCACCGCACTCTTCTGGGCAATATCGTATCCGGCCGCTAAAACATCTCCCAAGACCAGGAACAATGGGAGGAACCAATGGACGCCGAGGCCAAGAAGACTGCACTCCGCATGATCCCGTACGGGATCTACGTCCTGACCGCCGACGACGCCAAAGGCAATGTCGGCGCCGCCACGGTGAACTGGGTGACACAAGGCTCCTTCACGCCGCCGCTGGTCGTAGTCGGCGTCAAGGCCGACTCCGGCGCCCACACCGTCGTCAAGGGCACCGGCAAGTTCGCGCTCAACATGCTTGGCAAGGATCAGAAGGCCCTCGCCTTCGCTTTCTTCAAGCCGGCCAAGGTCGAGGACGGCAAGGTGTCCGGGCAGGCCTTCCATGCCGGCGCCAACGGCTCCCCGATCCTGGACGCCGCCATCGCCGCCGTCGAATGTTCGGTCAAACAGATCGTCGAACTCGGCGACCACCATATCGTCGTCGCCGAGGTGACAGATGCCTATGTGATGAAAGCCCCGGAAGGACGAGCCGATGCGGCGATCCTGGAAATGAAGGACCTTGGCGACACGGTCTATTACGGCGGCTGAACCGGGTTAGGGAAAACGTCCATGATAACAAAGTTCTCCACCGTCTATCCCGGCCATATCGACTTGCCGGATCACGGCCAGGACGCCACGCCGGCCAATGAGCGCCGCTTCTCCAACGCCGAGCTGGCGGGCGTGTTCGGCAAGTCGGAGCGCGTCGCCACACTGATGGACCGTCTCGGCTGGCACACGCTGTGGATGGCCGAACACCATTTCCAGCACGAAGGCTACGAGGTGACCCCGAACCTGCTGATGCTGGCGGTTCACCTCGCCCACGTGACCAACACCCTGAAGTTCGGCTGCGGCTTCAACATCGCCCCGATGTGGCACCCGCTGCGCCTGGCCGAGGACTATGCGGTTGCCGACGTCCTCACCAAGGGCCGCACCGTGTTCGGCGTCGGCCGCGGCTACCACTCGCGGGAGGTGGAAACCTTCGGCGCCCCGATCATCGATCAGGAGGCCAACCGCGAACTTTTCGAGGAACAGGTCGAGATCATCTTCAAGGCGTTCAACAACGAGCGCTTTTCCCACCGCGGCAAGCACTACACCCTGCCGCCCGAGGTGCCCTATCGCGGCTATACGTTGAAGGAGCTGACGCTGGTGCCCCGGCCGATCCACCTGCCGGTCGAGACGTGGCAGCCGGTGGTCAGCGCCAGCGCCCGCGGCCTGGATTTCATGGTCAAGTACGGCATCAAGGGCGCCGTCGGCGGCGGTGCCGCGACATTGCAGCAAGGCCCGATCACCGCCTATCGGGAGGCAGCCGCCCGCGCCGGGCAGGATCTGAAACTCGGCCAGAACCTGATGTTGGGGATTTTCTTCCATCTCGCGGACTCGAAGGAAAAGGCGGTGGCCGAACTGCGCCCTCGCTACGAGGAACACGCCAAGATGTTCGCACCCCTGGGCTTTCTGCCAGGCGCCACGCCCGCGCAGGTCGAGGCAATCGCCAAACGCGGCGGCTGGTATGAGGCGGGCGTGCCGAAGCTGGAGGACTACATGAAGACCGGCGCGTGGTTCGCCGGCACGCCGGAAGAATTGATCGCCTATCTGAAAGAACTGGAGGCGCGCTATCCGGGCATGGAAGACATCAACCTCAGCACGCCGATGGGCACGCCCGAGGCGATGATGCTGGACCAGTTCCAGTGGGTGTCCGAGGCGGTGATGCCGGCGTTCAAACGGGGGTAAGGGGCGTTCCGACCATCCGCGAAGAAGGTAAAGGCATTGATCGCATTGGTCGCGAAGTAGGCACCCGGGAACGCGGCGACCCGCGCGGCCGCTGACACGGTTTGCCTATTCGGCGGGTTGCATCGCGGCGACTTCCCGGACCTTGCGTGCCATCGCGGCTATGCCGTTGCCGCGATTGGTGGACAGTGCCTCCAGCAAGCCGAGGTCCTTCAGGAAGACCGGATCGGTCGCCAGGATTTCCTCGGGGGAGCGGCCGGAATAAACGCGCAGCAACAACGCGACCAGGCCCGAGACGATGGCAGCATCGGACTGCCCGGCGAAATAAAGCCTCCCGTCGCGCAGGATGGCCTCCATCCAGACGCGGCTTTGACAGCCGGGGACGCGGTGTGCGTCGTTCGCCCATTCAGGGGGGAATGGCGGCAGCTTGCGGCCCATGCCGATGATGAACTCGTACCGCTCCATCCAGTCGTCGAACAGGCTGAGGTCGTCGCTGATCGCCTCGATCGCGGCTGCGGCAGTTGGTTCTTCGGGTTGGACAAATGGATCTGTCATGGACTGGATGTGCTGACGGACACGATGGTCGTCAAGGCGAAATACCGAACCCCTGCCCAGCAATCACACCTGATCGTTATGATATACGCCGGATCGTCCACAGCGTATCCACGTTCTGCGATCACAGCGGATGATTGGCTCGATGGGGATGTCGGTTACCGGCCTTAGGACGACCGCGGCCCGCCGGCTGGCGGCGGCTGCCTTGATGGCGATACTGTCCGGCTGTGCGAACTATGCTCCGCTGCCGTTGTCCACCCAAATGCCCCTGCGCAGCACTGTATCGGCGTTGGATCAGGCTGACACGGACACGACGGCACCGCTGACGGTGGCCGACATCGTCCGCCTCGCGGTCGCCAACAACCCCGATCTGAAGGCCGCGCGGGCGCAACAGGGTGTCGCCGAAGCGCAGTTGCTACAGGCCGGGTTGCTGCCCAACCCGTCGGTCAACGGCCTCTACACGCCGGTGCTGTCAGGCCCGGGCGTCACGCCGGCATGGTCCGCGGGCCTTTCCGAAGACATTCGCTCGCTGATCACCCTGGCCAGCCGGCGCAAGGCCGCGGCGGCGGCGGCGCAGCAGGTCAGCGCCACGATCCTCTGGCAGGAATGGCAACTCATGGGAAAGGCCCGGCTGCTCGTCATCCAGATCGCAGGCGACGAACGGATGGCCGCGGTGCTGCGAGAAACCCAGGCAATGCTGGCCCAACGGTACGACCACACCCGCCATGCCGTCGCCACCGGTGATGCCGACCTGACCGCCCTGTCGCCTGATCTTACCGCCCTGGGTGACGTGGAAAAGCAGATCGACGACCTCGACCGCCAGCGCCAGACCCACCGCCACGACCTGAACGCGCTGCTCGGTCTGGCACCTGGCGTCCCGATCCGGCTGGCACCGGTCGCCGACCCGCCCGAGATCGATCATGCCAAAATACAATCTGACCTGGCGTTCCTGGCCGATCGGCGGCCCGACCTGATCGCGCTGCGCCTGGGCTATACCGCACAGGACGCCAAACTGCGGTCCGCCATTTTGGCGCAGTTTCCGGCGCTTAACATCGGCCTGACCGGCGGCAGCGATAACAGCAACGTCCGGACGATCGGCCCGCAGATTACGCTGGAATTGCCGATCTTCGACCGCAACCAGGGCAACATCGCGATCGAGCGTGCCACCCGGCAGCAACTGCACAACGAATTTCGCGCGCGCCTCGCCACGGCGGAGAGCGAGGCCGGCGCATTGCTGGACGACATCAGCCTGACGCGTCGGCAGCTTCCGCCGCTTCGTGCCCGCACGCAGGAGGCGCGGCGGATGGGCAAGCAGGCCGAGGCCGCCTTCGCCGCCGGCAACCTGACCGAGCGGGCCTATGTCGATTTTATTTCCGCCCGCCTCGCCCGCCAGCAGGAACTCCTGGGCCTGGAGCAAAGCCTGCGCGAGCAGCATGTTGCGCTGGATACGCTGATCGGCGCCGGCATGCCGGTCGTATCCCTGCCAAAGGAGACCCAATGATCCGTCACCTGCCGGTCCTGCTGCTGATCATGACTCTCGCCCTGCCCGCAACGGCGGGCGATGCCCCAAGCGTCCTGGTCAAGACCGAGACGCCGATGAGGGGCGAGATGCCGCGCATTGTTACCGCGTATGGTGCCACGGCCCCCGCACCTGGCGCATCGACGACGATCAGCGTTCAATATGACGGGCAGGTCGCCGATGTGGCCGTTGCAACCGGGCAGACCGTCCACACCGGCGATCCACTGATGCGCGTCCTGGCTTCCGCGGCGGCACTGTCGGCCTATGACCAGGCCCAGACCGCGCTTCGTCTGGCTCAGACGGAGCTGGCGCATGTCACACAGATGCGTCAGCAACAACTGGCGACACGGGATCAGGTGGCGCAGGCCGAGAAGGCGGTGAGCGATGCGCTGACCCAGGTCGATACGTTAAGGCGCCAAGGCGTTGATGCGTCTAGCCCGCCGCTCCAGGCTCCGTTCGATGGCGTCGTCAGCGCGGTCGCGGTCGGCCAAGGTGACCGGATACAGGCCAACGCCCCGTTACTCACGCTTGTGCGCAGCGACGGGATCATTCTCACCGCAGGGATCGAGCCCGCGGAAAGGCAGGCGGTCAAACCAGGTGACCCGGTGCGAATGACGACGATGTCGGACGGCGGTAGGACATTTCAGGGCAAAGTGGCGGCGGTAGCTGGGCAGGTTGACCCGAAAAGCCGCCTTGTGCCGGTCCGTATCGCCAGAACTGACGGACAGGCTTTGATCGACAATCAGGATCTCCGCGCCGACATCATTGTTGGCCGGTCCGGCGGCTGGAAGCTGCCGCGTTCGGCCTTACTCACGGATGACAAGGGTCCCTACGTCTTCCAGGTCGCCGGCGGCAAGGCAGTGCGGGCCGATGTGCGTATCCTGGTCGATGCCGGCGACGCCATGCTTGTGGACGGTCCCATCCAGGCCGACCGCAAGCTGGTGACGGACGGCGCGTACCAGCTTTCGGACGGTATGGCGGTGCGCGAGCAGGACGCCGCCCAATGAATTTCGTCGGGTTCGTGGGGCGGCATCGCCGCTCCATCCTCGTCGTGATGTTTGCCCTGGCAACGGCAGGCGTATTCGCTGCCGTCTCGCTGCCGGTGGGTCTGTTCCCACAGGTTTCCTTTCCACGGGTCAGAATTTCCATCGATGCCGGCGACCGGCCGGCCGACCAGATGATGCTGCTGGTCACCCGCCCGATGGAGCAGGCGATCCGGCCGGTGCCGGGCATTGTCGATCTGCGGTCCACCACCAGCCGCGGGTCGGCACAGATTCAGCTCGATGTCGGCTGGGGCCGCGACATGGTTGCGACGACCAACCAGGTGGCGGCGGCAATCGCCCAGGCGATGCCAAGCCTGCCGGCGGGCACGACGTATTCCGTGGAACGCATGGACCCGACGACGTTCCCGATCATTGCCTATGGGCTGACATCCGACACGGTTTCTCAATCGGCCTTGCGGGATCTGGCACAGTTCCAGATCGTGCCGCTGCTGACCTCGATCGGCGGGGTCAAGCGGATCGACTTCCAGGGCGGCGACGTGCCGGAAATCCAGGTTCGGATCGATCCGCTGCGACTGGCATCGCTTGGGGTCGCCATCAACGACCTGAGCACCGCGCTGCAGAATACCGGAATCGTTGCATCAGCGGGGCGGGTCGACGACCACGGCAAGCTATATCTGGTGATGGTGGGCGACACATTGCGCTCGATCGAGCAGGTGCGTCAGACCGTCGTTCGCGGCAATGCCGACGGTGTGGTCACGGTCGGCGACGTCGCGGACGTGGTGCCGGGTGTGGCTCCGCGCTGGACCCGCGTGGTCCAGGATGGCAAGCCAGCGGTGCTGTTCAGCGTCTATGAGCAGCCGGACGGCAACGCCGTACAGATCGCCGCGGCGGTGCGGGACCGGCTGGCGACGTTTGCACTGCCGCCCGGGGTCAAGCTGTCGAACTGGTACGACCAGAGCGTGTTGGTTACGCAATCCGCCGCCAGCGTCCGCGATGCGGTCGCGATCGGGCTGGTCCTGGCCGGGTTGGTGCTGCTGTTGTTTCTACGAAGCTGGCGGGTGACGCTGGTCGCCCTGCTGATCGTGCCGGCAACGCTGGCCACGTCGATCCTGGTCCTGAGTTTGATGGGCCTGAGCTTCAACATCATGACCCTGGGCGGCATCGCCGCGGCTGTTGGCCTGGTCATCGACGACGCCATTGTCATGATCGAGCACATTGCCCGGCGCGCCGGCACGGGCAACCGGGGCGTGGAGGCCGTCCTGCCGGCCGGGCAGGAATTCCTGCGACCGCTCACAGGGTCCAGCCTCGCCACCATCCTGGTGTTTTTGCCGCTGGGGTTCCTCAGCGGCGTGACCGGCGCATTTTCACGCGCGCTGTCGATCACCATGGGATCGGCGCTGCTGATCTCCTGGCTGTTCACCGCTTTCGCCGTGCCGGTTCTGGCAGGCTCGATCGTCGATTTCAGCAAATGGCGCGATCCGGCTTTGCGGGGACCGGGGCGTCTCGAACGGACGCACCAATGGCTGCTGCACGGGCTGACCGCTCGACCCTGGCTGCTGCTGGCTGGGATCTTGCCGCTGCTGGTCGTCGGCTGGCTTGCCTATACGCACGTTGCGACAGGCTTCATGCCGACGATTGACGAAGGTGGCTTCGTCCTGGACTACAAGAGCAAACCGGGCACATCGCTGAGCGAAACGGACAGGGAACTCGGCCAGGTCGAGCAAATCCTGATGGCCAACCCGGCGGTGCGCACCTTCTCGCGCCGCACCGGCATGGGCCTGGGCGGTGATCTGAACGAGCCGAACCAGGGCGACTTCTTCGTGCGCCTGAAAGACCGGGACCGCGAGCCGATCGAGACGGTCATGAGCAATATCCGCCAGCAGATCGAAACGAAGGTCCCGGGCGTGGATGTCGATCTGTCGCAACTCATGGAGGATCTGATCGGCGACCTGACCGCGGTGCCGCAGCCGATCGAGGTGCAGTTGTATGCGAACGATCCTTCGATCCTGAACCCGCTGGCCGAGAAAGTTGCCGCTGCCATCGGTAAAGTGGACGGTGTGGTCGAGGTTCGCAGTGGCGTGGTCATCGCGGGCGACGCGCTTACCGTGCACGTCGATCCGGTGAAGGCGGCGCTGGAGGGCAGCGATGCCCAGGCGGTGCAGGACCAGTTGAACGGCTACCTGTCCGGCCTGACTCCGGTGCGGATACCACAGGGCAACCTGCTGGTTGATGTCCGGGTGCTGCTGTCCCCGGCCGAACGGCAATATGGCGCACAATTGGCGGATCTGCCGATCCGCGCCCCCGACGGGCACTTGTTCCCACTGAAGCGCGTTGCGAGCGTGACCCCGGTGGCCGGCCAGCCGGAGATCACGCGGCGCAACCTGCGGCAGACGGTTGCCGTCACCGGGCGGATCGAAGGCCGAGGCCTCGGGGCGGCGGTTGCGGATGTCCAGGCGGTGCTGGATCATCCGGGGCTGATTCCCCCGGGTGCCCATTACACGCTCGGTGGCCTGTATGCGCAGCAGCAGATCGCGTTCTCCGGCCTGATCCGCGTGTTCCTGGCCACTCTTGCCGCCGAGTTCGTGCTGCTGCTGGTGCTCTACGAGCGGTTTTGGTTGCCCGTGATCATCATCCTGTCTTCGCTGCTCTCCACGACCGCGGTGTTCACCGGTCTGTGGATCACAGGCGTGGACCTGAACATCACCGCGCTGATGGGCATGACGATGATCATCGGCATCTCGACCGAGCTCGCGATCTTCTATGTCTCGGAGTACACCGAGCTGGCACGGACAATGCCGGCGCGTCAGGCGCTGGTGGCGGCGAGCGGCAACCGACTGCGGCCGATACTGATGACCACGCTGGCGGCGATCCTGACGCTGCTGCCGCTGGCACTCGCGATCGGTCAGGGTTCAGGGATGCAGCAACCGCTGGCGGTGGCGATCATCGCCGGGTTGCTGCTGCAATTCCCACTGGTGCTGCTGGTGATGCCGATCGTGATCGGCTTTACGTTGAAGCGGCAGTAACCGTGTGCATGCGCACCCAGGCAGTGAATTCGTCGTCAGGCAGTTCCCCAGCCGCCATGGCGAGGGTCATCACGACCGCCTCGGCATCGCTGACCGTGAAGACGCAGCCGTTCAGCCTCAGGAAAAGTTCCAGGGCGACGAAGGCGGTGCGTTTGTTGCCGTCGATGAAGGGATGGTTCCGGGCGATGCCCAGCGCGTAAACCGCCGCCAGCTCGGCGATATCCGGCTCGTCGTATCCGGCCCGGTTCAGCGGCCGAGCGAGTGCGCTGTCCAGCAGGCCGGCGTCACGGAGGCCCGTCGAGCCTCCGTGTTCCGCCAATTGTTCGTCATGAATCGCGAGAATAAGCGGCGATGACAGCCAGACTGTCATTTCGCCAGTTCGCGCAACACCGCCCGCCGTTCCTTCATGACACGGCGTGCGACATCCATCTGCGCGGCGAAATCCGGGTCCGCGACCGTCAGGCGCACGCCATCGGGCTGATCCACGGCATAGATCGTGTCCCCCTTGGTCACGCCCAGCTTCGTGAGCATTTCCCTGGGCAGGATCACGCCCACCGAGTTGCCGATCTGTGTCAGTTTCAACGCGTGCATGGCTCGCCCTCCTGGCTAGCCGACGTTATAACGGAAGTTATACGTCCTTACAATATAAACCGGCTCAGGTCGCCCTTCTGTGCCAGCGGCGCCACCTTCTCGGCCACATAGGCGGCATCGACGACGAACGTCTCGCCGCCGTGGTCGGTGGCGGTGAAGCTGATCTCCTCCAGCAGCCGCTCCAGGACCGTATGCAGCCGCCGCGCGCCGATGTTCTCGATGCGGTCGTTGATGTCGGCCGCCAGATCGGCCAGCGCATCCACCGCATCGTCGTGGAAGTCCAGCGTCACGTTCTCGGTGCCCAACAGCGCCGCGTACTGCTTCAGCAGCGAGTGCTCGGGTTCCGTCAGGATGCGCCGCAGATCCTCGCGAGACAGCGGTGACAGCTCCACGCGGATCGGCAGCCGGCCTTGCAGCTCGGGCAGCAGGTCCGACGGCTTCGCCAGATGGAAGGCACCCGAGGCGATGAACAGGATATGGTCGGTCTTCACCAGGCCGTATTTGGTGTTGACCGTGGTGCCCTCGATCAGCGGCAGCAGGTCGCGCTGCACCCCTTCCCGGCTGACATCGCCGCCGCGGAAGCCACCTTCGCTCGTGCGGGCGCAGATCTTGTCGATCTCGTCCAGGAAGACGATGCCGTTGTTCTCGGCATGGCTCACCGCGTCCTTCGTGAGCTGCTCGTTATCCAGCAGGTGGTCGGCTTCCTCGGCTTCCAGCACCCGGCGCGCCGCCTCGACGGTCATGCGGCGTCTCTGCTGGGGACGGTTGCCCATGATGCCCTTCATCATCTCGCTCAGGTTGATCACCTGGCCTGGCGGCATCCCCGGGATGTCGAACTGGCCGATCGGCGAGCCGCCCCCGTCTGAAACCGAGACCTCGATCTCCTTCTGCTCGAACTCGCCGTTGCGCAGCATGCGCCGGAATTTCGACCGTGTGTCGGCGGCGGCGTCCTCGCCCACCAGGGCGGTGATCAACCGCTCCTCGGCCGCGGCTTCCGCCTTCGCCTGCACGTTCTTGCGGCTGGATTCCCGGAGCATGTTCAGGCTGGAGTCCACCAGGTCGCGGACAATGCTTTCCACGTCGCGGCCGACATAGCCGACCTCGGTGAATTTCGTCGCCTCGACCTTCAGGAACGGCGCCTGCGCCAGTTTGGCCAGCCGGCGGGCGATTTCCGTCTTGCCGCAGCCGGTCGGGCCGATCATCAGGATGTTCTTCGGCACGACCTCTTCACGCAATGCTTCCGGCAATTGCTGCCGGCGCCAGCGGTTGCGCAGAGCGATGGCGACCGCACGCTTGGCGTCGTCCTGGCCCACGATGAAGCGATCGAGTTCCGAGACGATCTCTCTCGGGGAGTAGGTTGGGACGTCCATTTAGATCGACTCGATGATGGTGTTGCCATTGGTATAGACGCAGATATCGGCCGCGATCTTCATCGATCGCCGCGCGATTTCCTCGGCGGTGAGATCGGGAACCGACATCAGCGCGCGGGCCGCGGCCAGGGCGTAGTTCCCGCCTGAGCCGATCCCGATGACGCCGTCTTCCGGTTCCAGAACGTCGCCGTTGCCGGTCAGGGTGAAGCTGCGGTCCTTGTCCGCGACCGCCATCAGCGCTTCCAGCCGGCGCAAATAACGGTCGGTGCGCCAATCCTTGGCAAGCTCCACGCAGGCACGTTCAAGCTGGCTCGGATACCGCTCCAGCTTGCTTTCCAGCCGTTCCAGCAGGGTGAACGCATCGGCCGTAGCACCGGCGAAGCCGGCGATCACAGTGCCGCCAGCGCCAATCCGCCGGACCTTCCGCGCGTTTCCCTTGACGATGGTCTGACCCATGCTGACCTGGCCGTCCCCGGCCATGGTCACGTGTCCATCCCGCCTTACGCACAGGATGGTTGTGCCGTGCCACCCAATCGGGTCGGCGGCGGCGTTGGTGAGGTTCTGCATAACGCGCCTAATTGGCGATCCAGGGCCGCCAGGGCAAGAGCCGCCGTGACCATCCCCGGAATCCGGAGACCTGGCGCATCGCCCGATCAGGAGGGCCAGGTAGCCCCGGGGAACAAGGCGTCCCAGAACGTGATGCGAAATAAACCAGGCGTTACTGGCCGGACGCCCTGATTACCGTTCCTGTGCGGCAACCCCGCTTACGAACGGGTGTTCGAGTCCCACGCCAGGACCAAGTGCACGAGGCAATATGAAACGGCAAAAGCGCATTCTCTTCGCGAAGCTGGGACATTTCTCCCATGTCAACGATCATGTCGCCGAACAGATCGGCAAGAATTTCCCCGCTCATGATCTAATGGTCATCGACGTGAAGAACTATGCGAAAAGCAATCCCATCGCGTCGGCTTACAATATCGCCGCCGAGGCCGCGACCTTCGGTCCCTCCGTGCTGAGGAACCGCGGCGACCTGCATTCCTTCTTTTTCCGCACGCCATTCATGTTCCGCCGCCTGAATCAGATGCTGGTGCGGGAGTTCGCCCCGGTCGCCGGCGACCTCGATTTCGTCATTCAGACTCAGGGCGTCTTCAATGCGCGGATCAACCGCGCACCAATTCTGGTGTACACCGATTACACCTTCCTCAATAACCTGGATCTCGCCGATCACGATCCGCGGCTTTTTCGCTCCGAGACGTTTCTTCGCTATGAGGCAGATCTATACAAGACGGCCGATGCCGTCGCCGTGACCGGGAGTCACGTCGAACGGACGCTGATCGAGCGATATGGCTGCGATCCGTCACGCGTCCGGACCGTTCATGTCGGGTCGAATGTCGATGTCGCGCCGGTTTCCACCGACCGGTCCCGTTATGGCGCGAAGCATGTCCTGTTCGTCGGCGTGGAGTGGGAACGCAAAGGCGGCCCTGCCCTGGTCGAAGGCTTCCGCCGGGCAGCGAAAGACCACCCCGACGCCCGGTTGACGATCGTCGGGTGCTCACCGCCCGTCTCCGACCCGCGCATCGATGTGGTCGGCCCGGTTCCGCCCAAGCGGATGCCGGGCTACTACGAGGCCGCATCGGTGTTCTGCATGCCAAGCCTCATCGAACCGTTGGGCATCGCCGCGGTCGAGGCGTCATTGTTCCGGCTGCCGGTGATCGCCACGCAGATTGGCGGCTTCTTCGAAACGGTCACTGACGGCGAGACAGGCATCCTGGTTCCGCTCGATGACCCGGGCGCGATCGCCGGGGCGCTCCGACGGCTGTTCGAAGCGCCGGACCTGGCACGCGGCATGGGCCTTGCCGGCTTCGAGCGCAACCGCATCCGATTCAATTGGGACGAGGTCGGCAAGCGTTTGCGCTCGATGGCCGAGACGATCGCGCCCGGATTACGTGAAGCAGCGTGATCGGCCTGCTCTTGACGTGACAACGATCCTGGTTCCCGATGATGGCAAGCTGGCAAAGAAACAAGCCAGCACCGCAGGAGGATTCCATGACTGAGACATCCGCGGGCGCGATCGCCGCCCGCCTGGACCGGCTACCGTCCGCCCGCCACGTCTGGTGGCTGGTCACGCTGATTTCCCTCGGTCACTGTTTCGAGGTCTATGACCTGTTCCTGACCGCCTATATCGCCCCCGGCCTCGCCAAGGCCGGCATGTTCACCGCAGAGTCCCTCGGTCCGTTCAGCGTGCTCGCACAGTTCGGTGTCGCCGGCATCGGCACCTTCGTCTTCGCCCTGTTCGCCGGCCTGTTCGTCGGCACCATTATTTTCGGCTACGTGCCGGACCGCTACGGGCGGCGGACCATCTTCACCTACTCGCTGCTGTGGTACTCAGCCTGCACGGCGGTGATGGCGTTCCAGACGAACGGCTTCGGCGTCGATCTGTGGCGCTTCCTGGCCGGCATCGGCATCGGCGTGGAACTGGTGACGATCGATACGTTTGTCTCGGAGCTCGTGCCAAGACTCCTGCGCGGCAAGGCGTTCGCATTCAACCAGTTCATCGGCTTCTGCATGGTGCCGTTGCTCGCCCTGCTGGCATGGCTGCTGGTCCCGGAGCAGCCCTTCGGCATCGACGGCTGGCGCATCGTCGTCATCCTTGGGTCGATCGGCGCCATCTTCGTCTGGTTTCTGCGCCGTCCGATCCCTGAATCCCCCCGCTGGCTGGCCCGCCATGGCCGTTTCACCGAGGCCGACCACGTCACCACCGCGATCGAGAACAGGGTGTCCGCCGAGGTGGGACACCTGCCCACGCCGGGACCCGCCCTGATCGGGGAGGAAGGCGAAGGTACTTTCGCCGAGATCTGGCAACCCCCGTACACCAAGCGGGCCATCATCCTGTCGGTGTTCAACTTCTTCCAGACCTTCGGCTATTACGGCTTCGCGGCCTGGGTGCCGACCCTGCTGATCGCCAAGGGCATCAATATCACCACCAGCCTGCAATATGCGTTCATTATCGCCATCGCGAACCCGGTCGGTCCGCTGCTGGGGACACTGGTTGCCGACAGGATGGAGCGGAAATGGCAGATCTCCCTGGCGGCGATCGGCATCGCGGTGTTCGGCCTGGCGTTTTCCAGCCAGACCAACCCGGTCACGCTGATCCTGTTCGGCGTCTTGCTGACGCTGTGCAACAACTGGCTGTCCTTCGCGTTCCACAACTACCAGGCGGAGCTTTTCCCGACACGTATTCGCTCCCGCGCGGTGGGGTTCGTTTATGGCTGGAGCCGCTTGTCGGCGGCCCTGTCCGGCCTGGTGATCGCCTTCTTCCTCGGCCATGGCGGCACCCAGGCGGTGTTCATCTTCATCGCCTTCGCCATGGCGATCGTCGTGATCTCCATCGGCGGCTTCGGCCCGCGCACGCGGGGGCTGGCGCTGGAGGCGATCTCGGCCTGAGCATGCCCTCTCTTCCCCTGATCCGGTTCACGCCTTAAGGAACCGCAAGGCTGACCGGACAGGGGAAAGTACATGGCTCGCCCGCTCAAGGTCGCGGTTCAGATGGACCCGATCGAAACCGTCAACATCGACGCTGATTCCACCTTCGCCTTGATGCTGGAGGCGCAGTCGCGCGGCCATATGCTGTGGCACTACGAAGTGCGGCACATGGCACTGAAAGAAGGCGCGTCCCGCCCGGATAACGGCAAGCGCGAAGAAAGACTGTTTGCCAGAGGCCACAAGGTGAAGGTCGCGCGCCGGCATGGCGCGCACTATGAATTCGGGCCGATGGAGACACTCGACCTGGGCAGCATGGATGTGGTGCTGATGCGCCAGGATCCGCCGTTCGACATGGCCTATATCACCGCGACCCATATGCTGGAGCACATTCAGCCCGGCACGCTGGTGGTGAACGATCCGGCCGCGGTGCGCAACGCGCCGGAAAAGATCCTCGTCACCCATTTCCCCGACCTGATGCCGCCGACGCTGATCACCTGGGATCTGGAGGCGATCCGGTCGTTTCGCGCGGAGTACAAGGACATCATCGTCAAGCCGCTGTTCGGCAATGGCGGTGCCGGCGTGTTCCGCATCAAGCCGGACGACGAGAACCTGGCCGCGCTGCTGGAGATGCATTTCGCCCGGTCGCGCGAACCGCTGATGTTCCAACGCTATGAGTCGGCGGTGCGGATCGGCGACAAGCGGATCATCCTGGTGGATGGCGAACCGATGGGCGCGGTGAACCGCGTACCGGCACAAGGCGAGGCCCGGTCCAACATGCATGTCGGCGGCCGGCCGGAGAAGTCACCGCTGACGGCGCGCGACCGGGAGATTTGCGCGGCGATCGGACCGACTTTGCGCGATCAGGGCATGATCTTTGTCGGCATCGACGTGATTGGGGATTACCTGACCGAGATCAATGTGACCTCACCGACCGGCTTGCAGGAGATCGCCCGGTTCGATGGCGTGCACATCGAGAAGTCGATCTGGGACCGGATCGAGGAGAAGGTCGGGGGCTGATACCGGTCGGACGTGGATGGACCGGATCGCGCCGCATACGCTCCAACTTAGGGGATGAGGCACCCGGTTTATCAACGTGTCATGGCCGGCCTTGGCCCCACCGGCATGAGGACGAGAGGAAAACGGAGGATCGTTTGTCCGGGCCGACGCCTCCCTGTCGTCATGGCCGGGCGTGTCCCGGCCATCTGCGCACGGACGGTGGGGGGCGGATGGCCGGGACATGCCCAGCCATGACGATAGAGACCCGGCCACGACGATAGAGAAAAGGCCATGCTCCATCGACAGAGAGAAGGCCATGCTCCATCCGCACGCTTGTCCCGGTGTGCGTGGGCGTTAGGCCCTCGCCATGTGCGGGCCGCTGCGGACCTATGCGACGCTGTCCGCCGAGGCGGTCCGGCCGTGCGGCATGACGACGGCTGACCGGAACCAGTCCGCCGAACGGGCGAGCCCTTGTTCCACAGGCGTGCGGGGAAACCTCAGCAGCCTGTCCGCCTTCCGGGAATCAAGGCGTATCTTCTGTCGCCATAGCCGAAGAAGCGACGGTGTGATCGGCGCCGGCAAGGCCGGCCCGTAGCGGCCGATCCGCGCGCTGACGATTTTCGCGATCTGAAGGGGCGGCGCCAGAAGCGTAGCCTCCAAGTGCATACGCAAGGACGAAATGCGGCCCGCCGGCGCGCCGATCGCCTGCCCGAGGCGGACGAAATACCGGTTCCACGTATCGACATCGGTATCGACGAAGTTGAACGCCTCGCCGCTCACCTGCTCGGCCGTCAGAGAGGCGACAACGGCGTTCGCAAGGTCATCGTTGAAGGTCAAATTGCAGTATCCATCACCCATTTCTCCCAGATCGCCCAGACGTTTCGCCTGCAACCACCGCGCGATGCGTCCAACCCACTGTTCGCCTCCGGGGCCATAGACGCAACCCGGCCGAATGATGACGGCATCCCCACCCGACGCAATAAAGTCAGCGACCAACGCTTCGCATTCCGCTTTCGCCCGACCGTAGCCGCCCACTGGATCGAGGCGCGCGGTCTCGTCCACCAACCCTGTCGCGGCGCCATAGACCGCCATGCTGCTCAAATGCACGATCCTGCGCAGGCCGGATTGCCGCGCGGCCGCGCACAAATTACGCGTTGCCGCGATCATGGTGCGCGGCGTGCCCAGGACGCAGTTGACGGCATGGGTCACCCCATCCAAAGCGCCCGCCAAAGCAGCCGGGTCCGATGCGTCAAAGGTTCGTGTTTCGATGGCGGCCCCGTTTGGTCCCGGCCTCGATCGCCGCATGCCGGCGATCGGGCGCATGTCGTCCCGCTGCGCAACGGCGCGAACGATCGCGCCGCCGACAAAGCCGCTGCCGCCAACCACCAGGATCTTGGTTAGCCCTGGCTCAGCGCCACCATGCCCAGCCCGCGTGGGCGCGCTGCTCATCGCGGGGCCAGACGAAGCCACAGGACGTGCGACACGAAGGTGAACCCGCCGATGAGATATCGGCGCCAAAGCCGCCTTGGTTCCCGGAGCAGCCGGTACACCCACTCGCAATGGGCGCGCCGCATCCAGGCCGGCGCGCGTTCGAACCGCTGGGCGAGAAAATCGGCGATCGCCCCGCCAGTCACGATCACCACCGGCTGCTGGGTCGAGGCCGCGATGGCATCGGCGACGGCTTCCTGTTTCGGGTTGCCCATCGCCAAAACAATCAGCTCCGGGGCGGTGCGCATGGCATCGGAGACATACTCCGCCTCCTGCCTGAAACCGTCGAGTGTCGAGACGATCCGGCAACCCCATTGTTCAAGTACCGAGGCAGCGCGGTCGATCCATGGCTCCACCGTTCCATAGATCGCCGTCCGGCGTCCCGAGAATGCCGCGGCGAGGCGCGGGATGAAGTCCGTCCCATTCATGTTGCGGCCGACACCCCGGCGAAGCGTCGAGAGACAGATTTCCATCCCGATCCCATCCCGCAGCAGAACGTCGCTTCGGATCAGCCGCTCGGCGAATTCGGGTGACTTCCAGGCAATATTCAGGACGTGCTGATTGACGAACGAGACAACGAGGGGGCGGTCAGTGCGCAGCATGCGCGCGATCAAGCTGGCTTCCTCCGCGTCGGTGTCGATGATTTCGATCTTGTCGATTACGGCTCGCGCGGCCTCAAGTCCGTACGGACGTTCAAGGGCGGTTCTCCGCGGCACCTTCGTTTCCGCGTGGTCGATCCGCATGGCGGCCTGGTAAAGCGCGAGGATGCGGCTGGCGACCACGCTGATGTCCAGGCTGGCGCGGAACACCGCATGTCCTGCGGCGCCAAGACGTTGACGCTCATCGGCATCATCGATGAGACGCGCGATGGCCTCGGCCAGACGGCCGGGGATCCCGGGCGGAACCAGCAACGCGGTTTCGCCATTCGTCAGGAATTCGGGGATGACGCCCACAGGTGTCGCGATAACCGCGAGGCCATGGGCCATGGCCTCAAGAATGGCGATAGGCATCGCTTCATGGTGCGAAGGCAACACGAAAATATCCGCGCGCCGCAGCAGATCGCTGGTGGCGTCACGATCGAGCCAGCCAGGAAGCGTGACACGATCCTGAAGGCCGGTCTTGCCGACGACCTGGCGGAATTTCTCCACCGGCCCGTCGCCGGCAATGGTTGCCGTCCACGATCTCGCCGTCAGCCCTGGCGAGCGAAGGGCCTCGAGCAACTCCGGCACACCTTTCCGTTCCCCGAGGCGTCCGAGGAAGGCGATCCGTATCGCCTCGTCCGGCTGCTTTTCGACCTTATCCTTGTCAACCGGCAACGGTACACCATTCAGGATCACCGCGATTTTGTCCGGCGCGATTCCCATGTCGGAGACAAGGAATTCTCGCCAGCCACCGCCGAGCACGACCACGAACCGCGCATGATTCAATGCGAAGCGGATGCCTTTTCGGAACGGTCGCGGCAGGCCGTCGTAGAATTCGCGAAAGTCGGCGCCATGGAGGTGCATGATCACCGGGATGCCGAGCAGATTGGCTAGCAGGCCGAGAATGCTCTTGCGCACCGCACTGCCTCGGGTGGTCATATGGGCGTGCACGATCCCAATGCGGCCGGTGCTTCCCAGGTACAGCAGCAGGCACAATCCCTTCAGAAAGGAATGAACCATGCTGTCCATTCCGCCCTGCCCCCGCGTGTCAATCACACGAACCGGCGGCGCATCCGGTTCATTTGCCCACTCGTCCTGCAAATAACGGATCAGGGTTCCGACCCCGCCCGACGTGTGTGCCACACCGCCGCCGGCGAACATCAAGACAACCTTGCGACCAGCCATCATTCGCCGTCCGACCCGTGCTCCATCTGCCCGGTTACGGCTGATACGGCGGCCATGGTGCGCGCTGGTCCCGGAACCCGGAATTCCATCGGTGGGACGGCCTTATGGCCTCTGATCCGCCGTAGCCATCGTGTCAGCCAGAGCCGGTCGCGGCGTTCCGGCCTGATCAATTCACGGACGAGGGCTGGCTCTTCCCATGGAACGTCATGGTAAGCCGTAAAGAGATATTCATTCTCGGGGTCGCGCCTCCACGCATCGGGGAAGAAGGCGATGATATCGTTCGCTGTCACCGGAGGCCGATACCGCATCGGGCGGCCGCCGATCTTCGCCGTCAGCGCTTCCACCAGATCGCGGCCGGCGCCAAGATTGATGTGGCAGACTGGGGTATTCCGGGGATTCATCTCGATCATGTAAGCAGCGCCGGTCGCTGCCTCGATCATGAAATCAAATCCGGCCAGACCGCTTAATCCCAGGCGCCGCACCACCTTCCGGGTCGCTTCCAGCATCTCGGGATTGTCAACGACGCGGCCAACTGTGGAAGGGCCCGTCTTGGACTCGGCGACGACGACCTCCATGCAAATTCCTGCCAGAACCTCGCCCTCCCAGCAGGCAACCGAGCAATTCGCCGGACGGCCTTCCACATAGCTTTGAACAGAAATTGCCGGACGGGTCCCGGCACGCCACCGCTTCAACCAGAACGGATCCCGGTCAACCAGCCACTTGTTGAGGGCCATCCTTGCGCTGACCGGCTTATTGAGGTCCAGAAACGACGCCTGGGCGTCATGTAGTGACGAGACGATACGCACGCCTTGGCCGGCACAGCTCCCATCTGCCTTAAGCACCCAGGGAAGCGGCACCTCCGCATGCCACTCAGACAAGGCCGCGATGGTCGCGATCGGCCGGGAAACGGGTGCACGAATTCCCTCCTCACCGGCGACAACCAAGAGATCGTGACGCGTCTCGGCTATACTGTAACCATGTTGGCTGCCCAATGACCTTTGGATCAGTGCGCGGGTCGCTGGGCTCGCGGACGTGCGGTGCAGCTCGTGCAGATGCCGCACGGCTTCCTCATCGCACGGGATCACCAGATCGCACGATGTCTGCTCAAATGCAGCTTCCAAGGATTCCAGCGGCCGCGCCGCCGGGTAGGGCAACAGCGAAGGCAAGAGCTGGACGTGCCGCAAAGGATGACACGGGGGTGTCATCGCGAAAACTTTACAGCCATTCAGTGCGAGAGCCATGGCCATGCGCGCTGTCGACGGCAAATGAAAGGTCGTCGTCAACAGGATACGCGGCTCGTGGGTTTGCGTCAGGCTGTCGGCCGCCATCTGTTCGGACCTGTCCCTTGGCTAGGGAGCCGAATTTATATCCAAACCCCAAATTCCGCGTTCAACACTATGTGGGACGCGGCGTTCGGTGTGTCATTTCCTCGCCAGGGCTGACACGGACGATCTCGACATCCCGTCGGAACGGCCTGCCGGCGGGACAGCGAGGGGACGTTTTCCGGTGATCGCGTTCAAGGCGCGCCACAAAGCCTGCCCGCTTTCGTTCAGGCCGGGATGGAGCCGGAAGCCGAGGCCGATTCGGCGCCAAGCGCTCGCTTGCGCGGCACGGATTGTTTCACCGATACTGCGGGCGCGTGATTTTCGGCCAGGGCATTGTTGGTTCCGCTGTGGCTCGCGATCCGACCGTATCGCGGCCCATGGAAATCACCGAACCCTTTCGAAGTCAGATACCAAGGGAGACCGTCATGAAGATCCTTCGTTCCTCAGCGAGGAAAACCAACCGCGCGCCCGCCGCCAACTTCACCGGGACCGTGTTCTCGGATGAGGTGGTCGTGGGAAAGGCGCCGTCCCGGATGCGCGGGTCGGTCGTGTCCTTTACCCCTGGGGCACGGACGGCCTGGCATAGCCATCCTGTTGGACAGACGCTGTTCTGCCTCTCAGGCGCGGGACGGGTGCAGCGCGAAGGCGAACAGGTCCAGGAAATCCGGGCCGGCGATACGGTGATCATCCCGCCGGACGTGCGGCATTGGCACGGAGCCGCACCCGATAAGCTGTTCTCGCATCTCGCGATGTCGGAACTGAACGACAAGGGCGAAGGCACGGCCTGGTTCGAGCATGTCTCAGACGAGGACTATAACGCGACGCCCGCGCCGGTGACTTGACCATCTTGAGGCTGGCTGTGCAGGCTGAACAGGGTCTGATACCGGGTCACGATGACACCGAACCTCGGCCGATTCCCTCCACGTCATGCGCGGATTTGATCCGGGCACAAGTTGCACCTCGGTAAGTGGTTATTCATCAACGAGTGGGTCCGGCTCGGATGGCCGGATCAAGTCGGGCCATAACGACCATGGGACAGCGGCCGGTGTGTCAGTCTTCGCGCTTTCTGGTACGGCTCTTTGTTTGCCTAACTGTTCGTTTGTCTAATACCGAGCGCCGTAAAGATTAACCCACGGGCAGCCCCCCTTCGTCATGGCCTGGCAACAGTCCGGGCCATCTGAACCCGCACCGTGCCGCGGCAGATGGCCCGGACTGTCGCCGGGCCATGACGAGAATAGCGGGCCGGGGTCAATGCCGGTTGGTATAACTCTTTGTTTGATCGCATGATTCATGCGCTTTGGACGTTCCGCTCAGCGCGATCATGCACCGGTCACCGCCTGACATCCTGCTGGCTTCAGCACCCTTTTCGTAGAACCCGGGTGCCTGGCCAGCATGGCCGGCGGCCGAACCGGGCGGCGAGCCAGTTCGCCGCCACAGTTCGGGCAGATGCCATGCAGCCGGTTTTCGGCGCAGTCAGCGCAGAACGTGCACTCATAGGTGCAGATCCGCGCCTCCTGCTGGCCGGCGGCAGGTCGCGGTCGCAGCACTCGCAGTTGGGACGGAGTTCCAGCACCTATTCGGCCGCCACCGCCGCGTTCACAGGCCCCTCCATCTGGAATCCCTCATACCCCTTCGCCGCGATCTCATCGCACTTTTGCCGGTAAGCTCCGACGCCACCGATATACGGCATGAACACCCGCGGCTTGCCGGGGATGTTGGCGCCCATGTACCACGACGCCGCGGACGGATAGAGCGTCGTATCCGCGACCTCGTTCACATGCCGTACCCAGGCATCCTCGGCGGACAAAGCCGGCTCGATGCAATCGATCTGCCGATCGCTCAGATGGCTCAGGCAGTCGCTGATCCAGTCCACGTGCTGCTCGATCGACACGATCATGTTGCTCAGCACCGAGGGGCTGCCCGGCCCGGTGATCATGAACATGTTCGGGAATCCGGCGGTCATCAGCCCCAGGTAAGTCCGCGGCCCAGCCTCCCATTTCGCGGCCAGGGTTGCTCCGTTACGTCCGACAATGCCCATCTTGGTCAGCGCGCCGGTCATCGCGTCGAAGCCAGTGGCAAAGACGATGGCGTCGAACTTGTATTCCTCATTGCCGACACGCAGACCGTCCGGCGTGATGGCCTCGATCGGCGTGTTCTTCACATCCACCAGGGAAACATTGGGCTTGTTGTAGGTCAGGTAGTAATCGGTATCGACGCAGATCCGCTTCGTCCCGATCGGGTAATTCGTCGGTGCGAGCAACTCGGCCGTCGCCGGGTCCTTGACTATCGCCTTGATCTTGCCGCGCACGAACGCGGCCGCGGTATCGTTCGACGCCTTGTTGGTGATCAGGTCATTGAACGCCGCCATGAACGTGGTGCCGCCGCTGGCCCAGCGATCCTCATAGACCGCCAGCCGCTCCTGCTCCGGCGTCGCGATCGCCGATACATCGTTCGGGTTGGCGAGGATGCCGTTGCGCGCCATCCGCGCCTCTGCCCGCAATGCCGGATAGTTCCCCTTCCATGACTGGGAATACACCTCCGGCATCGGGCCGTTGCGTGACGGAATGCTGTAATTCGGCGTCCGCTGGAACACCGTGACATGCGCCGCCTGGGCAGCGATCACTGGGATCGCCTGGATCGCGGACGATCCCGTCCCGATCACGCCGACGCGCTTGCCGGTGAAATCCACGCCCTCATGCGGCCAGTAGCCGGTATGGTAGGTCTTCCCCTTGAAGCTGGACAGGCCAGGGAAATCCGGCATCCGCGCGGCGGAAAGGCACCCCGTCGCCATCACGCAGAACCTGGCCGAGACCACGTCGCCACGGTCGGTGCGCACGGTCCAGCGATGCGCCGTCTCGTCGAACACGGCATCCGTCACCCGCGTCTCGAACCGCATGTCGCGGCGCAGATCCAGCTTGTCGGCCACGAAGTTGGCATAGCGCAGGATTTCCGGCTGGGCGGCGAAAAGCTCGGTCCATTGCCATTCCTGCTGCAGCTCCTCTGAAAACGAGTAGGAATACTGCATGCTCTCCACGTCGCAGCGGGCGCCCGGATAGCGGTTCCAGTACCAGGTGCCGCCGACGCCGGAGGCGACGTCGAACACGATGGCCGACAGCCCCAGGCCGCGCAGGCGATGCAGCATATACATGCCGCCGAATCCCGCGCCGACGATCGCGACATCGAATTCACCGGACACCGGGGCGCGCTTGGTTTGAGTCGCCTGAGGCATGGATGCTCCTTTGGGCATGATGTCCATACATCGGACACTGCCCGGGCGGCCTTTGTCAACTGATCAGTAGGTTTTCCGACTTATGGGTTTTTCCGGGGCGCCAGTCGCGTGTGGTATCATATTACCACACCAGAAAACCCCTTGACCGACCACGGCCACGCGGCCATAACCCGCGCCTTCTGAACCACCGGACGCTTATAAAAACCATGCTCAAGAGCACGCCCTCCATCAAACCGTCGGAGGTGACGAAGGACTGGGTGCTGATCGACGCCGAAGGCGTCGTACTCGGCCGCCTCGCCGTCATCATCGCCAACCGCCTGCGCGGCAAGCACAAGGCGCAATTCACCCCGCATGTCGATTGCGGCGACAACGTCGTGGTGGTCAACGCCGCCAAGGTCCGCGTCACCGGCAACAAGGCGGAACAGTCGGTCTTCTATTACCACACCGGCTACGCCGGCGGCATCAAGGGCCGGTCGATCCGCCAGCGCCTGGAGTCCAAGCATCCCGAGCGTGTGCTGGAAAAGGCCGTGGAGCGGATGATCACCCGCGGTCCGCTGCAGCGGAAGCAGATGAAGCACCTCCATATCTATGGCGGCGCCGACCACCCGCATGACGGCCAGCAGCCCAAGACACTGGACGTCGCCGCGATGAACCCGAAGAACAAGAGGGGCTGATCTCGATGTCAGGAAATCAAACCGGCACCCTCGCCGACCTGAAAGAGGCGCTCGCCGCCCGCCAGGCCGCCGCTGAATCCGAAGCCGAGGCCACGGGCGCACCCCCGCCGTTGCTCGCCAGCACCCAGCCGCATCGTGAGCCGAAGCGCGACGAGCTTGGCCGTTCCTACGCCACCGGTCGCCGCAAGGAATCCACCGCGCGCGTTTGGATCAAGCCCGGCAAGGGCGAGATCATCGTGAACGGCAAGAAGGTCGTGCAGTATTTCGCCCGCCCTGTGCTGCGGATGCTGCTGACCCAGCCGTTCCTGGTGGCGGATCGCTACAACCAGTTCGACGTGTTCTCCACCGTCACCGGTGGCGGGCTGTCCGGCCCGGCCGGCGCGGTTCGTCACGGCATCAGCCGGGCGCTGACGTATTACGAGCCGGAGCTGCGGAGCATCCTGAAGGTGGCCGGGTTCCTGACCCGTGACTCCCGCGCGGTGGAACGCAAGAAGTACGGCAAGGCGAAGGCCCGCCGGAGCTTCCAGTTCAGCAAGCGCTGATCTGGCGATACGGACGAAAAGGGGCGCTTTCGGGCGCCCCTTTTTTTGACTCGTTACTGGAAAACCGGTCCATGCTGGTTGAGCAGCTGGCCTTGGGTCGATATGCAGAAGCCAGTCGTTTTTATCCCGGCTCATTCAAAGACTGACATACCGGCCGCCGTCCCATGGTCGTCATGGCCGGACTTGCTCCTGCTATCCGTGCCGTACCAACTTTTTGATCAATAATACCGGCTCGTTCAAAGACTGACGCACCGGCCGCTGTCTCATCGTCGTCATGGCCGGACTTGCTCCGGCCATCCGTGCCGGACCAGATCATTGATGAATAACCACTTACCCAGGTGCAACGGATGCCCGATCACGTCCGGGCATGACGTGGAGAAACCGGCGGAGAGCCGGTGTCAACGTGACCTGGTGTAACCACTTACCGAGATGCAACGGCTGCCCGGATCAAGTCCG
>JARLIN010000510.1 GCA_031291715.1 Rhodopila sp. | reverse complement strand
GCGCTCGTACAGAGCGGTGATCTCGGTCTCGTTCGCGAACAGGATGTCCACGTGATTGGCGACCAGGTCGAGGAACGCCGCGCGATGGCGGTTGACGCAGAACGCATCGGACAATGACAGCGCGACCCGGCGACCGGCGGCATGGGCAGCGGCGGCGGCCTTGCGGAACGCGGCCTGGGCTTCCGGCGGATCGAACAGGTAGCCCTCCAGGTAGGTGACTGCGGAGGCGGCGACCAACGCGGGATCGACATCCGCCTCGCTCAGCGTGACGCAGGCGCCCAGGAAGGTGTTCATCGTGCGCTGGCCGTCCGGCGTGACCAGGATCAGGCAGCGGGCGGTCGGGGCGCCGCCAGACAGCGGGGCCGTGGGGAAATGGACCCCCACCGCGTTGATGTCGTGACGGAATACCCCGCCAAGCTGATCGTCGGCGACCTTGCCGATATAGGCGACCCGCGCACCGAGGCCGGCGGCGACGGCGCAGGTGTTGGCGACCGAGCCGCCGCTGCTTTCGACCCCAGGCGGCATCGCGGCGTAGAGTGCGTCCGCCGTCGCCGCGTCGATAAGCTGCATCGCCCCTTTGTGCATGTCGTGGCGCGACAGAAAAGTCTCCTCGGCCCGGGCGACGACATCGACGAGGGCGTTGCCTATGCCCAGGATGTCGTAAGTCGCCAGAATGGGGGTCGCTTGAGTCATCATATTCCTTTTGGCGGGTGCGCCCTGACCGCCGCTTCATTGACATCGACGCCCCAGCCGGGGCGATCCGGGACGATAAGTTCGCCGTTTTCCACTACTGGGGCGTTGATGAAAAGCTCATCCCGCCAGGCGACGCTGTCGATGTCGATTTCCATGATGCGAAAGTTGGGCACCACGGCGCAGAAATGCGCGCTGACCGAGGAACACAGGTGGCCATAATAGTTGTGCGGGGCGACGTTGACCTCGTAAGCCTCGGCCATGGCGGCGATCTTGATCGACTCGAGGAAGCCGTTCCAGATCACGTCGATGATGGCGACGTCGGCGGCGTAAGCATCCAGGAACGGGCGGAAGGCACGCCGGCCGCAGACCGATTCCAGCGACGCGATCGGGCAGGGTGCCTGGCGGCGGATCAGCGCGAGGGATTGCGGGTCCCAGGTGTCGATCTCCAGCCAGGTCAGGTCGAAGGGTTCGACGGCCTTGGCGACCTCCAGGTTACCCTCGGTCTTGAAGTGGTAGTTGATGTCGAGGTGCAGGCCCATTTCCGGCCCGGCGCCTTCGCGGAAAGCGGCCAGCGTGTCGTGCACCGCGCGCAGGATGGCGCGGTCCGCGTTGAGTTCCGGGTGGCCCGGTGTGCGGCCGAAGCCGGGGCCGAAGCCGACGAGTTTCTCGCCGTCGAAGGGCAGGATGTTGGTTTTCAGGGCTTTGAAGCCGCGGCGCTTCACCTCCGCGCCGAGGGCGGCGACGTCGTCGTACGTCTTGAGCGGGGGGACCCCGAGCGCCTCGGCGTTGCGGACACGGTAGGTGCCGCAATGCGACCAATAGACCGGGATGCGGCGGCGGACCGGACCGCCGAACAGTTCATATACGGGAACGCCGAGGGCCTTGCCCTTGATGTCGAGCAGGGCGTTCTCGATGGCGGCGATGGCGCGCTGGTTGATGCCGTTGGGGGCCTGGACTTGTTTGACATACAGCAGCGAGTCGATGGCCTGGACGGGTCTGGGATCGGTGCCGATCAGCGCCTCCGCCATGCCGTGGATGACGGAGGTGAGGCCTCGGCTGCCGTCGGCTTCGGTGTATTCGGACCACCCGATCAGGCCGTCGTCGGTGGTGACTTTCAGGAAAGAGAAGGTGCGCCAGCCGGCGTCGCAGTGCAGGTCTTCGATCCTGGCGATCTTCATGGGTTGGTCCCTCCCGGTTGGTTTTAGCCGCCTACGCTACGCGCATCGGCGGGACAGACAACCTTGGGGATCAGATCGGCGGAATTACCTCGACAAGCTCCTTGCCGCTGACATTGGGACAGGGACCGGGGCGGTGACCTTTTCCCCCGGCTCTGCTGGAACGGCTACGACGGAAGCATGTTTGTCACAGATAGTGACCTCTATCTCCTGACCTAGTGCCCAGGCCATATCGGCGATGGTCTCGATTGTCATGTTGGTCTGGCCGTTGAGGCGGCGGTTGATGACGGATCGGCCAACGCCGAGCTTCGCCGCGAGGCTCGACTGATTAATCTCACCAGCGTCGAAGCGCCGGTGGTACGCCTCGCGGAGCTGTCCCTCGATCTGTCCGGCCAGTCGCAGATAAAGAGCGCGCCGAGCGCTAGTTGGGGTGCGGGAAGAGGGCACGATAGTCTCCGAGTTGGATTGTGTGCGTCAGACCGTGCCTGCGTGCGAAGGCGGTTACCGCGTCACGCTTCCGGTCGTTCAAAGCGGGGTCGTCTTTGGTGCGCTGTGCCAACGCACCGGTGATGGCGATGAAGGCATGCGGCGCGGGGACCGTAAATCCTCAGCCCGGGCGGATACATGTGCCAAATCCCTCCTACGGTCGGCATCATGCGCTTTAGATCGCTGTAATGGACATGCCGGTCGCACCGGAAGTCGGCGAACATCTGCAATAGGTGTTCACAGAGCGTACGCCGGCCTTGTGCCATGGCCATATCGTTCAACTCGGACGTTTCATAAGCCCAGTCCATGAGTTCAGGCGCGACCCAAAGTGGCCGCACGGGACGTCGGCGCTCCCATTCGGGTAGGTCGAACGGCTCCAGCAGGCCCGCCGCTACAATCTGTTTCAATGTTGACATGTAAGTCAACATTGATCTTAGTCGCCAAGTGTTAACAAAACCTTAAGGGGGTGGTTCGGTGCGGATGCCTACTCCGCCAGCACCGCCTCTTCCACGCCAGCCGGCCGGTCGAGGATCTCGCGGGCCTTTTTTAAGTCCAGCGACCCCTCCCACCAGGACACAAAGATCGTTGCCACGGTGTTGCCGAACAGGTTGGTGATGGCGCGGGCCTCGCTCATGAACCGGTCGATCCCCAGCACCAGGACCATGCCCGCCACCGGCACCTTGCCGTTCATCGTCGCCAGGGTCGCTGCCAAAGTGATGAATCCGCCGCCCGTGACCGTGGCGGCGCCCTTCGACGTCAGCAGCAGCACCGACAGGATCAGCAGATAGTCCCCCCAGCTCAGGTCGATATTCAGGGCCTGGGCGATGAAGGCAATGGCCATGGTGAAGTAGATCGAGGACCCATCCAGGTTGAAGGCATACCCCAGCGGCACAGTCAGCCCGACCAGCGATTTGCCGCAGCCCAGCAGTTCCAGCTTCTCCATCAGCGTGGGCATCGCCGCTTCCGACGACGATGTTCCCAGCACGATCAGGAACTCCTCCTTCACGAACCGGAGGATTTTCAGGATGTTAAGCCCCATGACTCCGGCGACGGCGCCCATCACGACGAAGATGAAGATGACGCAGGTCAGGTAGAAGCACAGCATCAGGAACCCGAGCTGGGCCAGCGCGCCGATGCCGTATTTGCCGATGGTGAAGGCCATCGCGCCGAAAGCGCCCAACGGCGCGAGTCGCATGATGATGGCGATAACGCCGAACAGGG
>JARLIN010000509.1 GCA_031291715.1 Rhodopila sp. | reverse complement strand
TTTCCAGTCGCTCTGCTGTGGATCGACGGGCGGTCCCGACCAGACCGCCGCAAGCGACAGCTCCGGCACCTTGATCTGCTGGCACGGCCAGTCGGGGTCACCGGAAGCGGCCTTCACGGCGGCGGGGACCAGTAGCGTCGCACCAAGCGCGATCATCGCCGCGGAACGCATCATGGCGGTGCGCCTCGTCTGGACACGAGGCCGCGTGCCGGATCGTAAGCGAGGATGGCGCCGCCGGCGAACAGGATCGTCGCGCCGAGGACGACCGCCAGAGATAGCCAGTCCACCTCCATGTAGAGCGCGAAGCGGATCAATTCCACGGCGTAGGTGAAGGGGTTGAGCCGGCAAATGAGAAAGACGGCCGGGCTGGATTGCTGCACCAGCCACAGCGGGTAAAGCGCCGAGGAGGCGAAGAACATCGGGAAGATCACGAAGTTCATGACGCCGGCGAAGTTCTCGAGCTGCCTGATGCCGGACGACAGCAGCATCCCAAGGGCGCCCATCATCAAGCCGGAGAGCACGAGCGCGGGGATAACCGTGAGATAGCCCCAGCCGGGCGCCTCGACTCCCCATAGCCAGGCGATCCCCAGATAGGCGAATACCTGAAGCAGCGAGACTGCCGTGCTGGCCAGCAGTTTTCCCAGCAACAGGAACCAGCGTGGGAACGGGCTGACCAGCAGCATCCGCATGTTTCCCATTTCCCGGTCGTACACCATGGACAGGGACGATTGCATGCCATTGAAGAGCTGGATCATCGCCATCAGGCCCGGCGTGACATAGACATCGTAAAGCACATAGGTCTGATACGGCGGAATGATCGAAACGCCGAGGATCTGCCGGAACCCCGCCGCGAAGATGAACAGCCAGACCAACGGCCGGACGATGGCGGAAATGAAGCGTCCGCGCTGATGAACGAAGCGCAAGCCTTCCCGCCAGACGATACCGCGCAGGCAGATGAAGTATTGAGCGATGGTGAATCCGGGGCGGCTGGTGGCGCTCGCACTCATTCGGATTCGTCCCCGCGGCCGCCGGTCAGGGCGATGAACGCGGCGCGCATGTCGCTGGCGCCGGCCGACCGGGTTACCGTCGGAACATCGCCTGCCGCGATTATCCGGCCGCGATGCAGTATCGCCACCGCGTCATCTGGCGCGACCTCGTCCAGCAGGTGTGTCGCCCAAAGGACGGCGACGCCGCGCTGGCGGACCAACGACCTGACATGGCGCAAAATCGCCGCCTTCGACGCGACATCCAACCCCACCGTCGGTTCGTCCAGCACCAGGACACGTGGGTCGTGCAGCAGCGCCCGGGCGATCTCGACGCGCCGTATCTGTCCGCCGGAGAGCTTTCTCGTCGGGTCGCGCGCCCGGTCAGCCAGTTCGATCTCTTGCAGCGCGGCATCCGCGCGTCGGTGGGCCTCCCGGCCGCCGATGCCGTGCAGCGCGGCGTGGTAGAGCAGGTTGTCCATCACCGACAGATCGAGATCGAGCGTGCGTGCCTGGAACACCACGCCTAGCCGTCGCAGCGCCTCCCCCGGTTGCCGCGAAACGCGAAAGCCCAGGACGTCGATGGAGCCCTGCTGCGTGTCATAAAGTCGGGTGATTAAGGAAAACAGGGTGGTCTTGCCGGCGCCGTTCAGTCCCAGCAGCGCGGTGAACCGTGACTGTGGAACCGTCAGGCTGACATCGCGGAGGGCTTTGTTATCGCCGTAAGCGTGGCTGACGCCGTTCACGGCAAGTGCCGGGATGGTGTCGGGGATATCGTAAGTCACGTCCCTGGCGATGGTGACGTTCATTGTGGCGCCACGACCACGCCCCAGGGAAGGCGTCCAACCGGAATCGACTTCACCACCTTCAGCGAGGCGACGTCGATGACCGACACATCGTTCGACAAGCCGTTCGTGGTCAGAAGATATTGACCGTCCGGTGTGAAGGCCATCTGCCATACGCGTTGGCCCACCAGCAGGTATTTCTCTACCTGATAGGTCTTTGTATTGATGACCGCGACGCGGTTCGCCGGTCCCAGTGCGACGAACGCGGTTTCATCATCGGCGGTGAAACGGATGCCCACCGGCTGAATCGCTTCCGCCCGCAGACCCTGCACGTCGAACCCGATCTTGTGCGTGACAGTATGCTTCTCCGGGTCGATCACGCTCACTGTGCCGCCGAGTTCGGATGACACCCAGACCTCTGATCCGTCGTGCCTGAACTGAGCAATGCGCGGGCGCGCGCCGACCAGAACGCTGGCGACCATCTTGCGCGTAGCGAAATCAAAGAAGTGCGCCATGTTGGTCGTTTCGGATGTGTTGACGATCGTCTTTCCATCCGGACTCACTGCCATCCCTTCGGGTTCAACACCGGTCGGAATTTGCGCGATCATCTTGCGGGTGGGGATGTCGATTATCGTGACCAGATTGTCGTTTTCGTTCGAGACGTACAGCGGGTTGCCTGATCCGTGCAGGGCGAAGGTTTCCGGATCGGGGCCGGACGGCAGGTCGCCGATGACCTTCAGCGACTTTGGGTCAACGATCTGGATCGTGTCGTCGTCGCTGGCACAGATGAGGATTTCTCCGCCATCCTTGGTCATCGTGATGCCGCGCGGGCGCTGACCCACGGGGACCGTCTTCACCGTTTTCAACTGGTCCAGGTCGATCACGCTCATGGTGTCGTCACGTTCGTTGGTGACGTAGGCGGTGTAGGCCGCCGCCGGTGGGGCAACCAGCGGAAGCGACAACAGGGCGGCGACGAGAATGCATGCCCAGGCGATCACAGTTTGCACCGTGTTTCGGGGCGATCGAACCCCAGCGTATCGAGCTCCGAGGATTGATGCAGGAAGCCCGGCTGCGGTGAAACCGATACCACGGTTCGGCCGTCGTCGAGCAGGATTGGCTGACGGAGCTGCCAGTCCCAATCTCTCAGTGTCAGCTTTTGGCCCTTATAGGCGGCGATGCCGAAATCCGGGCTTCTCATGTCTTGCATGATCTTTGCCGGGTCCATGGACCCACAGCGGCTCGCGGCTTCGCCGATCATCCGGCCCGCGGTCCATGCCTGCATGTCACGCGGCCTCATGGGGCGATGGGCTATGCGGATGAAGCGGTCCTGAAGCTGCGCGCCGCCCCAGGATTCGCTGCTGGCGCTCCAGGACACCGGGCGCAATCCGGCCGATCCGGTGACGGGACGCGCATCCCATGTCCGATAGGGAAGATAGCCGGCGAAGACCTCGTTTTCGTCGGCTGTTACCAGAACATCATAATCCGGCAGACCTTGGGTGAAGACGGGCATTTGCTGCTGGGTCTGCACCACGCCTGAGTCGGTCTGCCGCGCGCCGCCCGTATCTTTGTATTCGATTTCCTTCAGGATTCGTGCGCCGAACCGTTTGGCTGACCGCCGGTAGGCATCCGCAAGCAGACCATCATCGGGGTGAGAGCCGTACGCCAGCACCCAACGTGTCCACTTCTTCCAGACCAGGTATTGACCGAGTGCGTCGGCGAGCATGGCGCGCGATGGCGCGACGTGAATCACGTTGCCGCGACATGACTCTTGCCGCAGCGCGTCGTCCGGTGCGGCGATGTTGAACAAGGTGACCTGGCTGGCGGCGGCGAGATCCAGCAGCACGGCGGCCGGTGCGTCCGTCATCACCAGCGCGACGCCTTTCCCCACCATGTCCTTAAGAGCATCCGCTGGCGTGTCTCCATCACGCAGCGGCGCGTCCACCAGTTCGAATTTCTGATTGATGAAGCGGCCCGTCGTGTTGTTGTCGCTGATGGCAAGCCGCGCGCCTGCGAGACCTTCGTCTGGGGCGGGTTTGTCGAGCAAGGATATGGTCGGACGGCGGTCGGCCCAGCGGAGGTAGCCCACGCGAACAGATACTTCGTCGGCACGCACCTCGGACACCGTGGTGACGAGGGCGGCACCAGTTGCTTTTTTGATCAGGGCGCGCCGGCCCAGGCTATTACCCGGGGGCGACTTTGGACGTTCCATGCAAGCCAGTATGAAGAACGTGTCCACCGGCGACAACACGGCCGCAGGGACACAGAACGCGGAGGATTGGTCTTCCAGTATGAAGATTTGGCCATACGCCATGGTGACGATTCTATGTCTGACGGCCGGACGGGCAGCGGCACGGGAACCGGTGCCGACAGCGATATTCCCGTTCATGTTCGATGATACCAGCCTTCAAGGGCAGATGCAGGGGCCGCGCTCGGATGAACAGACGCGGCTCTCCGCCCTCGATACGGCCTTGCGGGACGCGCTTGTCCATTCAGGCTGCTGCGTGCAAGTCGACCTGACACCGATCGCCCAGCAGGCGCAGGGCATTGACCTGCGATCCTGTGGCGGCTGTGAAATGGACATGGCGCGCAAGGTTGGTGCGACGATCTCGGTAACGGGTTGGGTTCAGAAAGTGTCCAACCTGATCCTCAACATCAATGTCGTTGCGCGCGACGTGACGACCGGCAAGGTGATCAGTGCCGGAAGTGTGGACATCCGAGGCAATACCGATGAATCCTGGTCGCGTGGGCTGTCTTACCTTGTGCGCGAAAGGCTGCATCCGTCAGACTGGTGATGGCGTTGTGGCCAGGGGCTTTTCTATCAGGCGCCTGCGAGAGGGGGTTCCGATGAATCTGGTCGATCTCATCCTGCTTGCCTGCGCCTTGGCCAATCCTGGCGCCTGCCGGGAGTATCACGTGCTGTTCCAGACCTCCGGGTCACTGCAAACCTGCATGGTGCAGGCGCAGCCGTATCTTGCCCAATGGTCTGGCGAACACCCGGCTTACCGGATCATGCGCTGGCACTGCGCGTGGCCGGATCAAGAAGACGGGAAGATTTGATGACGCGCGGGTTACGCCGTTGACTTCGCACCGACGCGTCTTGAAACGTTGGTCAACTCGCCACGAGGCGTAAGGGAGGTTCCGTGATACGTTCATGTCTGATCGCATCCGCGCTGTTGATTGTTGCCGCCGCCCCCTCGAGGGCGCAGGATGCTGCAGCCGGGGAGAAGGATTTCATGGTATGCCGTGCGTGCCATCAGATCGGCCCCGGCGCGAAAATCGCCGTTGGACCTGTGCTGAATGGCGTGGTTGGCCGCAAGGCAGGAACCTATCCGGGCTATCAATACTCGCCGGCCAACAAAGATTCCGGGATCGTCTGGACGCCCGAGGAACTCGATAAATACCTGACCAACCCGCAGGCCGTCGTACCCCATACCAAGATGATCTTCCCCGGCCTGAAGGATGAGCAGAAGAGAAAGGACGTCATCGCTTATCTCGAGCAGTTCTCAGAAGACGGAACAAAAAAGAACTAGCGTCCTGCCCCCGGAGTTCGTCGCATCATGCGGCGGGCTTCGGGGATAAGCAGACCTCTAAGAAAATAAGGAGCTCGCGTCTCGAATCCGAGTTTCGCCCGCGAGAGCGAACTTCGGATTCGAGACATTAGGCACCAGCCGCATGGATTGGAGGCTTTCATATGAAGACTCGCGCCGCGGTCGCACGTCAGGCGGGACAACCGCTCAGCCTCGAAACCGTGGATCTCGAAGGCCCGCACGCCGGAGAGGTGATGGTCGAGCTGAAGGCTACGGGGATCTGCCACACGGATGAATTCACGCTTTCCGGCGCGGATCCGGAAGGCATTTTCCCTGCGATACTCGGCCACGAAGGTGCGGGAATCGTCGTGGAACTCGGGGCCGGGGTCACCTCGTTGAAGAAGGGTGATCACGTCATCCCTCTCTACACGCCGGAATGCCGGCAATGCGAGTATTGCCTGAGCCGCAAGACAAATCTCTGCGTCGCCATCCGCGCAACACAGGGGCGTGGAGTCATGCCCGATGGCACCAGCCGATTTTCGGCCGGCGGCAGCCCGGTGATGCATTACATGGGCACCTCGACTTTCTCGAACTTCACGGTTCTGCCGGAAATCGCCTTGGCGAAAATCCGTGAGGACGCCCCATTCGAAAAAGTCTGCTACATCGGCTGCGGCGTTACCACGGGCATCGGCGCGGTCATCAATACCGCCCAGGTGGAACCCGGCGCGCGTGTCGTTGTCTTTGGGCTCGGTGGTATTGGCCTTAACGTGGTGCAGGGCGCACGGCTGGTTGGCGCGGAAATGATCGTTGGCGTGGACATGAATCCGCGGCGGAAGGAGATGGCCGAGAAATTCGGCATGACCCATTTCGTCAATCCCAGCGACGTCCAAGGTGACCTGGTGCCGTATCTGGTGGATCTTACCAAGGGCGGTGCGGATTACAGTTTTGAATGCATTGGCAATGTAAAGGTCATGCGCCAGGCGCTGGAGTGTGCGCATCGAGGCTGGGGCAAGTCGATCGTCATCGGCGTCGCAGGTGCCGGGCAGGAAATCGCGACACGGCCCTTCCAGCTTGTGACGGGTCGGGTGTGGATGGGCACCGCCTTTGGCGGCGCGCGCGGCCGCACTGACGTACCCCGCATCGTTGATTGGTATATGGATGGCAAGATCAACATCGACGACCTGATCACCCATGTCCTGCCATTCGATCAGATCAACCATGGCTTCGATCTGATGCGCCGTGGGGAAAGCATCCGGACTGTGGTGACGTATTAGAGCGCGATTCCCGCTTTCCGACGTGTGCTCAAGCGACCACGCCCCAGTGTCCTGCCCCGAAGTAGTGTCCTGCCCCGAAGTTCGTCGCATCTCATGGCGGGCTCCGGGATAAGCAGGCCACTGACCCTAGACCGCCATCGTCTCAGGCTGCTTCAATCATGGTCCCAGGCGGAGGCCGCGCAGCGCGCGGATCCCGTGCTGCCCGTTCCGGACCTTACGCCGCCAGCGCGCCGGACGCCTTGGCCACATGCGTGGCGATGGCGTCCATCAAAGGCGGCGACAGGCAGTCGTACGGCTCCAGTCCCAGTTCCTTCAGCCGGCCACGGATGCCCGCCATCCTGTCAGGGCTTACACCCGATTCGATAACGGACGACACGAAGGCGGTGAACTCCGGCGGAGGCCAGCCTGCCTCTTGGAACAGTTCCGGGTGTATGAAGTCAAAGCCGTAGAAGGGATGGTTCTTGTTTTCGATCCGGCCATACATGTGAACGCCGCACCCGGTGCAGGCGTGGCGCTGGATCGTGGCGGATGGATCAACGATCCTGAGTTTGTTTTCGTTCTGAGTGACGTGTAATTTGTCCCGTGGAACGACAGCGACGATCGAGAAGTCCGCCCCTTGCGGCTTCCAACACTTGGTGCATCCGCAAGCATGGTTATAGGCGATCGAACCATCGATTCTGACTTTAACTTGGTCCTGCGCGCATTTGCACACCAATGTTCCGCCGCTGAACGTCGCGGAACCAGGCTTCAGCCCTGAGTCAACCGACGGGTGAATGTGAACAGATTCGGACATTTTGCGCTCCCTGGTTATGATTTGCACGTCAGCTCATTTGCGCGAGCAATGGCGTGTGGGCGCTTTGCCGGCAACGAGCAAAGCAAGCCGCCACGCCGGGGACAGTCCGGTCTCCGGAACATGCGTCCGGCAGCTTCTACTCCATCCGGGCAAGCGACAAGCAGCCTCTTAATCAAGCCAGCGCAACTCGTCGTGCGCAAATCCGGGACTTTAGCAAACGTAGCTGCGGGCCTCGTCGGACCTGGATGGCACAGCTGTAACGAACCCCGGATCCTGTCAGGAATTCTGTGTGAGGGGCCGGATTCATCGGATCTCTCCCTTCAACGACGAACCGGTCGGCGAACATGGTTGCAAACCGCGTCCTGGCCACACCTTCCACGTGATGGCGGCGACGCCACCGTTCAGAGGATAATGAACCGAGACGCCGCCAGCCTGCCTGAGCGAGCCTGATCCGCCGTCCACCCGATGCAGGAGCCGTCTCGGGAGAGGGCGGCCCCTTTCTTTTGGGGCATAGCGCCAGCCACCCAACAGCTAAGGAAAGGGCCAGGGCTGACCCGGCCTCTACGCCTTTGCTGATATGAACAACGTCCCTTCCGTTGCCGGCGGCGCGGCTGAAGGATGCCCATGATGGCAATCCCTTCAGCCGACAGACGCTCCGCTTTAGCCGCCGTACGAGCCGCTCTGCTGCATCCGTGTGGCCTGTGTCGTCCCAGCGATTGTACTGCCATTATGGAAATTGGCGGCATTCGCGACCGGGGTGATTGTTGCCAGGCTCAGGGCGGCCAGCGCTGCACGAATGACGCTCTTCATCGGAATTCTCCATCTCTTGTCGGACGGGCTGTCCGGCTTCGTTGTCATCTGGAGACTTGCCCCGAGCCAGGCGTCAGCGCGATGAAGTGTTTCACACCTCGGAAAATGCACCCCGCAAACCTCGTTCATGCGCCCGGCGACCATCCGAGGGTGCAAGGCGCTCAATCGGACGTTGGGCGCGATGTCGTGACAAAGCAGGGATGGGGAGTCGATGCTAAAAGGGGGTCAGGCACGGCGCCTGCCGCAAGATGCCGTGGACGCCGTGAGTTCGTTGGGGAGGACCACGCAAATGGCAGAACCAATCGCCAATGACTGGAAGGCGATCCATGACCGCATGCAGCAGATCAAGGCGGAACAATCCGCAACTCTCCGGCCCTGCCCACAGTGCAACGGCCTCGGCTGGATACCCGACTTCTTGGACCGCCGGCGTTCCCATATGGGTGGTTCCACCATTTGCGACGTTTGCCATAACCCAAAGAATCTACCCCCGCCCCGGCCAGCCCCCAGCAGATGATTGGGTGTCGCGGGGCCGCTCCGTGGCAGGCGGCCCCTTTTGCGGTTACCCAGGAACAGCTTAGCCAGCCCCGGACAGTGAACGCCGCACAGGTCATGGATGGACGGGCTTGGATTCATCCGACGCGGGCAATCCGCCGGTATCTCCCGTAGCCAATCCGTGCCCAGCTCGTCGCGGCCGAGATTCATGACCAGCGCAGCCATGCTGTAGCGGCCGGCGCGGTCTCAGCGGGCACAGGCAACGTCCAGGGTTAATGTGCGGTCGGCGATCTGGCCGAGGGTGACGACGCCGGAGGGCCGTCTAGAATCGAACGCCAGCACCGCCGCCAATGTAGGGGCCAGCCTGGTTACGGTGAGGCTGCTCCGAACCGTCGTCTGAGCCGCCGCAAGCCGTGAGTGCGAGCATGGACAGAGCCGCTATGAGGATAGTGAGCAAGCGCATGAACGTTTACCGGCTCGGGTTGCGGGCACCTGGCAGACATTTATAGGCGGCGTTCCGATGGTTGCCGAAAACCCATAAAATTCTCAACGATTTCAAGATGTCATTGGTGGGCGCACAAGGACTCGAACCTTGGACCCGCTGATTAAGAGTCAGCTGCTCTACCAACTGAGCTATGCGCCCGCACCAACGAGGGGCGGTTTCTACCAACCTTCCATCGCAATGCAACCCCCCTTTTCGACCCATTCGTGCTCAGGCGCCGGCTAAAATCGCATCCGCCATCTTCTCCGCCGTCATCAGCACGGGGAAGTTCGTGTTCGCGCACGGCACGACGGGGAAAACCGAGGCATCGACCACCCGCAGCCCCTCCACGCCGCGCACGCGGCCGGCTGGGTCGGTCACCGCCATCGGGTCGTCTTCGGACCCCATCCGGCATGTACACGACGCGTGCCACACCCCGACGGCGGCCTTGCGCACGAATGCCTCCAGCTTCTCATCGTCGGTGAGCACGTCCTGAAGCGTGACGCCCTCCATCACCAGGGTCTCGATCAAATACCGCCGCAGCGCCGCCGGCCCGTCCAGCGCCTTCGCCATCACGTCGGTGATCAGCTTGTTCTTGCGGCTGAGCAGCCCGACCTGGCGCACCTTGTCGCTGTAGCTGGCCGGGAATGGATGATCCGTCACGCTCTGCATGACCGGCGTCAGGTGCATCGCACCGAACTGGCGGACACCGTCCATCATACGCTCCAGATCGCGCTGGTCGGACAGCAGGTTGAAATCGACCTGCGGTTCATCCGACCAATGCGCCGAGCGCAGGCGAACCGACCCGGTTTCGGAGTAGGTCTTGTAGACCGTGACGATGAATGAGCCGATCTGCTCGCCGACCTTGTGCCAGGAGGTCTTGTTGGTCACCACGGTGAACATATCCCCCGGCGGTATGCCCGGCAGGTTCGAGGAATACCGCAGCGCCGTGTAGATATGCCGCCGCGAGTAGTCGTGGATGATCCGCGCGTGTGGCTTGAGGAACGCCGCGACCGCCACGGCCGGGTGGTCCTGCAACCTCTGGCCGACGCCTGGCAACGCTGCCCGGACCTCGACCCCATGCTCCCGCAGATGCGCGCCCGGCCCGATCCCCGCCCGCATCAGATGCGCCGGGGAATGAATGGCGCCGCAGGACAGGATGATTTCGTTGCCGCGAAATTCCTCCGGCTTGCCGGCGACCACCGCCTTGACCCCGATGCAGCGCTGCCCCTCGCAGATCAGGCCGGAGGCCTGGGTGTCGGTGGAAATGGTCAGATTCGCCCGCATCCGCGTGCCGGGATCGAGGTAGCCGATCGCGGCGGACACCCGGCGTTCATAGGCGTTGGAGATGGTGATCGGGAAATACCCGTCCTCCCATTCCGCATTCTGATCCTGGATAAATTTGTACCCGGCTTGCTCGAACGCCTGCCCCACCGCCTTGGCGTGCTCGGGCCAAAGGTCGGGGAAAATGCGGCGAACCGGAATGCGCCCTTCCTTGCCGTGCCATGGCCCGTCGAAGTCCATGTCGCGCTCGACCTTCTTGAAGTAAGGCAGCACGTTGTCCCAGTTCCAGCCGGTGGCACCGCTCGCCGCCCACTCGTCATAGTCGGTCGGTGCGCCACGGTTAGCGAGCTGGCCGTTGATGGACGACCCGCCGCCCAGGATGCGCGCCTGCTCATAGGTGCGGAGCGGCGGCGCCTTCTCGTCGGGATTGTTGTGGGAGATCACCTCGGTGGTGACCTTGAGCTTGTTCCAGGTGTAGTTCGGATTGAGGTACGCCGTGCCGGGATAGGAATCCAGCACCGCCGCGGGGACCTTGCCATGCGGGGTATCCTGGCCGGCTTCCAGAAGCAGAACCTTGTTCTGGCTGCGCGCCGACAGACGGTTGGCCAGGACCGACCCCGCCGATCCGCCCCCCACGATTATGTAGTCGTACACCATGGATGGCATGGCGCTCCCCCTGTTCTTTTGCTTGCCGAAGGATCGCCCCGATGACGGGCGGCTGGCAAGCCCAAGGGGACATCCTGCTCAGAACGACGGGGCGGATGCCCTCACCGCGACGGCCAGGACATATCCGATACATAACCGGCCCTTGGATCGCCCCAGATCGCTTGACACGCCACGATTGCAGGCTTAAGTTGATCGCAAATACGACTTTATGATCGTAATAGCGAACTCGATAACAAGCCAATCGGGAGGAAGCCATTGCGATGGAACATGACGGGACGGAAGCACCCGGCGTTGCGCGCTTAGAAGCCGCGACAACGGACGTAACGAAATGTCGAACAAGAAAGTGGCAGGAACCACAATGAAGATCAGAAGGCTGGCGACAATGTTCACAGTCGGTCTTGGGCGTTACGCAAGCCTGCTGGCCGCCGCCAGCGCGCAGACGCTGAAGATCGGCGTCATCACCGCCCTGACGGGTGGCGGCGCCCCCTGGGGCATGGCGACACAGTATGGACCGGCGGCTTCACCCGCAACCTCATGAGCTTCATCCCCCGCGCCGGCTACGAGCGCTCAGAAAACTGAGGAAACGCCGATGAACTTCAAATCCGTGCTATTTGGACTGCTCTGCATCGCTGGCGCCGTCACTTCCGCGCGGGCGCAGACGGTTCCATCCGAAATCAAAATCGGCAAGCTCTACGCCAGTACCGGCCCCTACGCCGCCATTTCGATGCCGGTGCAGAATTCGATGAAGATGTGGGTGGACCAGGTGAACGCCGAAGGCGGCGTGTTCGTGAAGCCGTATAACAAGAAAATCCCGGTCAAGCTGATCAGCTACGACGACCAGAGCAGCACCGCCACGGCCGCCACGATGTACAATCAGCTTATCACCCAGGACAAAGTTGATCTGCTGGTGACGGATTCCGGATCGGTAATGACCTCGGTTGCCGTGCCGATCGCCAAGGAGCACAAGCAGTTCCTGTTCAATGTCTCCGGCACCGGTGCCGCGTTCTTTACGCCGGACAATCCCTATATCGCGCTGATAACCTCGCCGGTTTCCACCGTCTACCCGAAAATCGTCGCCGACTTCCTGAACACGGCGGGTGTGGAACATGGGATCAAGAGCGTGGCGATCCTGTATTCCACCAACGACTTCACCGGCACGCAGGCGAAATGGTTCAAAACCTATATCGAGCAAGCCGGCAAGATCAAGATAGTCTACGACCAGGGCGTGCCGACCACCACCTCCAACTACACCGTGCTGATCAACAACATCGCCGGCGCCAAAGCCGACGCTGTCGTGCATCTCGGTTACGTTGGCAATGACATCGCCTTCTTCCGCAACCTGCAGGAATCCGGAGAGCATTTCAAATTCGCCTTCGGCATCTATGTCGGAATGGAGGAGGAGGAACTGGTCCAGACCGTGGGCGCCACCGGCCTGACCGACGTGTTCAGCTACGTGCCGCCGACGGTCGCCAACCGCCGGCCCGATTTCGGACCGACCCTGGCCGAGTACCGCGCCATGTGGGACAAGGCGTTTCCAAACGGATCAGGCGGCGCCTTCGGTGCCAATGCGATCTACGGCTATCTGACCGGTCAGATCATCGAACAGGCATTGGCACGCACCAAGAGCCTGGACCAGTTGGACATCCGAGAGGCCGTGTTCAGCATGTCCGGCAAGCTGAAGACGCTGGCCGGCAATTTTGAACTGGCCAGCGACGGCTCGCAGACCGGCGAACTCATGCCGCTCGGTCAATTGCAGTCCGACGGCAAGGGCGGCGTAAAACTGGTTGTGCTGGAGCCGCCGGATCTGGCCACCGGCAAGCCGATCTTCGCCAAGTGATGCGCACATGACAGAAATCGTAACGGCCGCGGCACCGTCCAACCGCCTCAAGGGGCGCCGTATCGTGATCACCGGCGCAGCTTCGGGGATCGGGCGGCGCACCGCACAGATTTTCGCCAAGCAGGGGGCGGCGCTGACGCTGTTGGATCGTAACGCCGAGGCATTGGCGGAGATCGCGCGTGAAACAGGCGGCCTTGCGGTCGCGACCGATATCACCGACGAAGCGTCGGTCGAACGCGCGGTCGAGCAAGGCGCCTCCGCGATGGGCGGCATCGGCGGTATCGTCAACGCCGCCGGGATCTGGCTTCGCGGTTCGGTGCGGGAGGTTGGCTTCGCCGAATGGCGGCGTGTGATCGATGTGAATCTCACCGGCGTCTACATCGTCGTGCGCTGCTGCCTGCCATGGCTGACGCAGGCGCCGTTTGCGACCGTCGTAAACCTCGCCTCCGGCCAGGGACTGTTCGTAAACGTGGCGAACCGCACCGCCTATGCCGCCTCAAAGGGCGGCGTCGTCAATCTGACGCGCGCCCTGGCCGCCGAACTGGCGCCCCACATCCGAGTAAACAGTGTCTGCCCGGGTCTGGTGGATACGCCGATGAGTGCGAATATGGGGCGCGACGTCAGTGCCTACGCATTGAAACGCATCGCCGATCCGGTGGAAATCGCCAACGCCATCCTGTTTCTCACAAGTTCGGAGGCGTCCTATGTCACCGGTGCCGCGCTGGCGGTGGATGGCGGACGGACGTTCCATTAAGCTCGCACATCAGAATCCCGGGAAACAACCGACATGCGTTCCTTTCAACACATCACCCCGCCGCTGCGTCTCTTCAGTGGACCCGACAGCCTGGGACAACTCGGCCGTGAACTTGACCGGCTGAACAGCCGCCGGGCGGTGATTGTCTGTGGGTCATCGCTGGCCCGCGACAGCTCGTTGCTTGGTCTCGTGCGATCGGCGATGGGCGACCGGTGTGCCGGCGTGTTCGCGGGCGTTCGCGCGCACAGCCCCGTGCCGGCGGTCGAGGCGGGCGCACAGGAACTGAAGCGGCTGGAGGCGGACGCGGTCATTGCGGTCGGCGGCGGTTCGGCGATCGTCACGGCGCGGGCGGCCAGCATCCTGCTGGCCGAGAACAGTGACGCAAAGTCACTGGCGACATCGCGGGATGAGCGTGGGCAACTCAAAAGTCCGAAACTGCTAGCGCCGAAATTGCCGCAACTGGTTATTCCCACGACGCCGAATACAGCCACGGTGAAGGCCGGCAGCGCGGTCTTCGATCCAGCAAGCGGCGAACGCCTTGCGTTGTTTGACCCAAAGACCCGCGCGCAGTCGATCTTCATCCATCCCGACTTGATCAAGTCGGCGCCGCGCGATCTCGTTGTCAGCGCAAGCATCGATACATTGATCCTGGCACTCGAAGGACTGACATCCCGCTCCGGCGATCCGATCTCGGACGCCATGTTGATCCATGCCGTGCGGCTGCTGGCACAGCATCTGCCGAACCCAGATCTCGGCGCGCGCGGCGAACTCATGCTCGCGGCCGTACTCTGCGGCCAGGGTTCGGATTTCACCGGAGCCGGCGTCGCCACGGTGCTCGGTCACGCGATCGGCGGGCGCTGCCACGTGGAGAACGGCATCGCAAAGGCGATCGTATTGCCGCACACCCTCCGCTTCAATGCCGACGCGGCGCAATCCGGGCTAGAGAAGATCGCCACGGCTTTAGGCCGATCCGGGGGCGAGCCGCTCGTCGCAACAATCGTCGAGGCGTTGGAATCGATATTCATCCGGCTTGGAACGCCGCGGCGATTGCGCGACATTGGCGTGCCACACGACGCCTTGTCCGACATTGCCTCCCACGGCATGGGCGATTGGTTCCTGCGCGGCAACCCACGCCCCGTGCGCGACGCATCGGACCTGATCGAGATTCTGGAGGCGGCATGGTGACGGACGCGATTCAACACCCGGGAAAGCCGCTCAACCTGTGGCTCAAGATGTTGTAGAAGCGTGTCCCGACGTTCATCGTGCAGACGGATTTCCAATGTTGCGGTCCAACGAGCCAAAACCAGACGCTACCGAGACGGCACCGACGCGAAACGGCGGCCACGCCGCGCGTGAACCGCAGCCTCATCGAACGGTCGACCGGGTCACACAGATTCTCGAAGAGGTCGTCTACCACCCTGGCATGACCTTCGCCGAGCTTGCCCGGGCTTTGGAGGCACCAAAAAGTTCGGTCTACGGCTTTATCCAGGGGCTTCTGGCCAAGGGCTGGCTTTATGAGGAGGACCACCGCTTCTTCCTTGGCCCGGCGGTCTATGGCCTGACGATTGCCAGCGGCCATATCCGCGCCGGACTGGTGTCGCACGCGGACCTGCTGGCGCTGCATGAGGAAACCGGCGCGCCGGTATTCCTTGGCGTGCAGGCTGGCGATAACCTCTTCTACATCGACGAAGTCGGGGGCGATGCGATATCCGGAATCGAAGCTCGCTCGAACATCCGCCGCACCCTGATTGGCACCGCGAGCGGCAAGGCACTTCTGGCCGCGCGGTCTGACGCCGAACTCAGGACGTACCTTCGCCGGCGCAATGCCGAGGAAGCCGCGGCGGTCGATGTGTTTCTTGGCCAGCTTGAAGAAATCAGACGGACGCGCATCGCGACCAACGTCCGGCTGTCGGGCACGCGGTTCGCGATTGGAACCACGGTGCGCAATCGATCCGGTGAGGCGGTGGCGGCGATCACGCTGGTGGGCCGCACCCCCGATTTGCAGCCCCGCGCGAAGGAGCTGGGCGAACTGCTGCTTCGCCATGTGGACGCGTGGGCGAAACGGTCGCTAAAACCGCGCGAGGCGATCTGATACCAATCGCCGCTGTCGCCGACTCTTCCGGCGATAGCGGCGGTTGGTATCGCGCGCGGGGTTGGCGGGGCGGCCCCGCGCCAAACCAAGCCTCATGCCGACGGCCGTTGACCCATTTACATGGGTCAACATCAAGGGCGGTTGGTATGACTCAGCCGGCTACGGGGTTGGCCGTTATTCCTCCGGCGGCAGAGGACGGTGGAACGCCGGCCAGCGCT
>JARLIN010000508.1 GCA_031291715.1 Rhodopila sp. | reverse complement strand
GCTGGAGGAGGAAAACCGGCAACTGGCGCAGGCCAACGTGCCGACGCCGCTGCGCCGCATCGTCACCGGCAGCGATTCCATGCAGAAGGTGAACCGCACCATCGAGCGGGTGGCGCCGACCAACGTGACCGTGCTGCTGATGGGCGAGAGCGGCACCGGCAAGGAACTGCTGGCGCGCGCGGTGCACGAACTGAGCCCGCGCGCCGCCCAGCCGTTCGTCGCGATCAACTGCGGCGCCATCCCCGAGACGCTGCTGGAAAGCGAGCTGTTCGGCTATGAGCGCGGCGCCTTCACCGGGGCGGTGAAGCAGACCATCGGCAAGATCGAGAGCGCCAGCCACGGCACCCTGTTCCTCGACGAGATCGGCGATCTCCCGCTGCCCTTGCAAGTGAAGCTGCTGCGCTTCCTGCAGGAACAGACCGTCGAGCGGATCGGCGGGCGGGCGCCGATCGCGGTCGATACGCGGGTGGTGTCGGCGACCAACGTCGCGATCGAGGAACGGGTGGAACGCGGCAGTTTCCGCAGCGATCTGTTCTACCGGCTGAACGCGGTAAGCGTGCGCATCCCGCCGCTGCGCGAGCGGCCGGGGGACGCGTTGCTGCTGGCCCGCTACTTCCTCAACCAGTGCAACCGGGAGCTGAACCGGTCATTGCGCGGATTCACCGAGGCCGCGGTGGCGGCGATCGACGCGCATCCCTGGCCGGGCAATGTGCGCGAGCTGGAGAACCGGGTGAAGCGGGCGGTCGTGATGGCGGACGGCAAGCTGGTGGATGCCCCCGACCTGGAGCTGGTGGCCCCCGAGGGGGCGGTGCTTGATTTCGACCTGCGGGCGGCCCGGATGCGGGCGGAACGGACGGTTCTGCAACGCGCGCTGGCGCACAGCAACAATCGTCTCAGCCAGGCCGCGAAACTGATGGGGATCAGCCGGCCGACGCTGTACGGGCTGTTGGAAGTACACGACATGGCGCCGTCGCGGGCGCCGGCGGGGGAGGAAGAGGAAAGCTAAGGCCACACGGCCGCGCCGGCGGAGGCGCCGGGCAAGCGTAAAGTTTCCCGACAGGTGCCGCGGGATCAGCCGGCCTTGCGGCGACGGATCAGGCCCAGGCCGAGCAGGGCAGCGCCGAGCAGCGCCATGGAGGCTGGCTCGGGGACGGGATCGCCGCTCACCGAGTCAAGAAGGAAGACGTCGTCGGTGTTGTTGAAGGCGAATTTCAGAGTATTTGATCCCTGAATAACATCCGCTGCCGGCGCCGTTGCACTAAGCATTTCCCAGCTGTTGTCGGTCGGGAAAGTGTCCATGTTCCAGCTGCCCAGCGTATTTCCATTGAGCAACAGGGTGAGGGTGCCGGTGGCGCCATCGTCGGCGATCCCCTGATTCGAAACGTAGAAAGAGAAAAGCAGGGCGCTGGAACTTGGGTCGCTGAAGGTTTGCGAAAGCGTCCCACCTAGCGGGTAAGAATCACTTGCATAGGACGCGATAAGTCCCGCGGATTGGCTGGGGGACAGATAATAAGTGGAACCACTGTATATCTGGGAAGCAGTGGAAACGTCATTGTTGCCCGCAGAGGCCGAGCCGTTGACGGACCAGTACGCTCCGAAATTGGTAGAACTGTCAGCAACGGCGTCGAAGCCGCAATCGTTGATCAGGTTGGCCGACGCCGCACAGACGGTGCCGGGAGCGGCGTGCGCGGAGACGGCTCCCGCGATAACCAGGCTGGCCGACAGGAGGAGCGTTTTCAGGGGCGTCATGATCCAACTCTCCGAACATCCACGGCACGACAGGCCTAATTCGGGGGTGTCCAAGCAGATTCCATGCCATGGGACGGAAGGGCTCGAATTCAAGGTGTTAGGAGGGACGTGGTGCCGATGGGCGGTGGGGAGTGTAAAGGATTCCGACAGGGCAGGAGCGTTCCTCCGCTGCTTTCCCCTCCCCTTCTCCGACTCTGGTTCAGCCGAATCTGCGGCGTGTCAGACCGAGGCCGAGCAGGGCGGCGCCGAGCAGCGCCGCGGAGGCCGGCTCGGGCACGGAGCCGGTCGTTTCATAAGTAACCGAGACGTCGTCGATGTGTATCGGGGCAGTGTTCTCGGGATCGTAAAAACCGAAGTCGATGTCGATGTTGGAACTTGGCGCGACGAAAGAGAAATTTACCGGTACATACGATTGGGTGACATAGATGTCGGTCGGCGTAAAGGCGTAGGTGTCCGTGGGTTTTTGAGTGACAGAGACCTGACCGGTCGTCCCGTAACTGATGCCGAATTGGTCTCCGACTGCGTTCGCCCACACGTAGGCCTGCACGTTTATTGTGGCACCGGCTTGCACGGCAAGATTTTGCAGGCCGATATACTGCCAGGCGCTCCCACTCGTCGTCGTCACGTAGCCGTCGTACACGCCCGCGTAGTTCCCGCCCGACCATGTGTAGGTCTCGCCGGTGTAAGCGTCGCCATCGTTTACGATCGCGAGGTTCGCGGCGGCGAAGTTCGGGCTTGGCGCCCACTGGCTGACCTGCGGTTGCGCCCACGTGGCCGGCGCCCCTGTCGGGTTCTCGACGTTGCTCTCGAAGCCGCCGAAAGTCGTGGGGTTCACCACCGTCACGACCGCCGAGTGCGCCGGCGCAACGCCGCCGGCGAGAGTGGCAAGAATGGCGGCGAGCTTGAAAGGCGTCATGGCGCGAGGCTTTCTGTTCGGCGTTACGATCCGGGTAAGGCTCATTCCGGTCCGTGGCTCATTGCTGAAAAGGAAGCATATTGCGTGCCATCCCAAAACAATGAGCAAAATCAATGGACTTTTGCGGAACTCGCCAGGGCGGGGGCTGAGTTTGTAAAATTCTCCGACAGGTAAGAATTCCGCTCCCGTGGGAGGACTGGCCGCGCATCTCGGTCGTCGGTTCCGGCGTGTCGTCGGGATCGGCCCACTCAGCCGAACCAGGGGGCTACGCCACGGAGCCATGCGAACACTGATCGGTATGGCCGGAGCCGATAACCTGTATAAAAGGGCTTGCACCGAATGATGAGGTCAGCATGTCAGGATCATCACCGCTTACGATCGCTTACGGCCGTGGCCAGATGCCGATCTCCCTGCCCGTGGGCGCCTCGGCGCAGGTGATTCGCAAGCCGGGCATAGCCAAGCTCGCCCACCCCGCCGCCGCGATTCAGGCGGCGTTCGCCTCCCCGGTGAACGCGCCGCCGCTGACCGAGCTGGCACGGGGCAAGCAGAGCGCCTGCATCCTGATCTGCGATATCACCCGACCCGTGCCGAACCACCTGTTCCTGCGGCCGATGATCGAGATCCTGACGGCCGCCGGAATCCCGCTGGGCCGCATTTCCATCGTGGTGGCGACTGGGCTGCACCGGCCCAACGAGGGCAAGGAGCTGGAGGAGCTGGTCGGCGATCCCTGGGTGATGGCGAACGTCTCCGTCGCCAACCACTTCGCCGACAACGACGCGGATCATGTCGACCTGGGCGTGACGGCGACGCGGGGCACGCCGGTCACCATCGATCGCCGCTTCCTGCAAGCCGATCTGAGGATCGCGACGGGTCTGATCGAGCCGCATTTCATGGCGGGCTGGTCGGGCGGGCGGAAGGTGGTGGCGCCGGGGGTGGCGGGTTGGCGCACCATCCGGACGTTCCATACCGCCCGGTTCATGGAAGATCCGCTGGCCGTGCAGTGCAACCTGGTCGGCAACCCGCTGCACGAGGAGCAGTTGGAAATCGTCCGCCGGATCGGCGACGTCTATGCCGTGAACACGGTGGTGGATGAGGAACGCGACCTCGTGTTCGTGAACTTCGGCGAGATCATCGCCAGCCACCTGGCGGGGGTGGACTTCATCGCCGACGCCGCGCAGGTGAAAGTTTCGCGCCGGTTCAAGACGATCGTCACCTCCTCGGCCGGCTATCCGCTGGACAAGACGTACTACCAGACGGTGAAGGGGATGGTGACGCCGATGGACATTCTGGAACCGGGCGGCACGCTGATCGTCGCCTCGGAATGTTCGGAAGGCTTCGGCTCGCCGCAATTCCGCGACGCCCAACGCCGGCTGGTGGAACTGGGACCGGAGCGGTTCCTGGCGACGCTGACCGCGAAGTCGCTCGCCGACATGGACGAGTGGCAGACGGAAATGCAGCTCAAGCCGATGCGGGTGGCGCGGGTGCAGCTCTATACCACCGGGTTGGATGCCGAGGAGCGGCGCCTGACCGCGGTGGAGATGGTGCCCTCGCTTGACGCGGCGATCGCGGAAAGCATCGCTCGGCACGGCGATTCCACGATCGCGGTGATCCCGGAGGGACCCTACCTCGTGCCGGTCTACGCCGCGGCGTGACCATGCGCCTGATCCATCTGGACGCCGTCGGCGGGCTCGCCGGCGACATGTTTGTCGCTGCGATGCTGGACGCCTTGCCGCAATTGCGCGCGCGGGTTCTGGCGGACGTGCGAGCGGTGCTGCCGGCGGCGGTCGGGACGGTGGAGCTGGCCGAGGGGATGAGCGGCGCGGTTCGGGCCCTGCGATTCACGGTCGGCCTGGACCATCCGCACGACCATGCCACCCACGCCCTGGCCGGAGATGCGGACATCCTGGCGCGCCTCGCCGCGGCGGGGCTGGCCGAGGGCACCGCGCACCATGCCGGGGCGATCCTGACGATTCTCGGCCAGGCCGAGGCGCGGATTCACAATGTTCCGCTGGACAGCGTGCATTTTCATGAAATCGCGGATTGGGATTCGCTCGCCGACGTGGTTGCCGCCGGCAGCATCGTCGCCGCGCTCGGCGATGCGCTCTGGTCGGTCTCCGAGCTGCCACGCGGCGGCGGGCTGGT
>JARLIN010000507.1 GCA_031291715.1 Rhodopila sp. | reverse complement strand
CCCCCCCCGGGCGCCGCCGGCCCCGGCCGGCGGGGGCGCGGCGGCCGGGGCGGGGGCGCGCCCCCGGCGCGGCCCCCGGGCCCATGACGAGGATTGAGGATCGGCGCCAACGCGGGCTGCGGATCAGGCATGCAGGCGCGCGATGTCGAGCAGGACGTTGGCTTCGAGGGCCTTTTCGTCGAGCCGGTGTTTGACCAGGTCGCCGATGCTGACAATGCCGACGAGGTGACCGCCATCCACGACCGGCAGGTGCCTGATCTTGGCCATCGTCATCGCTGCCAGGGCGGTTTCCACCGGATCGGTAAGACGGCACGTGATGGGACGCGCGGTCATCAGCCTTTCGACCGGGAAGTTCAGCGCCCGATCGCCATGTTCGGCGACGGCTTTGACCAGGTCACGTTCCGAGAAGATCCCGGCGTGACGCATCCACTGGTCTTCGACGACCACCGCGCCGATCCGGTGCTCGTCCATCTTCCGCACCGCCGATTGCACGCTGTCGGATGTGCGGACCTTCACGACTTGCCGGCCCTTGTGATGAAGGACGTCGGAAATGGACATAGTCACCGCTCCCTTTCTGAAACGAACTGTGAGTTTCAGATAGGCACGCGGACGCGGCATCCCAAGCGGATGACCAAATGTTCAATAAGCGGACAGTATCTGCCGTAATCAGGCGGATTCAGCGACCACCGCTGGCGCTATGATGATGCGCCGGTTCTGTTTGCCCTTGTTCTCGATCTTCACGACGCGCATCGCCCCGATTTCGCCGGTTCTTGAAACATGTGTGCCGCCGCAGGGCTGCAAGTCCACGAGTGAATCGTCCTCGCCGATGCGCATCAGGCGCAAACGGCCGGTGCCGCGGGGCGGTTTCACCGACATGGTGCGCACCAGACCGGGATCTGTATCCAGCACGGACTCGTCCACCCACTCGATCCGCACCGGGTAATCAGCCTCGATCAACGCGTTCAGGCCCGCTTCGATCTCCTCCTTCGGTGGCGGGTTGGGCAGGTCGAAGTCGAGCCGGGATTTGTCGGCGCCCACGGACCCGCCGGTGACCGCCGCGCCCTTGATCAGGCTGCACAGCAGGTGCATGGCGGTGTGCATACGCATCAGCGCATGACGGTGGTCCCAGTCGATTTCTGCCTCTACAGGCGTCCCGACGGCCGGTAACGCCGCGTCGGACGCGGGAAGGTGCTGGATCGTATCGCCCTCCCCTTTCACCGCCTCGTTTATCGGCGTCGTGCCTCCGTTCCAGCGCAGCGTGCCGCGATCGCCCGGCTGGCCGCCGCCGCGGGCATAAAACACGGTGCGGTCCAGCACGATGCCTTCCGGCCCGCTGGCGACCACGGTCGCGGACGTGCGGGCCAGGGTCGGATCGTCGAGAAACAGGCGCTGGGTCATGAGATCATCCATTTCTGCCGTAACCAGTCGCGCTTTGCCGCCAGCCAGAACAGGCCCAGCGCGGTGATCACGTTGGGGAACTGGCCGGCGAACGCGGCTTCGATGGCCTTATCGGCCGGCCAGACGCGGACACGGATATCCTCGGATTCGACCGCTTCGCCACCGTGTCCGGCGATGCCATCCCGGTCCACGGGCGGCGCGGCGACCCGGCCGGCATACAGATAGCAAAACTCATCCGCGCCGCCGGGCGTCAGCATGAAACCGCCGATCCGTTCGATACGGTCGGCTTCCATGTGCATCTCTTCGCCCATCTCGCGGCGAATGGTGTCGGCAGGGTCCTCGTTGGGCTCGCAAAGACCGGCGGGGAGTTCCACGAGCGTGGGATCGATGCCGGCGGCGAGTGCCGGAAAGCGGAACTGCTCAATCAGGACGACGACGTCAGCGACGGGGTCGTAAGGGATCAGGGCGGACGCATGACCGCGGCGCCAGAGTTCCCATGTGCGGGTTTCGGACATCGCGCCGTCAAAGCGGCGATGGCGGAATTTCACCACATCCAGCGGGAAGCGGCCGGACCAGACCCGCCGTTCGGATTCAATGACAACGTCCGGGTGAAGCGGGATCGGCGGGGTGGAGCGATCGGACATAGGCATTTGTAGAGGTCGCGCCAGGCAACCTGTCAACCGCGGCGGAACACGCAGACGCTTTCCAGGCGGGCGGACCACAGGAACTGGTCGATCGCGGTCGCCGCGACCAGCTTGTATCCCGCGCCGTTCAGCACGCGCGCGTCCCGGGACAGCGTCGCCGGATTGCAACTGACATACACGACCGTCGGAATGCCGGAAGCCGCGATCTGCCCGATCTGCGCCGCCGCGCCCGCATGGGGTGGGTCCAGGACCACGGCGGCGAACGCACCCAGCTCCTTGGCCGACAATGGCTGGCGGGCGAGATCGCGCTGGAAGGCTTCGATACGACCGGCCACGCCGCCCTGGTTGATGGCCTGCTTCAACGCCGCGTGGGTCGCTGCGTCGCCTTCGAAGGCGGCGACTCGAACCACGCCCGCCAGTGCGAACGTCAACGTCCCGCACCCGGCATAAAGCTCGGCGATCCGGGTCTTGCTGGTGATTTTGCCCGGCATTCCGCGCAGCACCCCATCGACGATCGCGCGCTCCCCCTCCGCCGTCGCTTGCAGGAAGGCTGCTGGCGGCGGCCTGACGGCGATTCCGGATAGCGCCATGGTGGGTGGACGCAGCAGGCCGATCGTCTCCGGCACGTCGTTGCCCACGACCTGGGAGACGCGCGGCAAGCCATGGTCGCGGGCGAAATTGGTCAGCGCGGTCCGGTCCTCCAGCGTCAAGGCCGCGTCCGTGCGCAGCAGCATGTCGGGGCCGGAGTCCAGCAGGTTGATGACGACCGACGCCTCCCGCCGGACAGCCCGCAAGCCCTGAAGCAATGCGCGCAGCGGCTCCATCAGCGCCATCAGCGTGGGATGCAGCACCAGGCAGTCGGTCAGGTCGATGACCTCGGCTGATCGCTGTTCATGCAGGCCAAGAATGATGCGGCCGGCGGTCCGGCGGACGGCGAAGTCGATGCGACGACGTTCCCCGGGCAGGCCGGGCACGAAATCGAGCGGGTCCGGCGGGGTGAAGCCAGCCTGCCGCAGCGCGTAGGACAGCAGGCCGGATTTCCAGGTCCGATACTCCGCGTCGCGCCAGTGTTGCAGCACACAGCCGCCGCAGCGGCCAAAATGCCGGCAGGGTGGCTCGACCCGTGCCGGACTGGCGTCTGCGATGGTTTCGGCGAAGGCATGCCAGCCGTCCCCGCGGGATTGCAGCGGGCGCGCGGTGACGGATTCCCCTGGCAGCGTCAGGGGCAGATAGAGCGGGGTGCCGTCGGGCAGGCGCGCGATGCCGTCACCCTCCGACCCGATGCGATCGATACGGACCACGGCGGGCTCGGGCGGCTTTCGGCGTAATGTCTTAGGGTTTCGCAAGGTCATTCCGTCACCACACAGGAGCCGCCCGACGATTCGGGCGTGACGGCCTGATGACGGCTTGATAGACCATCATCGGGCCGCGTGTACAGCCTGAATTTGGCCTATCTCCTTGTTTTGGGGCACGATTCGCACGCTATCGGCGTTCCGCCGGGCGTGATGATGCCCTATATACCGTCGTAACCCGACGAAAGCCCCGGAATGACCGATCCTACTGCTGAAATTGCCCGCCGCCGCACCTTCGCCATCATCTCCCACCCAGACGCCGGTAAAACCACCCTGACCGAACACCTGCTTCGGGCTGGCGGCGCGATCCAGCTTGCCGGCAACGTCCGCGCCAAGGGCGAGCGCCGGCGCACGCGGTCCGACTGGATGGGGATCGAGCGGGAGCGCGGTATCTCTGTCGTCACCTCGGTGATGACGTTCGAATATGCGGGCTGCATCTTCAACCTGCTGGATACGCCAGGCCACGAAGACTTCTCCGAGGATACCTACCGCACACTGACGGCGGTGGATTCCGCGGTGATGGTGATCGACGCGGCGAAGGGGATCGAGGCGCGGACCCGCAAGCTGTTCGAGATCTGCCGCCTGCGCGACATCCCGATCATCACCTTCATCAACAAGATGGACCGCGAGGCCCGCGATCCGATCGAGTTGCTGGATGAAGTCGCCTCGACCCTGGCGCTGGACACCTGCCCGGTCACTTGGCCCATTGGCCGAGCGTCCGAGTTCGCCGGGACCTACGACCTGCGCAAGCGAGAGATGCACCTGATCGCCGATCTGCCTCAATCCGACCCGCGCATGCAGGCGGTGGCCGACGAGGTCGATCTGGTGAAGTCCGCCCTGCCCGAATTCGATCTGGAGAGTTTCAACCATGGCCACCTGACGCCAGTCTATTTCGGCAGCGCGATCAAGGGCATCGGGGTGCGCGATCTGCTGGACGGACTGGCGGAATATGGGCCTCAGCCGCGGGCGCAGCCGGCGGACAAGCGCACCGTTGAGGCGACGGAGCCCAGTCTGACCGCGCTGGTGTTCAAGATCCAGGCGAACATGGACCCGAACCACCGCGACCGAATCGCTTTCGCGCGGGTGTGCTCGGGACGGCTGGTGCGTGGGATGCGCCTGAAGCAGGTGCGGACCGGCAAGTCGATCCCGCTGCATGCGCCGCAGTTCTTCTTCGCCCGCGAGCGCGAAATCGCCGATGAGGCATTCGCCGGCGATGTCGTCGGCATCCCGAACCATGGGACGCTCAGAATCGGCGATACGCTGACCGACGGCGAGGACATTCAGTTCACCGGCGTGCCCTATTTCGCCCCCGAAATACTTCGCCGCGTCCGGCTGGACGACGCGATGAAGGCGAAGAAGCTGCGTCAGGCGCTGGTGGAGCTGGCCGAAGAAGGGGTCGTCCAGTTGTTCCGACCTCAGGACGGTTCGGCGCCGCTGGTGGGCGTCGTCGGCACCCTGCAGCTGGACGTGCTGCAAGCGCGGCTCGGCGCGGAATACGGCGTGGCGATCGGGTTCGAAACGTCCTCGTTCTCGCTGGCCAGATGGGTTTTCTCGTCGGACAAGGCGGCGCTGGCGAAATTCATCGCGGATAATCGCAGCGCGATGGCGGACGATGTCGATGGCGACCCGGTCTTCCTGGCCACATCGGCCTTCATGATGCGGCGGGCAGAGGAACTGGCGCCTGCACTGACGTTCCGCGACATCAAGGATATTCGCGCGGACAAGTTGGCGGCCTGACCGGAAGTCATACCAACCCGCGTTGGCGCTGACCTCCGGCCCTCGTCCTGGCCCGGCGCCAAAACCCGGCCACTTCCACCGCCCCGGGCGGGTACAGGTTGCCCGGGCCGTGGCCCGGGCCAGACGGCGTCGACTTCCACTTGGGAAACCCCCCTGCCAAACACTG
>JARLIN010000506.1 GCA_031291715.1 Rhodopila sp. | reverse complement strand
GGCTGGCCGTCCCGGATCACCCGCAGCGCCAGGGCATGGTCGCTGCCCTTCAATGCGTTGCGCATCGCACGTACCGCCTCGGCCGGGGAGGCGACCGGGTGCGTGCCCACACCGACGATCACATCGCCAGGCTGCAAGCCCGCCGCCTCGGCTGGCGAACCGGGCCGTACGCCCTGCACCACCGCGCCCTTCGTGCCATCGGGCACATCAAGCTGGTTACGCATATCCGATGACAGCGGCGCCAGGGCCAGGCCGATTTCGGCGCGATGTTCACCACTGCCCTGGTTGTCGTTGCCGGCGGTCTGGTCGTTCGGCATCTGACCCACCTTCACGGAGATGTCCCTGGCCTGGCCATCATGCAGGACGGTCAGATGCGCCTGATCTCCGGGCTGGATACCGGCGACATTCAGCGCCAGTTCCTTCGGGTTGGCGACCTTGACGCCATTCACCGCCTGGATCACGTCACCGGGCTGCAACCCCGCTTCCGCGGCCGGGCTGTCGGGCTGGACGCCAGCCAACAATGCACCGGCATTCTCCTTCAAATGCAACGCCTGGGCGGTGCTGGCGGTGATCTGCTGGGCCTCGACGCCGACATAGCCACGAGTCATGTGGCCGGATTTCTCAAGCTGGGCGGTGACGGTGCGGATCATGTCGGACGGGATGGCGAAGCCAATGCCGACCGACCCGCCGGTGGGCGACAGGATCGCGGTGTTCATGCCGATGACCTTGCCATCCTGCGTGAACAGTGGTCCGCCGGAGTTGCCTTGGTTGATCGGCGCATCGACCTGGATGAACTGGTCATAAGGACCCGCGCCGATGTCTCGGCTGACCGCGGAGACGATGCCGGCAGTGACGGTGCCGCCCAGGCCGAAGGGATTGCCCATCGCGACGACCCACTCGCCCGGCTTCACGTCGCGCGAATTACCGAGCTGGATGTAAGGGAGAGGATGAGGGGCATCGACCTTCAGGACGGCGATGTCGGTGCGAGGATCGGTGCCGATCACCTTGGCCGGCAGCTCGGTGCCATCATCCAGGGTGACGCTGAGGGTGCGGGCGCCCTTCACGACGTGGTTGTTTGTGACGATGGTTCCGTCAGCGCTGATGATGAAGCCCGAGCCGCGGGCCTCGACAGCGCGTTCCCGCTGCTGCGGCATATTCGGGATCATCTGGTTGAACGGGAACGGAAGCTGCGGCACCTCACCGCCCTGCTGTCCATCTTCCAACGCTGCCTGGGTGGCCTTCAGCTTGTTCGTGATGGAAACGACGGCTGGCTTCACCTGGGTCACCAGGCTGGTGAAGTCCGGCAGCGCATGAGGCTGAAGCTGCGTCCCCGGCGGGTTGACCGGGGCGACGTTGTCGGCCCAGGCGCTGTGACCAAGGGCGAAACCGCCCAGGCTGGTGCCGGCCAGCAGCGTCGCGGCGAGCGCGGCCCGACGTAACGGATGGCGTTGGGGTTGGGTGTTCATGTGGGCATCTCCTGTTCCCGGAATTGGTTCGCGAGGCGGGTTCGATGCGGCGATGGCCTGTTTGGGCCGCACGGACGACAGCATGAACATGCGGGTGCCGAGCTAACCGTTCCCTAGGCGGAGCAATTAAACTCGTGTCATATGCGCCACAGTATCGGATTAAAAAATCGTTATGAGCAGAATGTAGCCGTTCCTCATCCGTCATGGCCCGGCGACAGTCCGGGACATCTGATCCAACACTGTTCTATGGCAGATGGCTCGGACCGCCGCGTGGCCATGACGAGGGAGCGCCGACGTTCCCGCCTCACTGAGCCGCGGCAGCAACGAAATCCGGGCCCTCATTCCGATACGCGAACTTCTATCCGGCCAGCCGGCGGAGCGCTCGGGCTGGGAACAAGGCCCGCTCGTTGCCCACGTCGTACGGAGCAGCCGCGACGTTATGCCGCCAGCACCTCATAACCCTCCTGGGCTATTGCCTCCCGCACCGCTCGCTCATCCGGATTGCCCTGTACGCTGACCTCGCCGCGTTCCAGATCGACCGCGACGTCCGCGACCGACGCCACTTTCCGCACCGCCTTCGTCACCGCGGCGGCGCAGTGGCCACAGGTCATGCCCGACACCTTCAACTTCAGCATCTCATCCTCCTCACTGAAACAGTCACCGGGAGATGGGTGCTTCCCACGCGGGAAGGTCAACCCAGCGCGCGTACCATCCCGCGGCACTGAATTTCCAGGATCTGCCCTTGACCTTACAACGATGGGAATCCCCATGTGTGATCGCGGGCCAGAACAGAGGGACAGGCGATGGATGCTACGGTCACCGACAGACGGACCGCCACCCGCGGGGATGCCACCGAACTCGACATCGGCGTTGAAGGAATGACCTGCGCGTCGTGCGTCCGGCGGGTAGAGAACGCCGTCAGGAAAGTGCCAGGCGTGGCTGACGTTTCGGTCAATCTCGCCACCGAGCAAGCCCGCGTCACCTTCAACGGCAAGCCGGACGCAGCAGCGGCGGCCCAAGCGGTACGCGACGCCGGCTACGGGATTTCGGAGGCCGTCTTTGACCTGAACGTTACGGGCATGACCTGCGCGTCCTGTGTGAACCGGGTCGAGCGAGCCCTGAACCAGCTACCCGGCGTCCTTAAGGCGGAAGTGAACCTCGCCACCGAAAGGGCGCGCGTGAGCGCCCTGCGCGGTTCCGTCACGGCCGATCGGCTTGCCTCGGCCGTCCATGAGGCGGGGTACGAAGCCACCCCTGTCGGCGGGGAGCGTGCGTTATCCGACGAAACGGATCTCCCGGCCGCGCGCAGCCGTCGCGACCTGCTCCGCGTCCTGGCCGCCGCTGCCCTATCGGCTCCTTTGCTGGCTGGCATGGCCGGACATTTGTTCGGCTCGCACTGGATGTTGCCGGGCTGGATCCAATTCGCCCTGGCAACGCCCGTGCAATTCTTGCTCGGCTGGCGGTTCTATGTCGCCGGTTGGAAGGCCGTGCGTGCGCTGGCCGGAAACATGGACCTGCTCGTCGCGCTGGGCACGACAGCCGCCTGGAGCCTGAGCGTTTACGAGTTGGTCACCGCCCCTTCCGGGCAAGACCTCGCGCTCTACTTCGAGAGTTCGGCGCTCGTCATCACATTCGTCCTGCTTGGCAAATGGCTGGAGGGGCGTGCCAAGGGCCAGACCGCTTCGGCCATTCGGGCGCTCATAGGCCTGCGGCCGGACAAAGCCCGTTTGCGGCGCGGGGACACCGAGGTCGAGCTGCCGCTGGCACAGGTGAAGGTCGGTGACGTCGTCATCGTGCGGCCAGGTGAGCGCGTACCGGTGGACGGCCAAGTCCAGGAAGGGGGCGGCAGCGTTGACGAGTCCATGCTCACCGGCGAGAGCCTGCCGGTCGAAAAAACCGTTGGTGACAGGGTGACCGGCGGATCCATCAACGCTGACGGGCTGCTGGTCATTGAGACGACCGCGATCGGCGGCGAGACGACCCTCGCCAGGATCGTCCGCCTGGTCGAAAGTGCGCAGGCATCGAAGGCCCCCATCCAGCGATTGGTGGACCGCGTCAGCGCCATCTTCGTGCCGGTTGTCCTCGGCATCGCCCTGGTGACCTTGATCGGGTGGTGGGCCCACACCGGCGATGTGACCACCGCCATCCTGAACGCCGTCGCCGTCATGGTCATCGCCTGCCCCTGCGCGCTGGGGCTGGCGACACCTACGGCCATCATGGTCGGAACCGGCGCCGCCGCCCGGCATGGCATCCTGATCAAGGACGCCGAGGCGCTGGAGCGGGCGTACGCCGTCACCATCGTTGCCTTCGATAAGACCGGCACCCTGACGGAAGGGCGACCGAAGGTGACCGATCTGATCCCAGCCCAAGGGGTCAGCGAGGGCGAGCTGCTCCAGCTGGCCGTTACGCTTCAGGCCGGCAGCGAGCACCCGTTGGCGGCCGCTATCGGGCGCCTGGCCGAAGCGAAAAATGTTCATGCGGAGCGGGCGACGGACTTCCGCGCGCTGCCGGGGCGCGGCGTGTCGGCCAAAGTGGAAGCACGGACACTGCTGATGGGAAACAGGCAGCTGCTCGAGGAAAACGGGGTGCCTGTCACGGGCTATTTGGCCGGCCCGGCCCCCGAACTCGAGGCGTCGGGCCGCACCATTTCCTGGCTGGCCGAGACCATGCCCGAGCCGCGCGTGCTTGGCCTGATTGCGTTCGGCGATGCCGTAAAGGCATCCGCGGCCGCCGCCGTCGGTCAGCTTCACCGTCAGGGCTTGCGGACCGTGATGCTGACCGGCGACGGACAGGGCGCCGCGCATGCCGCGGCCCGTTCCCTGGGCATCGATCATGTGGTCGCCGAGGTGCTGCCTGAGGGCAAGGCAGATGCGATTGCCCGCCTGCGCAGCGAGGGCAACGTCGTCGCGATGGTCGGCGACGGCGTTAATGACGCCCCGGCGCTCGCGGCGGCCGACATCGGCATCGCCATGGCGACCGGTACGGACGTGGCGATGCACACGGCCGGCATTACCTTGATGCGCGGCGACCCGGCCCTGGTGGCAGCCGCCATTGACGTCTCGCGGCGCACCTGCGGCAAAATCCGCCAAGGGCTGTTCTGGGCTTTCGCCTACAATGCCGTGGGCGTTCCGCTGGCAGCTCTGGGCCTGCTCAGCCCGGTGATAGCCGGGGCCGCCATGGCGCTGAGCAGCGTCAGCGTGGTGACCAACGCACTTCTGCTACGCGGCTGGAAGCCGCAAGCGGAGAGGACCTGACGATGAACATTGGACAGGCATCGAAAGCGTCGGGGGTCAACGCCAAGATGATCCGATATTACGAGAGTATCGGTCTCATTCCGGCTGCCGGGCGCACGCCGGCAGGCTACCGTGTCTATACAGATGCCGAGGTCAACACCCTCCGCTTCATCCATCGGGCCCGGCAGTTCGGGTTTCCGATGGAGCGTATCCGCCTGCTGGTCGGCCTTTGGCGGGCGCACCAACCCAGCCGGGAAGTGAAGCAGGTGGCACTCAAGCACATGGCGGAGCTGGAGCGGCGCATCGTCGAACTGACGGCGATGCGGGACGCGCTCAAGGAGCTGGCGGACCATTGTCGGGGCGACCATCAGCCGGAGTGCCCGATTCTTCGCGACCTGGCCGGATCGAAGACGCCCGGCGCAGCGGCACAGGCCGCATGACCAGCACCGGCTTCGTTGGCATAAGACGGTGGGGCACACCAACCGCCCCTTGTCATTCCGACACGTGACCAATCGGTACTCAGCGGATCGGAAATCACGGCTCCGTTATCCCCGAGGCCTGTGGATAAGTCGGTGGAAAGATCGTCTTGAGCACGCCGAAAAGCGCGTGAAGCCGTGTGTTATCTCGCTTGATG
>JARLIN010000072.1 GCA_031291715.1 Rhodopila sp. | reverse complement strand
GCGCAGCACGATTCCGGTGTTCCGGCCGCCGACGTGGTGGATCAGGGCAAACGGCTGGAGGCGAAATTCGCCGGCTTGGTCGATCCTGTGCTCGGGACGGAAAAGACCGCCCGGTTGATCGCCGAGATCGACCGCCTGGACACGCTGCCGGAGGTGCGGGGGCTGCTGGCGATGTGCGCGGGGTGATGGAGGCGCCGTCGTGGGGGGGCGGGGCCGGGGGCGGGCCGCCCCCCCCCAGGGGGGGCGGGGGCGGTCCCAACCGGGGCGGGGGGTGGTGGCGTTGGGGGGGGGGTGTGGGCGGCGCCGTGGTGGCTGGCGGGGTCAGGGCTCGGCCGCCCACGACGATGGCGGAGAGGGCCATGACGATCGCGGAGAGGGCGTTGCTCCGTTCGATGCCTATCCTGATACGCATGGACGTGGCCCCGGCCATGACACGGGGGGCAAACAGCGCTCAGTCTAAAGGGGGAGAGAAACAATGCGCCTGAAAGACAAGGTCGCCATCGTCACCGGCGGCGCGCATGGGATGGGTGAGGCCGAGGCCCGCCTGTTCGCCAGGGAAGGGGCCGCGGTTGTCATCGCCGACATGCTGGTCAAGGAAGGCGAGGCGGTCGCCGCCGACATCAGCGCCAGCCAGGGGCGGGCGCGGTTCGTCCGCACCGACGTGACCTCGGAAGCCGACTGGCAGAAGCTGATTGCCGAGACCATCGCCACCTATGGCCCCCTCGATATCCTGGTGAACAACGCCGGCATCAGCGGCAGCGCGGTTGGCGATCCTGACGGCCTGGAGGGCTGGCAGAAGCTTCTGGCGGTCAATGCATCCAGCGTGTTCCTGGGCACCAAGCTGGCGGCGGCGGCGATGATGCCGAACGGCCGGGGCTCGATCGTCAACATTTCCTCCATCATGGGCTTCGTCGGCAGTGCCGAGAGCCATCCGGGATATGCGGCGTCAAAGGGCGCGGTGCGGCTCTATACCAAGGCGGCGGCGGCGAAATACGGGCCGTCGGGTATCCGGGTGAACTCGGTCCATCCCGGTTACATGCCGCCGATGCTGAACGCGACGAACGCCGCCGGACGCGCATCGAAGATCGAGGCCACGCCGCTGCGCCGGCTAGGCGAACCGATCGAGGTCGCCTATGGCGTGCTGTTCCTGGCGTCCGACGAGGCATCGTTCGTGACCGGGACGGAATTGGTCATCGACGGCGGATACATCGCTCAATAGCAGGAGTTGCTTACATGGTTCAGGTCCCAGGCGCGCAGATCCCAGGCGTCTATCACCGGCGGATCGGCGACATCGTCGTGACCGCGCTGTCCGACGGATATCTGGATGGCACGGTGGAGGTGATGCAGAACATCACGCCGGCCGATGCGACGCAGATGCTGACTGATAAATTCCGTCCGGGCCGGCGGACATCGGTCAATTGCTACCTCATCTATTCCGCCGGGCGTCTGGCGCTGATCGAGACCGGATCGGGCGACTACCTGATGCCGACGGCGGGAAAGCTGCAGCAGAACCTGAAGGCGGCGGGGGTCAACCCGGCGGATATCGAGGCCGTGATCCTGACGCATATGCATCCGGATCATTCCGCCGGCCTGACCAACCCGAAGACGGGCGAGAAATTCTTCCCGAACGCCGAACTGGTGGTGCATCAGAACGAGCCGAAGCACTGGCAGGACGATGGCGCCATGAACCGGGCGGACGAGCGCGCCAGGAAGATGTATTTCCAGTGCGCGCGGGAACAGATGGCGCCGTACCACAACCAGATGCGGACATTCTCTGGCGCCGTCGAGGTGTTTCCGGGTGTGACGTCAATGCCGCTGCATGGACATACGCCGGGTCATTCCGGGTACATGATCGCATCCGGCGACAAGTCGTTGCTGATCTGGGGCGATATCATCCATGTGCCGGAGGTGCAGGTGCCCCGGCCGGAAGTGACGATGGCGTTCGATACCGATCCGCATCAGGCCGCCGCGACGCGCAAGCGGACGTTCGACATGGTGGCGACCGACAAGCAGTTGATTGCCGGGATGCACGTGCATTTCCCCGGCTTCGCGCATCTGGTGAAGCAGGGCGACGGCTACCTGATGCTGCCCGAGCCGTGGGACCAGGCCTTCGGCGGGTGACACTCGGGCTGCTGCTTGCCTCGGCTTTGTCCGGCGCCGCCTATACCCTGGCGCCGGGCCCCGCATTCCTGGCGCTGCTGGGGATCGGTGCCAGCCGAGGCAGGCGGGCAGGGGCGCTGTTCCTGTGCGGCCATTTCGTCGGTGACGTGCTGTGGGCGTCGCTGTCGCTGACGGCGGTTATCGGCGCGAAGAGCATTGGCACGCTGTTCTTCGACATTCTCGGCCTGGTCTGCGGCGTTTATCTCTGCTGGCTGGGTTTCCGCTCGGCCGCCGCGAGGCGCCAGGCCGACGGAACGGTGACGACCGAACCACGGCGCCCGCTGTTGCGCGGGCTGGCCTTCGGGTTGTCGAACCCGAAGGCATATCCGGTGGCGGTGGCGATGTTCACCGCTTTGCTGGCCCGTTACGCGAGCGCGCTGGACTGGAGCGCGTTCGGCCCGCTGCTGGCGGCGGCGTGCGTCGGATTCGTGACGGCGGATGTCGTGCTGGTCTCGGTGATCGGGGCCGGGGTGGTGCGGCGGTTCTACCGACGGCACGCGTTATGGGTGACGCGTGTGTCGGGCGTGTTGTTCCTGGGGTTCGGGGTGCACGCGATCGCTACGGCAGGGCCGGGGGTTTGGCGGCGGGTGTAATACCGACCGGCGAAGAGGTGACGCTCGGCCCTTCCTCCACCGTCATGGCCTGGCGACGGTCCTTGACTGATGCACACATCGCTTTTGCCTCGATAAAACCCACGGGCCTCAGTTCGTCCGGCGGAAACGCGGTTTCGCGTGGAAAAGGCGACCCATTCCGGGGCGAACGGTCAGACTGACGTTCGGTAATGGCCTTTACACATTTTACAAATAGTAAAACCCCGTCGTAAATTCGTTTACACCTTTCCTGGACTGGCGCCGCTTTCCGCGGTGACTTCGCAGCCGCAGCAACATAGATGCCTCCATCGCTCATGAGGCGGGTCTCTGCGAAGGAAAGACAAAATGAACACTCCCAACTATTCCCCCGACGGTCTGGCTGGCGGCGTGCCCGGTCCCTTCGGCCGTGGTTCTTCCTATCAGGAACACATCACCCAGGTAGCCCGGCTCATTGAAAGCAAGAAGGGAACGTGGGACAGCATCAATCCCGAGTCCGTTGCGCGCATGCGCCTCCAGAACCGCTTCCTGACCGGTCTGGATATCGCCCGCTATACGGCCGCGATCATGCGCAAGGACATGGCGGCGTATGATGCGGACCCCGCCAACTACACCCAGTCCCTGGGCGCCTGGCACGGGTTCGTTGCCCAGCAGCAGATGATTTCCGTCAAGAAGCATTTCGGCACCACAAAGCGCCGCTACATCTATCTGTCGGGCTGGATGGTGGCTGCACTCCGCTCCGAATTTGGTCCGCTGCCCGACCAGTCGATGCATGAAAAGACCACGGTGCCGGATCTCATTCGGGAGATTTACACCTTCCTGCGCCAGGCCGACGCCCGTGAACTCGGCGGTCTGTTCCGTGAGATCGATGCCGCGCGCAAGGCGGGCGACAGCGCCAAAGAAGCCGAGCTGCTCAACCGCGTGGAAAACCACGAGAGCCATGTCGTGCCGATCATCGCGGATATCGACGCGGGCTTCGGCAACGCGGAAGCGACCTATCTGCTCGCCAAGAAAATGATCGAGGCGGGCGCCTGCGCGCTACAGATCGAAAACCAGGTTTCCGACGAAAAGCAGTGCGGCCACCAGGACGGCAAGGTGACCGTGCCGCATGAGGATTTCGTGGCGAAAATACGTGCCATTCGCCACGCCTTCCTGGAACTGGGTGTGGAAGACGGCATCATCGTCACGCGCACGGATTCGCTGGGTGCGGGTCTCACCAAGCAGATCGCCGTCAGCCATACGCCGGGCGATCTGGGCGACCAGTACAACGCCTTCCTCGACTGTGAGGAAGTTACGGCGGACAATGCCCGCAACGGCGATGTCATCATCACCCGTGACGGCAAGCTGATGCGGCCGAAGCGCCTCCCCAGCAACCTGTTCCAGTTCCGCGCGGGGACCGGGGCAGACCGTTGCGTGCTCGACTCCATCACCTCGCTACGGAACGGCGCCGATCTGCTGTGGATCGAAACCGAGAAGCCCCATGTCGAGCAAATTGCCGGCATGATGGACCGCGTGCGTGAGGTCTTCCCGAATGCCAAGCTGGCCTACAACAACTCGCCGTCCTTCAATTGGACGCTGAGTTTCCGTCAGCAGGTGTTCGATGCCTGGGCGGCCGAGGGCAAGGATGTCTCCGGTTATGACCGCGCGAAGCTGATGAGCGTGAATTATGACGGCACCGCTCTGGCGGGTGAAGCCGATGAGCGTATCCGCACGTTCCAGGCCGATGCCGCGAAACGTGCCGGTATCTTCCACCACCTGATCACGCTGCCGACCTATCACACCGAGGCGCTGTCCGCGGACAATCTGTCGAAGGAGTATTTCGGCACGCAAGGCATGCTGGGCTACGTGCTCAACGTCCAGCGTCAGGAAATCCGTCAGGGTATCGCCTGCGTGCGGCATCAGAACATGGCGGGTTCCGACATTGGCGATGACCACAAGGAATACTTCGCAGGCGACGCGGCCCTGAAGGCGGGCGGCGTACACAACACGATGAACCAGTTCGCCTAAGCAACCGGTTCTTCTACTGAACAGGAAGATCGGCGCGGCCCGGGGGCATATTGCCTCGGGCCGTTCTGCTTTCCGTCGGTGTTCCGGGGCGGGGTTTCGCGCCGGGCCTGCGCTTTCTGGCCGCCAGCACCGTCCCGGCAGCGCACTAGAGCATGATCGTCTTAGATTGACCCGTAACCGGAGTTGACGAGGTAGTTGGCACATTCCTCGACGGTGTATTCGTCAAGGACCTTTCCAATCGATTTGGTAACGGCTTCAATGGTGCGGGCGTTAGCCTTTCGCAGCAG
>JARLIN010000071.1 GCA_031291715.1 Rhodopila sp. | reverse complement strand
TGTGGCCGCCTGGTGCTGGTTCAGATGGCCCGGATTACACCCACCCATGACGGTGGAGGAGGGGCCGGGCGCCAACCTTTTCGCCTGTGGGTATAAGAGGCTCCGAATCTTCGAGTTTCAATTCCCATCAGGCCAATATCGAAACAACCTCTCGATTGAGATTTCAGGGACATCCGGTCCACGCCGACCGCGAACAGCGCTCCCGGAAGAAGGTCGTTTCTTCGCAGCTCTTTTCTTCGCCCGGTCAATGTATCACGCGTCGGCACCCGGCCGCGGCAAGCGCCCGGCGGTCGAGGATCGTTACCTTCGTTCGCTCGACAGCGATCGTTCCATCCCGGCGGAGTTGCGTGAGTTCGCGGCAGACGGTTTCGATGGTGAGTCCGAGGTAATCGGCCATATCGGTGCGGCACATGGGCAGTTCGATCGACGGCCGGTCCACCAGATTCATCCGTTCGGTCATCTCCAGAAGGAAGCTGGCGACGCGCTCACAGGCAGACATGCGGCCAAGGCGGAACATCCGGTCCCGCCCGGCACGGACCTGGATTCCCGTAAGTTCGCGCAGGCGGCGGGCAAAACCGTGATCACGATCGGCGAGCCCATCGAAGTCGAGGCGGGCAAATCGATGGAGCGTGACCGGCGTGACGGCCTCGGCTCCGAAATCGTGCGCGTCGAGCGCCTCCCATCCGAACAGTTCGCCGGGGAACACGAACTCGCCAACCTGGCGGCGGCCATCTTCCGACAGTCTGACGGTCCGTACACACCCGCTTACGACGAGGTAGCAGTATGCGGCCTTTCCACCTTGAGCGACGATTTCCTCGTCTCGGTCAAAGCGCACGATTGCTGCCAGCGGCTTAAGCGATCCCAGGACATCCGCCTTGGGCGGCATCTGTGTTACGCCCGCGGCGACAGCGCCGATAGCAAGCCGCGACCCCGGATCGGTTGCCTGGAGTGTCGTGAGCATTTTGGTCTCCCCCTTCTCTTTTACTGTTCGGTGCGGGAATCCCTACAGAGGTGCGCCAGGAGACGAAATTCGGTATGCTGCGTACGCAAATCTACTTACCGGTGGTACCATGGGGTTGGCGAATACGGTCTATGTCGTGGATGACGATAGCGCCGTCCGCGACTCGCTTCGCATGCTTCTGGAGTCGTCCGGCTTTACCGTTCGGACACATGACAGCGCCAGGGCGTTCCTGGCTGAGCGCCCCGCGGTAAGCGGCTGCGTGCTGACCGATGTCCGTATGCCGGAGATCGATGGGCTGGAACTGCAACGGTTGCTGCGCGAGCAGGGCATCTGGCTGCCGGTCATCGTCATGACCGGCCAGGGTGATATCGCGATCGCCGTTCGGGCCATGAAAACCGGCGCGGTGGACTTCCTGGAAAAGCCGTTCGATGACGAGGCGCTGTTTCAGGCAATCGACCGTGCGCTCGCGGAGAACAGGTTGCGTCGCGAAGCCGCCTCCCTCTCCGCTGAAGCCTCTGCCCGGATCTCCTCGTTGACACCGCGCGAACGCGAGGTGCTCGATCTTCTCGTAACCGGACTGCCCAACAAGGCGATCGGCAACGAACTGGGCACCAGCCCGCGCACGATCGAGGTTCATCGCGCGCGCGTGATGGAAAAGCTCCAGGTCCGCAGCCTGCCGGAACTGGTCCGCCTCGTGCTTGCGACCGAAGCCGGCGCGCCGGGGCGCATTTGATCGTGGCGCGGCGCAGGCTATGCCAGTTGACACGCCCGCGGACGATGCATGCCTTCAGCGATGATCTTTGACGAACTTCAGGAGATCGTCCTCGCCCACCGGTTTTTCGGCCACCATTTCGATGCCGAGCAGGACCGCGCGCGCGACAATAAACGTTGACGGTGACGCGGTGACGAGCAGGACAGGAATATTGGCCCCGTCACGACGCAGCTGGGCGGCCAATTCCAGCCCCGTCATCTCCGGCATGTGCTGGTCAACGATCAGACAGGCCGGCCAATCCGCATCTCCGTCGAGGAATGCCGCCGCCGAGCCATAGGTGACCGCACTGTAACCGGCCGCTTCAAGTAGGAATTGCAATGAGTCCCGGACCGCTGGGTCATCATCGACGATAGCCACGACGTTCTTGGGATTGTCCGTCATATGCTCTCATGCTCACCCTCGATTGGCCGGCACGATCCCGTCAGCCCTGGGAAAGATCGCTATATCCAGGCCCCTGGATCGTCACACAATGACCGAGATCAATCGAACCTGAGGGTTCAACAGGTCGGTGCGCCAATCCCCCCGAGAAAATGTGTCGGGCCGCGGAGCCCAGCTCCCGGACACGGGCTGGCCGCCTGTGCCGCGCCGGGCATGCTCCTGTCAGATATCGGCGTGGCATTCATATAGCCGCGGCTGACCCCGACAGCGGCGGGACAGCGCGGTTCAGCACAAGGGAGCGCTTGCCATCTTTCATTACGAACGAAGTAAACCGCTGGTTTGAGGGCAAGTTCACGAGGATCGCGCCGCTCCGTTCGCAATGAACAGCAGTATCTGGCGACCGCGGCCGCGACGCTGATTGATCCCACCACCGAACTGGAATTGCCTGCGATTATCGCCAATTATTATCGTTCACGGACGCGGAGCGGGTGCGCATGGATTTCTCCATCACGCTGGTAAATCTCGCCGGCTCGGTCGCCCTGCTGCTGTGGGGCGTGCACATGGTGCAGACTGGCGTGCAACGGGCCCTCGGCGCCCGCCTGCGTGGTCTGCTGGGCGTGGCGTTGCGCAACCGCTTCCAGGCGTTCCTGGCCGGCATCGGCGTCACCGCCATCCTGCAAAGCAGCACCGCCACCGGCCTGATGGTCACCGGTTTTGCCGCCGGCGGCCTGGTCGATCTCGTCCCCGCTCTCGCCGTCATGCTGGGCGCCAATGTCGGCACCACGCTGATCGTCCAACTCCTGTCGTTCAATGTCGCCGAGGTCGCCCCGGCCCTCATCCTCATTGGCGTGCTGATGTTCCGCCGCAGCAGCGCCGGCCCGCGCGATTTTGGCCGGGTGCTGATCGGCCTCGGCCTGCTGCTCATGGCGCTGCGTCAATTCGTCGGCCTGCTCGATCCGTTCGAGGACGCGCCGAGCCTGCGGCTGCTGCTAGGTGCTGTCGCGACACAGCCGGTGCTGGACGTGATCCTGGCCGCCGGCCTCACCTGGGCTGCCCACTCCAGCGTCGCCGTCGTGCTGCTGACGATGTCGTTCGCGGCGAAAGGCGTCGTGCCGCCGCATGCGGCCTTCGCACTCGTGCTTGGCGCCAATCTGGGCACGGCGATCAACCCGGTTCTGGAAGGCGGCGCCGGCGACGACCCGGCCGCGCGGCGCCTGCCGCTGGGCAACCTGATCAACCGCGGCATCGGCGTCGTGATCGCACTGGGGCTGCTGCCGGTGCTGGGACCGTGGATGGTGACGATCGACCCGGACAATGCCCGCGTCGTCGCCGACTTCCACACCGGTTTCAACCTGATCCTGGCGCTGATCTTCTTCCCCTTGCTCACCCCCTACGCCGCCCTTTTGCGCCGCCTGCTGCCCGCCCGCATCGACACGGCCGATCCCGGCCGGCCGATGTATCTGGACCCGGCGGCGATCGAGGTTCCGATGGTTGCCCTGGGCGCCGCGACGCGGGAATCGCTGCGTATGGCCGACGCCCTGGAGAGCATGCTGCAAGGCCTGCGCGACGCGCTCCAGCGCCCGGATCGCCGCCAGCTTTCGGAGTTGAAACGGCTCGACGACGTGCTCGACACATTGAACACGGCGATCAAATCCTACATGACCTCGCTGCCGTCCGAGGCGATGACCGAGGCAGATCACCGCCGCGTCGTGGAGATCCTGTCCTTCGCCACCAATCTGGAACATGCGGGCGATGTGGTGGACAAAGGCCTGTTGGGGATCGTGGCCAAGCAGCTGAAGCGCGGCGTGCTATTCTCCCCGGCGGAATCGGAAGCATTACGCCGGATCGTGGACCGGCTCATGGCGAATCTGCGCGCGGCGGCGGCCCTGTTGGTGACAAACGACGACCGGGCGGCGCGGCTGCTGGTCGAGGAGAAGGAAATCTTCCGGAGCATGGAAGCCGAGGCCACCGCGGCGCATTTCGAACATCTGCGCGAGGGTAAGGTGGGAAGCATCGAAACCAGTGCCCTGCACCTGGACGCGCTGCGGGACCTGAAGCGGGTGAACGCACATCTGGTCGCCGCGGCAGCCTACCCGGTGCTGGAGGGCAAGGGGGAATTGCTGCCGAGCCGGCTGCGGTAGGGTTTCCGCGGATCCAGCGCCCGCTTGCCGTCACGGCCGGGACGCGCTCAGCCATGCGGAAGGCGGCTGCCTCCTTCAGCCCGGCGGGGCGACGGACAGGCCGTTGACCTTGTGCTGCGCGATGAACTTCGCCACCAGGCCAGACGCCTTGGCTTCCTCGACGAAAGCGTGCAGCCACGCGGCCGCGGCGGTATTCGCCCGCGCGGTGCCAACTGCCTGCTGCACGGCGGTGAACTGACCGTCGAGGATCTTCGCTCCCGGCAGCTTCTGCACATCGGTCAGCAATCGGGGACGCAGGCCAGCCAGCGCCTCCAGTTTTTCCGCGATGAACTGGTCGAACGCGCTATCCAGGCTGCCCGAACGAACCAGCGTCGCCTGTTTGATATTCCTGTCCAGCCAGAGATCATACGCACTGCGCGCGGTCACCGCGATGCGCACGCCCGGCTTGTCCACGTCGGCGATCGTTTTCAGCGGCGAACCTGCGGGCACCAGATAAGTCGCTTCGATCTCCGTATAGGCGGCGGTGAAGGCAATCTTCTCGGCGCGGGCGGGTTCGGCGCCGATCAGGCCGATATCCCACACATCGTTACCGGCCTGATCGGCCAGCTCGCCCGGCTTTGGGAACGGCACATACTTCACAGGCACCCCCAGACGGTCGGCGATGGCCCGCGCCATGCTGGGAGAAACACCTTCCGGGTCGCCAGAGGCGCTGCGGCCGGTAACCAGCAGGAAGTTGGACAAGTTTATACCAGCGCGAAGCACGCCGTGCGGTGCGAGCTGGGCCTTGATCTCTGGGGACATCCGGACGGTTCCGATCTTGGTTTCAACACCGATCGTAAGCGGGAGGCTGGGGTCTCGGCAACCCGGGCACGGCACGGGTTGTGCGTTATACAGGATGCATCAGCCTGCGACGTGAATCACCCTTTGAAACAACGTATCTGGAGCGTGATTGCCTCAGCCTGAAGCGATCATGCTCCTGCCGGTCCGGCGGCAACGAGGCCCGCGAGCCTCAGTCCGTACCACCGAAGGCGCATCAGAACCTGATCGCGTCCACTGTGGCAATATCGAGCAGGCGCTCGATAACCTCGGGCTCCTGCGCGCCGGCGATCGCATGCATGCCATCGACGACGAAGCAGGGCACGCCGTTGATACCCAGCCGGTGCGCCCGCAGGTTGTCGGCGTGAACGCTTTCCGCCTCGGCGTCTGAAAGCAGGAAGCGGCGAACAGCCAGCGGGTCCATTCCGCAGGCTGTGGCAACCGCGATCAGGACGCCATGATCGCCGAGGTCGTGGCCATCGGTGAAATGGGCAGCGAACAACGCCTCCACCAAACCATCCGCCCTGCCATATCCCGAAGCGTAACGGACCAGCCGGTGGGCATCGACGGAAGACGGCGTACGGCGGATGCGATCGAAGCGGAAATCCAGTCCCTCGTTGCGGCCGACTTCGCTGATCGTCGCGTAGAGCCGGCGCGCGCGGTCCTCGCCGCCGAACTTTCGCACCACGTAGTCGGGGCGCGCCATACCCATGCGCGGCATGTCGGGATTGAGCAGAAAGGGGCGCCAGATCAGTTCGAACGCGATGTCGGGACGACGGCGCAATGTCCGCAGGAGGCGCCGGACGCCCAGGTAACACCAGGGACAAACGAGATCGTGCACGATCTCGATACGCAGGCGCGCTCTCGGGGGTGCCAGCACGTTCACGTTTGAAGTGTGACGCTTTCTGGGCGAATTGTCACGCGCCGTTCATCCAAGGGTTTTCATCCGGGGTGATGGTGGCGGACCCGGCGCCCAGATGCGGGGCGGCGAGCACGGCCGCGATGACGGCGGTCGGATAAGTGCCAGGTCAGGCGGGATCACGCCTGGATATCAGCGCATCGGGCTGTTACGCGGTGTGCTTGGCATTTTGTACGATGAATGAGGCGCTCGTGGACCACATCGATTCCTTGACCAGTGCACAATCGGTGTTGCGCTGGGCCCGCGAAACACCGCATGCGATCGCCGTCATCGAAACGCAATTTCGATATACCTATGCGGATCTGGCGGCGCTTATCGTGAAAACCGCGAAAGTCCTGCGGCCTTCCGTTACACGACCCGGTGCGTTGGTGGGGATCGAATGCGGCAGTCGATACATGCATCTGGTCCTTGTCCTTGCCTGCGAATGCCTCGGGGCCAATACCGTTTCCTTCGTGCCGCCCGAACTGACAGATGACAATGAGCTGTTACCGCGGTGTTCGCTGCTTTGCATTGAGGCGAACAACGCATCATAGGGCGAATATCCCAACGTCCTGCATCTGACGGCGGAGCTTATTGTAACAATCGCACAGACCCCAATCACGGAAGACGATTTCAGGTTGCTCGATTTTCAGCCCACGCCGGAGGTCTCTGGACGCATCGTCAAGACGTCCGGAACCACGGGAAAGCAAAAAGTCATGCGCAACAGCAGCATCGGCGTTCGAAGAGCGGTCGATGCATCCAGGATTATGTATGATTCGCTGCGAGGAAGTTATAATTTCCTATGCCTTTATCAATTTACCTA
>JARLIN010000505.1 GCA_031291715.1 Rhodopila sp. | reverse complement strand
CGGCACGTGCGCGACGAGATCCGCGCGCTCCAGCAGATGCTGAAGTTGACTGTGGTGTATGTGACGCACGACCAGCAGGAGGCGCTGGCGGTGTCGGACCGGGTGATCGTGATGAACGCCGGTCGGATCGCTCAGGACGGCTCGCCGCGCGAGTTGTATGAGCAGCCCGTCAGCCGCTTCGTGGCCGACTTCATCGGCGATGCCAACCTGATGCCGGTGACGGTGCACGGCATTGACGAGGCCACCGCCGCGGTGAGCCTGGGCGCCATCACGCTGAGCCTGCCACGGCGCGGCCTGGCCGACGGCGCGGCGGAGCTGGCGGTGCGGCCGCAGGCGCTGCGGCTGGCGCACGGGGCGATCGGGCCGGTGTTGCCCGGGCAGATCCGCAAGGCTTCCTATCTCGGCAGCCACATGGAATACGAGGTGGCGTTGGACGGGATTGCCGGCGAGTTCTTTGTCAGCGACCCAGACGTGGCCCGGCCGCTGGCGGCAGGCGACCCCGCCGGCATCCTGGTCGACCCGGCAGCGGTGGCGCTGGTGCCGCCGGAGTGATGGGCTGCCCGTCCCGCGTAACGGGCTTTGGGAGGTTGTTCAACCGATGACTCGTACCGAACTCGCCGCGTTGATTGACCACTCGGCGCTACGCCCCGATGTTACCGACCGCGACATTCTTGCCCTTTGCGACGAAGCGCGGCAGTACGGTTTCTATACCGTCTGCATCAATGGGCGTTTCGTCCCACTGGCCGCTGCCGCCTTGCGTGGCAGTACCGTGCGGGTTTGCGCGGTGGTCGGCTTCCCGCTCGGCGCCGCCACGACACGGTCAAAATGCCAGGAGACGGCCGAGGCGGTCGCCGCCGGCGCGCATGAGATCGACATGGTGATAGCCATCGGGGCGCTGAAATCCGGCCAGACTGACGTGGTGCGGAACGAGATCGCCGCGATAAAGGCAGCCTGCAACGGCGCCCTGTTGAAGGTCATCATCGAGGCATGCCTGCTGACCGACGCCGAAAAAGTGTTGGCGTGCGAGCTTGCCCGCGATGCCGGCGCCGACTTTGTGAAAACATCCACCGGATTCTCGAAATCCGGAGCGACGACGGCGGATGTCGCGCTGATGCGCCGCACGGTCGGCAACGCGCTGGGCGTGAAGGCGGCCGGCGGTGTCTCCACATACGAGGCGGCGCTCGCCATGGTTGCTGCCGGAGCCTCGCGCATCGGCGCCAGTGCCAGCGTGCGCATCGTCTCGGCCTGACCGGAATGGACAGGCACGTTGCCCATCCGGGGAATGTCAAATAACAAAACAAGAGGAGCGTTAGTCATGCGTCACATCGGTCCTTCGATCAGCAGGCGCCTTGTCCTCGGCGCCACGCTGGCCACACCGTTCATCCGCCGCGCCGCGGCGGCGACGGAAGTCAATGCCTATTCGATATGGCCGGAGAACTATGCCCAGCCGGTCTTCAACGTCTTTGAGCAGGCCACCGGCATCCACGTGAATTTCGTCCGCTTCTCGTCCGGCGAGGCGCTGGCACGTGTGATTGCCGAGAAGGCCAACCCGCAGGTCGATCTGCTGTTCGGCGGCCCGGTCGAGACCTTCACCGCAGGGGTGGGCAAGGACGTGTTCGCCCCCTACACCTCGCCCGAGGCCGCGGCGCTGCCCGGTCGATTCAAGGATCCGCACGGCCTGTGGACGGCGATCGCCGACGACCCACTGGTGTTCATGACCAACACGGCCTTCCTCAAGCAGCACAACCTGTCCCCGCCCGCTTCCTGGGACGACCTGCTCAACCCGGCTTACAAGAACATGCTGCAGATGGCCGATGCCCGCACCTCCGGCACCGCCGTCACCCGCATCTTCTCGATCATCATGGCCAACAACAAGGACGAGAATGCCGCATTCGCCTACATGAAGAAGCTGCGGCAGAACGTGCAACTCTACACCAAGAGCGGCGGCGGCGGCACGCTGCCGATCGGGCTCGGCCAGGCCGGTGGCGGCATCTTCTTCATCGTCGATGCGCTCTACACGCGCCAGCAGGGTTACGATGTGCAGATCAGCTTCCCGCGCGAGGGCATCGGTTCAGCGGCGGAGTGCATTGCCCTGCTACAGGGCGCCCGTAATCCGGAGCCGGCCAAGAAGTTGATCGACTGGGCGACCAGTCCCGCCATGCAGTCGCTCTACGTCAAGGAGAAAATCAACTTCCTGCCGGCCAACGCGAAGGTGCAGCCGGACCAGACCATGGTGGACATGCTGAAAAATGCCAAGGTGCTGGAGATCGACGACAACTGGGCTGGTGCCAACCGCGAGCGTATCGTCGCCCGCTGGGTCGCCGAGGTCCTGAATTCCTGATGCCGCGGTGAGCTTACGTTCCATCCGGGCAGCCGATCCGCTGCGAACAGCCGTGCTCAGCCTGATCTGGCTGCTGCTCGCGCTGTTCGTGGCGTTTCCGCTGCTGATGCTCGGGATCCGCGCAGCGACCGACAACGGTACGTTCGACCTGATGCCGGCGATCAACGCCCTGCGCCAGACCAACACGCTGCGCGCTTTCCTCAACAGCCTGCTGCTGGCCACCCTGGTCGGCGTGCTCGGCACGGCGCTGGGCTTCCTGTTCGCCTTCACCGTTGCCCGTGCGCGAGTCGGACGCCTGATGGCGTGGCTGCTCGACACCGCGACGTTGTTGCCGCTGATCTCCCCGCCCTTCACCACCTCGATCGCCTTCGTTTTTTCGTTCGGTCCGCGTGGCTTTATCACGCACGGCGTGCTGGGCTGGGAAAATGCGCAGGTCTATGGACTGCGCAGCACGCTGGTGGCCGAGGCCCTGACCTATTTCCCACTGGCCTACATGGCGCTGCGGCCGATGCTCACCGCGATCGGCGGCAATCTGGAGGAAATGGCGTTCAGTCTTGGCAGCAGTCGCTGGCGCGCGTTCCGCACGGTGACACTGAAACTGACCGTGCCGGGATTGGCAAACGCGTTCCTGCTGCTGTTCGCCGCCTCCCTGGCCGACTTCGCCACGCCGCTGATTCTGGCCGGCAACGATCTGCCGGTGCTGCCGACCGAGGCCTATCTGCAGATCACCGGCATGTTCGACCTGAAGGGCGGCGCGGTGCTGTCGCTGCTGCTGCTCGTCCCCGCTCTGCTAGTGTTCCTGCTGCAGCGGCGGCTGGTCGCGCGGCGCAGCTATGTCACGCTGGGCGGCAAGGGAGTCCGCGCGAGCGCCGGCGACAGCGTGACGCCGAAATTGCGCTGGGTGCTGGTGATCGGCTGCATGCTCGTCGTGCTGTTCATTTTCTATCTCTATGGTTTGCTGGCCTATGCCTCGGCCGTTCGCGCCTTCGGCGCCAACGGCACGCCAACACTGGCCAACTACCGTGTCGTCTTCACCCAGGGCATGCCTGCGATCCGCGACACGCTGATCATCGCCGCCATTGCCATGCCTCTGGGTGGGCTGTACGGCGTTCTGGTCGGCAGCCTGGTCGGGCGCGTGCGCGGCGGCCAGGCGCTGGAGCTGGTCAGTATGATCAACTACGCGCTGCCCGGCACGGTCGTCGGCATCGGTTATCTGGTCGCGTTCAACACGCCGCCATTCCTGATGACCGGGACGGCGGCGATCATCATTGCCTGCTACATCTTCCGCTACAGCCCGTCGGGCATCCGCACCACCATCGCCCTGCTCGCCCAGATCGACCGGAGCATCGAGGAGGCTTCGACCAGCCTCGGCGCCGGCACCGCGACAACCTTCCGCCGCGTCATGCTGCCGCTGGTCCTGCCAGCCTTCTTTGCCGGGTTGAGCGTCGTGTTCATCCGCTCGATGACGGCGATCAGCGCGACAATTTTTTTGGTCTCGATCCACTGGACGCTGATCACTGTGCGCATCCTGGAAAACATGACGGAACTGTCGCTCGGGCCGGCCGCGGCATTTTCGATATTTGTGATCGTCGTCGTGCTGGTGGTGACGAAAGGCCTGGAGCTGCTGTTGCGGCAGCTCAGCGGACGCTCGGCACAATTGATGATGGTGGAGCGCGAGTGATGGTCGATGTACGGCTGGAACACCTGTCGGCGGAATTCACCCATCCCTCGCGTGGCACCGTTGTCGCGGTGCGCGATGTCGATCTACACGTGCAATCGGGCGAACTGCTAACGCTGCTCGGTCCGTCCGGCTGTGGCAAGACCACCGTGCTACGAATCATCGCTGGATTCCAGGTTCCCACGGCCGGAAGGGTCTTCATCGACAACCAGGATGTCACCTCCGTTTTGGCCAACCGGCGCGACATCGGTTTCGTATTCCAGAATTACGCCCTTTTCCCGCATCTGACCGTGCAGGAAAACGTCGCCTACGGACTACGTGTTCGTCGCCAATCCGCCGCCGACATCGTGCGCAACGTCGAGAAGGTGCTGCAACTGGTCGATCTGGCCGGATTCGGACCACGACTGCCAGACGAGCTGTCGGGAGGGCAGCAACAGCGCGTGGCACTCGCGCGTGCGGTTGTCATTCAGCCGCGCGTGCTGCTGTTCGACGAACCACTGTCCAATCTCGATGCCAAGCTGCGCGTGCAGATGCGCAGCGAGATCAGGGAGCTGCAGCGGGTGCTGGGCATCACCACGGTCTATGTCACCCACGACCAGGAGGAGGCGATGGCGATCTCCGACCGGATCGCCGTGATGGATCAGGGTCGCATCGCCCAGTGCGATACGGCCGAGGAACTCTACCGTCGCCCAGCCTCCAGTTTTGTCGCCAGCTTTCTCGGCCGCACGAACCTGCTCGACGCTAGCGTTGTCAGGCGGGACGGCGATCGGGTTATCCTCGACATGGAAGGTCAATGCCTGTCGGTCGAGGCGTCGGCTGCATTCGGAGCAGGCGATGCGGTGCGGGCGATGATACGGCCTGAAGCCATCGGCATTGGGCCTGCCGGCGAGGGGCTTCGGGCGACTGTCGTGACCAGAACCTACCTTGGCGACAAGGTGGAATACGTCGTGCGCTGTGCCTCGCAAGACTTGCACATTGTCCGATTCAACCCCACCGAGAGTGAACGTTTTACGCCCGGGTCCGAGGTGACGATCAGCCTGCCGTCAGATGGCGTTCAGCTTCTCCCAGGGAATTGACGCCGCAGGTTCCGCGGCAAGGAAGGCAATGTCGCCGTTGCGGAACGCCCAGAGTGGAGGCTAATTTTCTTCGCAACGACCGGATCGGCCGTTCATTCGGGAAATATCGGCTAACGGAAGGCATTTCGACGGCATGCTGTACGACGTCGCCATTGTCGGCGGAGGGGTGATCGGGTGCGCATCATGGAGGAGGGTATGAGCCAGCGATTGGACGGACGCGTGGCGGTGGTCACGGGTGGGGCGACCGGCATCGGTCAGGCCTGCGCGCGCGCGTTTGCCGCCGCGGGAGCGAGCGTGATGGTGGGCGACATCGACGATGAGGGCGGGGCACGCACCGTGGCGGAGATCGTCGCTACCGGCGGGACTGCGCGATTCATGCCGGCCGATATGGGCCAGGCTGCCGATTGCGCTGCGCTGGTGGGCGCCGCCGAGGACGCCTTTGGCGGCATCGACATCCTCCATGCCAATGCCGGCATGGAACTCTGCCGCTCGATCTGGGACACCACCGAGGAGGAATGGGACCACGTGATGGCGGTCAATCTTGGCGGCACCTTCCACTGCGCCCGCGCGGCCATGCGATCGATGCGCGCGCGCGGCCGGCCGGGTGTCATCCTCATCACTGCCTCGCCACACGCCTTCATGACCTCGCGCGAGATCGCCGCCTATGCCGCCAGCAAGGGCGGGCAGGTCGCGCTGATGCGGGCCATTGCGCTGGAGGGGGCGCCCTACGGCATCCGTGCTAATGCGCTGCTGCCCGGTGCCATCGACACACCGATGCTGCATCGCGAAGCCGCCTTCGCACACGATCCCGCCGTCATGCTGCGGCGCTTCGCCGAGGCGCATCCGATGAACCGGTTGGGGCGAGCGGCGGATATCGCTCAGGTCGCTGTGTTCCTCGCCTCGGACGACGCGGGCTTCGTCACGGGCACATGCGTGGCCGTGGATGGTGGGCTGATGGCGACCCTGAGTGCCGGCCCCGCCGTCTCCTACGCCGGTCCGGTGGAGAGCTGAGGCCGGCGTCCGTGCACGCGCTCCAGACCATGCTGGACGGTAACCTTGGGCTGGACCCGAACGGCACCGCGTAACACGTGGCCGGGTTCGCCAGGCCGTGCCCGGATTCCCGGTCAGACCGCGACCACCACCAGTCGGCTGTGCTGTAGGTGTCGTCCGGAGACGGCATCGTTGCAGAGCGCCTCGGAGGGCGGTTATCGTGCCAGCCGGATGGTCGGAGGAGCCGGTCATCTGGGGAATGTCGGATGATTCCGCGCTGGATCACTGTTGCCTATTTCCTCTACCTGGCATCGCCCATTGCGTTGCTTTTCATTGGCTCGTTCGGCGACCTTTGGCTCAACTCGCTGCTGCCGACCGGCATCACGGTCAAATGGTACCTCGACGTCGCCGCCGACCCGAACTTTCGCCGTGCTTTCATGGCCAGCCTGTTCGTCGCGGTCATGACCTCGGTCGCCTGCGTGGCGATCGGCCTGCCGCTCGCCTATGCGGTCTTCCGGACCCAGAGCCAGCGGGTCCGCGCGGCGGCACGTGTGCTCTATCAGTTGCCCGTCGCGATGCCGGCCCTCGTGCTGGCGTTCGGCTTCATCCTGGTGTTTTCCTCTGACACGCTGCCGTGGCTTGGCAGCATCTGGCTGCTCGTCGCCGGTCACATCGTGCTCTGGCTGCCGTATTTCCTGCAGACCGTGGTGGCCGACATGCAGCGGCTTGGCCTACGCGTGCTGGAGGACGCCGCCGAGACGCTCGGCAGCACGCCGCTCCAACGGTTTTTTCATATCGTCCTGCCCGCGCTGCGGCTTTCGGTGCTGTCGGGCCTGATCATCGTCGTCGCCCTGTCCATCGGCGAATTTCAGTTCTCCAACCTGATCGCGGGCTTCCTCAACCGCACCTACCCAGTGGTGTTGCTGCAAGCGTTCTACGGCGCCACCGGTTTTGCCTGCGCGGCGACCGTGATCCTGCTGACGCTGGCCCTCATCGCCTCGTTCACCGGAGCCTTCGTGGCCCGTGGCGCGGCCCGTCTTTCCGTCGCTGGAGACGAACGATGACCGAAATGCCGTCCGTGCGCGTCGAGGGCGCGAGCTTCAGCTATCCGGGCGGCAAGGCCGGTGTTTTCGACATCACGATCGACATCGCGCCGGGAGAACTCGTGGTCTGCATCGGCCCCAGCGGCTGCGGCAAGACCACGCTGCTCAAGCTGATCACCGGCCTGCTGCCCTGCTCGGCGGGTCGGGTCTGGCTGGGCGGGGAGGATGTCACGACGGCGAGCGTGCGCTCGCGCCAGTGCGGCATTGTCTTTCAGTCCTACGCGCTGTTTCCGCACATGAGCGTGTGGGAGAACGTTGCCTACCCGCTGCGGGTGCGCGCCGTCGACCGGACGGAACGCCGGCGCCAGGCGGAGGCCATGCTCGACACGGTCGGACTGCGCGGCTATTCGGAGCGTCTGCCGGCGGCGCTTTCGGGCGGGCAGCAGCAGCGCGTGGCCTTGGCACGGGCCCTGGTTTTCAAGCCGCGCACCCTGCTGCTCGACGAACCGCTGTCGGCTCTCGATGCGGCGACGCGGATCAGCATGCGCGACGAAATCCGCCGCATTCAGAAACAGCAGAACATCGCTTCGCTGCTGATCACCCACGACCGCGACGAAGCGCTGTCGCTGGCGGACCGCGTTGCCGTGCTGCGCGACGGCCGATTGGTGCAGATCGCACCACCGCAGGAGCTTTACGACCGGCCGGCCGATGCCTTTGTTGCCAGCTTCATCGGCCGGACCAACCTGATCGACGGCCGCGTCGTGGCCCCCGACGCGGTCGATACGGCGATCGGACGCATCGTGACGCCGGCCCACGCCATGCCCATGGGGGCCGCGGTACGCCTGCTGGTGCGGCCCGAAAGAATCGAGCCCAGCAGCACGGAAACGGGAGAAAACGTCTTCGCGGCCACGGTCGTGCACGACCGGTTTTTCGGCGCCAGCCGCGAGATCGAACTCTCGGTTGGCCAGGGCATGCTGAAGATAGACACCACCGTGCGCGGAACCATCGCGCACGTTCACCTGCCGCGCCAAGCGGTCCAGTTCCTGCCCACGCACTGAAGGAGATGACAATGCAATCCAGACGATCGTTCGTGGCTGCCATGGCCTCGCTGCCGCTCGCGCGGGTCGCGGTGCGGGAAGCAGCGGCACAAACGGTGCTTGACTCGGCCGAACTCTATCCCGGCGAGAAGGCGCTGTTCACGGCCTCCCTGAAAGAGGGCATGGTCGTGAGCTTCGACACCGGGCCGACCTGGGCCAACTGGGCGGCGCAGTTCGCCGCCTTCAAGAAACGCTATCCAGGCGTGGAGATCGTCTACAACGACATTGGATCGGCATCCACCGTCGTGGCCCTGGAAAAGGCGAAGAACCGCCCGCAGGCCGACACTGCCTACTACTTCGCCGCATCGGCGCTCGATGCCGTCAGCAAGGGCGTGGTCGCGCCGTTCAAGCCGGTCAACTTCGACAAGCTGCCGGCGGTGTTCCGCGAGCAGGATGGCCGCTGGTTCACCATCCACTCGCTGACCGTGGCGTTCATCGTCAACACCAAGCTGGTCAAAGACGTGCCGCAGTCCTGGGCCGATCTGCTCAAGCCCGGCTACAAGAACACGGTGGTCTATCTCGATCCGCGCTCGACGGGCGCCGGCCAGGTGATCACCTTCGCTGCCAACTTCGGGGCCGGCGGCGACATGAACAACATCCATCCCGGGCTCGACTATCTTGGCAAGCTGCACAAGGCCGGCAACGTGCTGCGCGTGCTCGGCACGACGCCGTATGCACAATTCCTCAAGGGCGAGATCCCGATCTGGATCTCCTACGAAAACGACGGCCTTAAGGCCAAATATATCGACGGCCTCGGCGATGCGGTCGCGGTGGTCATTCCGAAGGAAGCTTCGGTCGCCGCGCCGTACGCCATCAGCCTCGTCGCCAAGGGCCCCAACCCGAACGCCGGCAAGCTCTGGCTCAACTTCATCATGACCGATTTCGGCCAGGGCATCTTTGCCCAGGGGTTTGTCCGGCCTTCGGTTCCTGGCATCAAGTTGCCCGCCGAGGTGGCTGACAAGCTGCCGGCGGCGCCGCAGGTGCGCCCGCTGGATGTGCGCGCCGCCGGGGCGAAGGCAGACGAGGTCAACAAGGGCTGGATCGCGGCCACGCAAACGAACTGACCACCTGCCATGCGTCCGCGCTCGCATCTGTTGCTCGCCGCTCCCGCGGTTGTCTTTCTTGCGGTGTTCTTCGTGCTGCCGGTGGCGGCGGTGGCGGTCGACGCCCTCGGCGAGGGCACACGGGCCTTCGTCCGTGTGTTCTCGCTGCCGGAGTTCTGGCCATCACTCGAGGGCAGCCTGCTGCTGACGCTGGTGGCGGCCTCGATTTCGACCGCGGTGGGCTTCGCGGTGGCATTGCACCTGTCGCGGCTGCCGGAGCGCCAGCGCACCCTGTATTCACTCGTGGTCGCGCTGCCGCTGACGTTTTCCGGCCTGATCGTGGCCTATGGCTTCATCCTGGGCTATGGCCGCGCGGGCTTCTTCACCCAGCTCCTGGGGTGGCTCGGCGCCGATCCGGCCATCATCGGAAAGGCCCTGTTCACGCCTGGGGGGTTGGCATTTGCCTCGTCGTACTACCTGATTCCGCGGGTGGTGATGGGCATCCTGCCTGTGCTGGTCAATTTCGACCGCGCCCAGCTGGTGGTGGCCGAATCGCTGGGCGCCACCCCGGCCCAGGCGCTCCGGCACGTGCTGCTGCCGCAGGTGGCCGCCCCGCTCGGCAATGCGTTCTGCTTGGTCGCCGCGGTGGTGTTCGGTGCCTACGGCACCGCCCTGGCGCTGGTCGGCACGCAGCTTCGCATCCTGCCGCTGCAACTGTACAGCCTGATCTCGGAGACCGGCACGGACTTTCCGGCGGCCGCGGCACTGGCGCTGATGATTACCGCGGCCTGTGCCGCGATCATGACAACCGGCGAGTGGTTCGGCAGCCGCCATGAACGCCACCTGTAGCAGGCCGCCGAAGAGCGGCTAGCAGCTCGGCTGGTATTTTGACTCCCTGGATCCGGTGTGAAAGAGCACCAGACCTGGACCCCTCCGCATGCCGCCGCGGCGGGCCGGGTTCCAGGTGGCGACGGTGCACGTGGCGCACGGCCACCTGCTCAATTCCTTCCTCTCGCCGCTGATCAACCACCGCGGCGACGCCTATGGCGGCGATGCCGAGCGGCGAGTGCGATTGCTGCTGGAGATGGTGGCGGCAGTTCGGCAGGAATGGCCCGACGAGCTGCCGTTGTTCGTGCAGCTCTCCTGCACCGACTGGGTGCCGGGCGGCGTGGCCATCGAGGACACGGTGGCGCTGGCCCGCCGGTTGGCGGCGACCGGGCAGGTGGACCTGATCGACTGTTCCACGGCCGGCAATTCGCCGACGCAGGACATCCCGTCGCTGCACCCGGGCTATCAGGCGCCGTTTGCCGAGGCGGTGCGACGGGGCGCGCGGATCGCCACCAGCGCGGTCGGGCTGATCACCACGCCCGAGCTGGCCGCCGAGGTCGTCGCCAACGAGCGGGCCGACTTGGTGCTGGTGGGCCGAGGGGATTATCGCCGAGCGGGGCGATGGTTCCCGGTGTCATGTAGCGGGCGCGCTGGGCCACTCACTCATCGTCTTGCTCGAGTAGCAGCGCGCCGATGAGGCGGACGGTGGCATCCTCGTTGGGGAAGATGCCGACCACCTCACTGCGGCGTAGGATTCCGCCACAGAGGCGTTCGAGTGGGTTGGTGTTGTACAGCTTGGTCCGGTGCTGAGTCGGGAAGTTCATATGGGCGAGCACTCCGGATTCCGCCTCGTCCATGAAGGTGGTGAGCCTCGGCAGCCGGGGGCGGGCCTGGGTGTCAAGCGGTGCGATCGGTGCTTCGTTATGGCTTGCTTCCTCCGGAAGCCCAGCAAGACGGCCAATTCAAATCGCCCAATCTGTCCACCCCCAGGGAAGCACCCCACTCGGTCGGAGCCAATCATTCCGATAAAGCATCAAATTATTCCTTGGCCCGGTTCTTGCCGATCAGGCCAATGCACATTTGAGCATCTTGCAAATTGCGCTTAATTTGGTGTTGACTCTGGGGTGGGGCCAGTTGAAAATTGAAACGGATCAGATTGAGAAGCTCATCCTACATGCACAGCACGAACGTCCACTCTGCCAGGAAACCGAACTCCGCAGACTGAAGATGGCAAGTCAAAGTCGGTAAAATGGAGAGCGTGGTATGTTCGCGGACATAGAACAGGGTTCTGTTCGTGGTGCCGGTAGGGCGGCTGAAGCACCGGATAGACGAGGGTGGAGTTGCAGAGAATTTCAGGTTTGGTCGACGGAACCCGACAAGCCGAGGCGCTCCTGACGATGGGCCGCGCCGATGTATTTGCCGCCGTCCCTGGCCTCCGCCGCCAGACGCCCGACTACGGCGCCGCGGCCTGTGTCTCCGCCCGCCTTCGCGTCGGCCGCCGTCACCGGCGGCGCTCCTCTCGGTCGCGGGCGCGGCTACCCTATTCTTCACCAACGATCTCGGCTGGTTCCATCTCGCTGGACTTCCCGCCCCGCGGCCGCGCATCAATCTCGGCGCCGTCACGGGATGCCGAGGTCTACGCCAACTGAACAGAGCTAAGAGAAAGAGACAAGCTTAGGGAGTTCTCCATGAAGAACACACTTATCGCCATCATGATTTGCCTTATGGCAGCCGGCAGTGCAGTGGCACAGACAGGGGACAAGTCCAAGGTCGTGTATCGGGGGACCGATACGGCCATCGCGGCCAAGGATTTCGGCTACGACGTAAAGCCGAAGAAGAAGTACACCGTCGCGGTGGTCGTGAAGAGCGCCGCCATCACTGTCTGGGAGTCGCACATCATCGCGGCCAAGCGCGCCGGCGCGAATCTCGGCGTCAACATCGTCACCTACGCGCCGACCAAGGCAGACAACGTCGAGGAGCAGACGCGCATCCTCGAGGACCTGGTCACCGCCGGCGTCGACGCCGTCGTCCTCGCCCCGGCCAATACGGACGCCGTCACGCGTGCCGTCAAGGACCTGCTCAGCGCCGGCATCGTGGTGGTCTACGACAATACGATGGGCCCCGAGGACCTCGACTATCTGACCTTCGTCGGCATCGACAGCGTCGAGGCCGGCGTGGAGATCGCCAAGGCCACCGGCACGATGATGCACGGCAAGGGCAAGCTGCTGGTCCTCGAGGGCGTCCCGGGCCAGTCGACCTCGGATTTGCGCGTCAAGGGGTTGATGGAATACGTCGCCAGGAACTTCCCCGGCATCACCGCCGAAAGTGCTGTCACCAACTGGCAGTTCGACCAGGGCCGCCGGGTCACGGAAAACTACATCACCAAATGGGGCAAGGACCTCAAGGCGGTGGTCGCGGTCGGCGGCAACCAGGCCGAAGGCGCCGTCGAGGCGCTCAAGACCGCCGGCATGAAGGGGGTCATCGTCGGTGGATTCGACGTCCAGGAGCCGCAGTACGTGGCGGTCAAGAACGGCGGCGAGACCTTCACCGTCAGCCAGGACGTCTATGATCAGGCCTATCTCTCGGTCGTTGCCGCGGTGCGCGCGCTGAACGGCGATACCGTTCCGCGGCTCATCAAGACGCCGATCACCATCGTCACCCAGGGCAACCTCGACGAGATGGACGAGCGGCCCGAAGCGCTGCTCAAGCGGCGCTGACGATCACTGAGCCGGCCTCACCGGGTTTTGTCGTTTCGGACGCTGGAAGATTGACTGTGCCCCGTACTTCGTCTTCCGCCGCTGCGGAGTCGCCGTCCATGACCAACAGCGAGTATGCACTGCAGGTCAAGAACGTCTCCAAAGCTTTCCCCGGAGTCCAGGCACTGGACAATGTCAGCTTCGACCTCAAACCCGGTGAGGTTCACGTTCTGTTGGGAGAAAACGGCGCCGGAAAATCGACGCTGATGAAGATCATTTCCGGCGCCTACACCCCCGATGCCGGCGAGATCCTGATCGAAGG
>JARLIN010000504.1 GCA_031291715.1 Rhodopila sp. | reverse complement strand
GAGCGGGAGGCCGGCGGGCTGGGCCGCCGCGCGCCCGGCGGCCATGGACACGCCAAGCATGGCGTTGGCGCCGAGCTTCGACTTGGTCGGCGTGCCGTCCAGCTCGATCATGGTCCGGTCGATCTCGGCCTGGTGCGCCGGGTCCATCCCGCGCAACCGGGGCCCGATCGTTTCGACGACGTTGGCAACCGCCCGCAGCACGCCCTTGCCGCCGTAGCGCTTCTTGTCGCCGTCGCGCAGCTCGAGAGCCTCGTTCTCGCCGGTGGAGGCGCCGGACGGCACCGAGGCCTGGACGGTGCTGCCGTCATCCAGGGTCATCACGACCCGGACCGTGGGATTGCCGCGGCTGTCCAGGATTTCCAGGGCATCGATGGCGGCGATACGCGCTTTCATGGGTTCTCTCCGAAGGTGAAGCCGTTACGCATGACAGTCCCCTCCCCGTCGGCGTCCGCCGGCAGATCAGGAAAAATTGACGCCCGATTGTGGTGCAGGAGGCAAATCATTGCTCCTCACGTGTCAGCTCAGTCGCCCTGCGCGGGGATCGTGGCTGCCTCGCCCGCGCTGAGCCGCGGCTGTCCTTCCTCCCCGCCCGTCGCCGCCGGTAGCGCCGGCATGAACCAGCGTTGGGCGATCAGCGTCGGCACCACGGCACTGCCGATCACCGCGGTCACCAGGATCGTGTACTGCTGCTCGTCGATGATGTGGTTGGTCAGCCCGAACAGCGCCGAAATCGTCCCGAAGGTAAGCCCGGTGGACATCAGCAGCGTGGTGTACATGCCCTCGCGCGGCACGAAGCTGAACGCCCGCGTCAGCGGCAGGATGCCGACGAACTTGGTGACCATCTTGATCGCCAGGAAGGCCGCGATCAGCCCACCGCCGGCGATCACCGCATGGATCTCCACCAGCGAACCGGCCTTGAGGAAATAGAACGGGGTCAGCAGCGAGAAGGCGACGATGCGCATGCGGCCGGCCAGTTCGCGGTCCTTGAGGAAGGTCGGCGCTAGCACCATGCCGACCAGATAGGCCGGCAACACCGCCTCGCTGCCGGCCACACTGGCCAGTCCGCCCAGGACTAACAGCACCAGGGTCACGAACTTGGTCCGCGGCTCGCTCATGCGGTCACCCAGCAGCGCCAGCACACGCGGCGCGTATCGGGCCAGCAGCCACAGTGAGACCACGGTGACAGCAACGAAGCCGAGCAGGCGGATGTCGTAATTGGCGAACACCAGGCCGAGCGCCAGCACCGTGCCAAGGTCGTTGATGAAGCAGGCCGCCAGGATGATCTTGCCGATTTCGGTGCGGTTGAACCCGGTCTCGATCATGACGGCGTAGACCACCGCGACCGAGGTGGTGGACAGCGAGATGCCGGCGATCTGCGCCTGTGGCCAGGGCCAGCCGACCACGAAGTGGGCGAAGCAGAGCACCCCGACATACGGCGCGAAGAAGCCGATGAGGCCGATACCAAAACTCGACCACAGGTTGCGGCGCACCACCTGCGGGTCGATTTCCGCGCCGGCCAGGAAGGTCAGCAGGATGGCCCCGAAGCCGGCGAGGAAGTTCACCCAGGGGGCCAGGGGCAGCCCGACGATGTTGCCGGCGACCGCGCCGACGACGATTTCGATCAGGGCGACCGAAACCGCCACCCAGACCGACACCACCGAGGCGACCAGCGCGAGCCCGATCCACAGCGCCGACGCCAGCCAGACATTGTCCATCAAAATAGCCTCCTCCACACCAAGGCGCCGCGAGGATCACTCACGGTCACACCAAAAAACGCTGAGGAGGCAAACGCCTGACCCCACCGCATGCCGACGCGGTAGGGGTTATCAGCCCTCCGTAAGGGCACTTTTGGGGAACCCCATCCCCGTGAAGCAAGCGTTGGAATAATAGAGCAGCCCGGCTTCCGATTCAAGCCCCCGCGCACGGGGGCGGACCCTGTCAATAGCACAGTAGCACCAGCAAGCGGTCAAACGCCCGATCTCCTCACGCTGAGCGACAACCGTCAGCTCACTCACCCGCACCAAGAGCGCAGTCACCAACGCCTTCAGCTCGGCAAGGGACATGGCCTCCAGGTCGGGGGAAGCCCCGCCCCCATAGATTCAGACTGCATGCGTGTGGGTTCTCGATGCAGCCATCCAGATGCGCACCAACGCCGGTCGGCGGTCGATCTCGGCCAACAACACGACGCCGGCGGCTGAGGCTAACCACCGTCGAACGCCATGTGAACCGGCTTGCCGCAAACCGTTGGCAGGGCGAGCAAAACCGCATTATCATACGGCATGGCAGCCACGCACTCCGTTGTCGCATAGTGATTCAAGATCGACACCAAAATCATGCATGTTCTCGGCGGTATGGACAACATCTGCTGCTCAGGTCAGCCAGGGTTATGAGTGTTTCTGGTCTCGTCATGCATCGCAATTGACAGGAGGGACAACCTACGCCGCGGGTATCTTCATCAGGCCAGCCGTTGATGGTATCGCCGGGGAAAGTCAGACCTACCTGTGAGCGTCCCTGTCCTCCTGCTGACGAGGTCCCAGATTTTCAACTGACCCACGGACGTGCGATGTGGGTACTCGCCGAGCTTGGGTTCTCTGACGGGGTCAGCCCCACAACTTTCAATTATTATATCAAGTCCCTGCGCAAACTCGGAATTCCATTCAAGTGGAACAAAGGCGGTCTCGGCAGCAGGAAACTGGCGCACTATTCGTATGACCACCTGATGGAACTGAGCCTCGCTCTGCTCCTCCGCGTCTACGGCTGGTTGCCCGATCCTGTCATAAGCGGTCTCGTGCGATATCGGCAGGACCTCTCTCATATCTACAACAGGGCCTATACAGAGAGTCGGATCGGCGCTGGATCTCCGACCCACGTTCATGGCCCGAACCGGGCAACGTTCCGAATGACAGGGCTCTACCTGGATCTGCAAATCCACTATTCAGGAGGCAAGCTCGTTGAATTCGGTCCACCAAAAGAACTGACTCCTTTTGAAGCATTGCAAGCATTTGCGGTCGCCGACATGTCGGCACGGACACATCTCCCTCTAAATTTATCCGCATTATCCGTACGGGTCGTGGAATGTGCCCAGAACGTGCCGAACATCCGCAAGAGGTCAGCGAGCAAGCGGCACTCTGCTGGACCTTCGAACATTGGGGCTGCTTAGGTTGGCATCAGGTGAGATTGTTTTGCCTCAATGCACCAACTCGGGTGGCGTCACGTGGAGGAACCACGGTTGAGCCATCGTGCTGCCTTCGCGTCCGCCGGCAGGGACTTGCCAGAAGAGTCCCGTGCCCGGCGCACTCTCGTGCTGGCCGGTCTCGCCCACGCATTGCACGACGGTTTGACCGACATGATCTACGTGCTCCTGCCGGTCTGGCAGGCACAGTTCGCGCTCAGCTATGGCGCCCTGGCGGTGCTGCGCGGCCTATACGTGGGCGCCCTGGCTGCGCTGCAGGTGCCGTCCGGTCATCTCGCACGGCATCTGAATCCGCGCACCGTCCTCGTGCTCGGCACCCTGCTGACCGCGGTCGGCTACACCCTGGCCGGCCTGTCAGGCGGTCTGGCCGGATTATGCGCCTCCCTTGCCCTGGCTGGCGCGGGCGGCAGCACCCAGCACCCGCTCGCCTCCGCCGCGGTGTCGCGCGCCTACGGCAGGACGGCGCGCGGACCGCTCGGCATCTACAACTTCGCCGGCGACCTCGGCAAAGCGACCCTCCCGCCGACGGTTTCCCTGTTGCTGACCGTGATGGACTGGCGTGCGGCGCTTTGGGTCATGGCCGCTCTGGCGGCCGTCGTCGCGGTACTGATCCGCTGCCTCATGCCGCCCGTCGCGAAGCCCCCGGTCGCGGATGAAACCGCCGCGGCTGAAACCGCCGCGGCACCGGCCGGCAAGTCTGCCGCCAGGGGTGGCTTCGGCCTGCTGCTCGCCATCGGCATGCTGGACAGTGCGGCGCGCATGGGCTTCCTGCTGTTCCTGCCTTTCCTGCTCCAGGCCAAGGGCGCTTCGCTGACGATCGTCGGTCTGGCCCTGTCGCTGGTCTTCATCGGCGGAGCGCTCGGCAAGGCGGCTTGCGGCTGGCTCGGGGCGCGTCTTGGCCTGCTCGCGACCGTCATCGCGACCGAGTGCGGCACGGCGGCGGCAATCGCGGGCGTGCTCGCCTTGCCGCTCGTACCGAGCCTGATATTGCTGCCGTTCCTCGGTGTGATGCTCAATGGCACCTCCTCGGTGCTCTACGGCACGGTGCCGGAACTGGTGACGACCAGGCGGATCGAGCGTGCCTTCGCTCTCTTCTACACCGGCACTCTGGGATCGAGCGCCCTGGCGCCCGTGCTCTACGGGCGGCTCGGCGACGCGGCGGGGCCGGTCTGGGCGGCCGGTGCGGGAGCCCTGACGGCGCTTGCCGTCGTGCCGCTCATGCTCCTGCTGTCGCCGCGGCGGTGTCATCTGCGAATTCTCAAAGATCCTGAATCATAGACGATTCAACGTCCATTCGTTGGGTCTTGCGCGGCTGATCGATGCGCGGCGCGACGACGTGCAAGTCCGGTTCCTGCCCGAAAACCCACAGGTGGACTGCATCGGCCGGGGGTCGCCCGACGGCGTGATGTTTGCCATGCTACACCCATGCGCCATTTGCAAGGCCCTTGGCGCGCCGGCGTAGCACTTCAGCACCGGGCCAGTGAAGGTCAGGCCTATGCGGGACGCGAAACTTGCGAACACACCCCCCAAAACGTAATTTGTGAATCAGGGCTAAAAACTGTCACTCACGTCCCTGATGCGCGCCTCTGCAAATGCGCGACATAGACAAAGATCGGTATCGCAGCAAGTTCGGCGATGACGCAGAAGGCGATGGTCGCCGACAATGACACGTCGTACAGGATGCCGATAGCAGCACTGCCGGCAAACCAGAAAACACCATATCCCGCGGTAAACAAACCGAACGCCGAAGCGCGGCGCTCCTGTGGCACCATGGGGGCAACGGCTGCCGGAATAATCGACTCGTGCACACCCATCCCAATCCCCCAGATTGCGGCCCCGATCAGTGCCGCCCAAAAGCCGCCAAGGAACACCAGCGGTGCGAACAGGGCCGACAGCAGCGTCAGCGCAATGAGGATCGCAAAGCCAAACCGATCGAAAAGCCGGCCAAACACCAGGGACCCGGTTCCGCTGACTGCCATAGCCACCGAATAGAAGATCGCAATCCATTCCCCCGGCACGGTCCCGGCGCGGCTGAAGTGAAAGGCAATCAGAGGATAATCGGCGAAGCCTGCCGCAACGAGCGCTGCGCCGGCGAGGTAAACCCAGTAGACGCGCGGAAGGCCCTTGCCCGTAACTGTCGTGGTTCGCATTTCGAGGTCCTGCGGCCTGGGATAGAGCAGGCGGGCAAGCATGACCAGGCTGAGATTAATGATCGCAGGCACGAGCAGCACCGCGAAGGCCAGATGATAGCTGCCGCGATGGGCCAGGACAGCCGCGACCGCCAGAGGTCCGAACATTGCCCCGAACTGGTCGAGCGCTTCGTGCAGTCCGAACACCCAGCCCAATCCGCCAATCCGCTGGCCGGCATGCGATAGCATGACATCTCGCGGCGGGTTGCGGATTGCCTTGCCGACGCGTTCCAGAATGATCAGTGCCGCAGCGACCGGCCAGCTTCCACTGAGCGCCAGCGCGGGGACCGCGGCCATTTGCACGACATAGCCGAAGATGGTGATTGGCCAATATTTGCCGGTGGCATCGGCCCAGCGCCCGGATACCAGCCGCAGTCCGTAACCGAGCAGCTCTCCAGAGCCGGTGACGATCCCCACAATTGTGCCACTGGCCTGCAGAGTGGCCAGGTATGGGCCGAGAATGCTGCGCGAGCCTTCGTAGGTGAAGTCAGCAAAAAAGCTGAGAATGCCGATCACGAATACAAACCGTACGGCCAGACGCTTTTGGTGCTCGTCAGTGACGGGCGGCGCGCGATTCGTGGGGCTCATGCTCGGACTCCGCGGGAAATCAGCGGGCGATTGTCTTTGGCGATGCGTTCTCTACGGAAAGACGAGCCGGTCTTCATCTGCCCGCCTCCCATTGCTCCAGTGCAGCAAACGCCAGGACCGCCAGCGCGTTGACCAAGCGTGCGCGGCATCTATCGAAGAATCGCAAGCCCGATCACCAGCACGACGAGCATGGTCAGCAGGACATATCCCGCATAGGCATTGACATAGCCGACGTGCATCCGCCGGACCAACTCCGCCAGCCAGCGCAGGCCGCTCATCGGAGGCCTAAGGACCAGGCGGTCGATGATCGGAACATCCGCGTGGTCCAGCCTGATGGCTGTGCGGAAATGCGTCGCCACCGCCTCCGTGCTGTCCTCAATCGTGGTCGGACGCAGCACCGCGTGAAAGATGACACGTACCGGATTGGAGAAGCCGGTCGCGGTATAGGTCAGACTGGGCCAGAGCCGACGCAACCCGCCATCCCAGGCCCTGCCCCGAACGGTCCTGCGCCCGAGCGTGAGCAGCCGGAACACCAGGAAGACCAGCCCCAGGAGGACCGCCAGCGCAACCACCATGTACGAGGTGGACATCGCAAAAACCACCGGATTGCTTGCCTGCCCGCGGTGCAAGACAACCAGGCCGCGACCGGGAAGCATACCTTCGCCGGTTTGCGCCCCCAGGTCGTGGAACTCGGCCAGGAACGCCGGCGGCAGGTTCTCGGCCTGCTGGGCCTGCGGCAGAAAGAACGGTGGCACGAGCGCCGGAAGCGCCGATGCGTGGGTGAGCGGATACGCAACACGATCGATGACCGGGATCACATAGGTGGGAAGAATTCCGAGCAACACGCAGAAGACCGCCAGGAATGCGAGCGGTGAGCGCACACCCCAGCCGACTTCGGCTGCGTCGGCCGCGCCGGCCGAACGGGAGACGCCGAGGAACCCCATGGCATAGACCTTCGCGAAGCATGTCACGGCCAGACCGGCGGTCAGGGCAATGAGCACGCCACACAGCGCGAAGATGATCTTGATGGCGGTCGAGGAAAGCACGGCGGACCGCAACAGCGTCTGCAACGTCAGCCACTCGCTGACAAACCCGTTCAACGGCGGCAGCGCGGAGATCGCCAGCACCCCGACCAGCACGAAGGCGCTCGTCCATGGCATCGCGCGCACCAGGCCGCCAAGCAGATCAAGGTCGCGGCTGCCGGCGCCGGCCTCGACAGCGCCGGTGCCGACAAAGAGAAGCGCCTTGTACACGGCGTGGTTGATCAGGTGATAGAGTGCGGCAATCAGCGCGATCGCCGCGATCACCGGTTGATTGCTGGCAAGAAAGATCATCGTCGCGCCGATGCCCGCGGCGACGATGCCCATGTTCTCGATCGTGCTGTGCGCCAGCAGCCGTTTCATGTCGGACTGGATCGTCGCATACAGAATCCCGATCAAGGCCGAGACGCTGCCGACGACGAGCACGATGAGGCCGGGCACCGCGCCGTGGACGGGCACGAGATCCAGATTGACCCGAATGATCCCGTAAATGCCAAGATTGACAATGACGGCCGACAGCAGCGCCGAGACATTGGTTGGCGCGACCGGATGCGCCAGTGGCAGCCAACTGTTGACCGGCACCAGCCCCGCTTTGACGGCAAAGCCGGCGAACGACAGGATGAACACCGCCCAGGCTACCCCTTCGGTCAGGTGGGGTGAAACTGCGCGCCAGTCGCCGAACTGCAGGCTGCCGGAAGCGATGACCATGAGGATGAACGCGATGGTCACCGCAATGGTTCCGGCCTCTCCCAGCGCCAGCATCACGAAGCCGCCGTAGGCACTTCCTTCCCGGTCGAGATCGTAGGTGACAAGCAGGTAGCTGGAGATCGACATCACCTCCCAAGCCGCCAGGAACGAGAGCGCATCGCCGGCGATGAAAACCAGCACGATCGCGGCGAACATCACAAAATAACAAACGCCGAAATACCTCAGGTCGCAGTGGCCCGCATATTTCCGCAGATAGGTCGCCGAGAATATCGAGACCGGCAGGAATACGAGCCCGGCGCCAAGCATGAGTACGGCGGAGAGCCGGTCCGCCGCCAGGGCCATCGTGCCGCCGAAAAGCATCGACCAAAGCTCGAGCCTGAAGCCTGGCTCGACGCCCATGAGAACCGCGCCCGTCGCCAGCAGGGCAATGGCCGCCGCCGCGCCAATGACGGCAAGCGCCGTCGGGCCCGAGCGCGCGGGGGCGACCACCGATGCCGCCACGCCGGCGGCGCACAGCAGGAAGAACACGAGCAGCAGTTCGGCGCTCATACTCATTCCGGCCTCCCGTCCGCTCTTGCGGCAAGTGAGGAACGCGGCGCGGGAGGCTTCCGTCCGGCCACGAGCAGCAGGCCATGGAGGATGGCGAGCGGTGGCGGTGGGCATCCCGGCACGATCACGTCGACGGGAATGATGTCCTTGACGCCCGCCGCGGACGCGTAGCTCGGACCGAACACGCCGCCGGAAATCGCGCAGGCACCGATGGCGACGACCCGTTTGGGCGGCGGCATGGCCGCGTAGGTCTTGCGCAACGGGTCGCGCATTGCGTCCGACACGGGGCCGGCGACCAGCAGAATATCCGCGTTGCGCGGCGTCGGGGTGATGAAAAAGCCGAGGCGGTGCATGTTGTAGTAGGGATTGTTCACCTGACGCGCCTCGCTCATGCAGGCCCCGCAGGCGCCCGCGTCGACGAAGCGGATATGCAGCGAGCGGCTGAACGCCGCGTGCAATGCCTGATAGGCGTCCGTGTATGTCGCCCATTCAAAGCCGGGGTCCCAGGCAACCGCTGGCATCCGGGCATCTTGTGCGCAGCGGAAGCAATGAACGCATCGCCCCCTGTCCACCACGACCGAGACGTCGTGGGCCGTCATCGCGCCTGTCGGGCACAGGCTCGCCAGCCCTTCCGCATCACTCGGCGAATCGACGGCGGTATCGCCGGGCATGCCCGGTGATACACCGATGGCGGTCTCTGGCCCAGCAGGATAGGCGCTGCTCCGTATCCCCGTCCGCGCACCCTTTATGACCCAGCCCGCCATGCTCGATCCCTATCTGTCGCACTCGGCATTGGACAGCCCGAAGCTCGCCAGGATGATTGGGAAGTCCTGGAAGGCGAAGTTCTCCGCCGCGAGATGAAAGCCGTGCCAGTTAGTAAACGATGGCGGCGTCACCCGGTAGCGCTCGACCAATCCGCTTTCCCCGAGCCTTACCCAGTGAAAAGCGGCACCGAGTGGTGCTTCCACTGTTCCGAGTGCTGCGCCCGCCCGTGTCCGGTCCGGCTCCGTCGCAATCGCACCGTCGGGCAGCGCCTCCAGCACGGCATGGATGAGTGCCGCCGACTGCTCGGCCTCGCGAAACAGCACCCGAAGCCGCGCGTACCCGTCTCCCTCGTGTTCAGTCGGGATCATGGGTTTCGCAGTGTCGTAGCCTGCGTAAGGGAATCGGGCGCGCATGTCGCGGTTGCTGCCGGACGCGCGGGCAACCGGACCCACCAGCCCGTACTCCATCGCCTTCTCGGCGGTGACGACCCCCACCTCCTCCAGCCGGTCAAGGAAACTGCTCGAAACGCAGAGCATGTCATACAGCGCGTTCAGCTTCCCGGCCGCATCGCCGATCGCGGCCTGCAACAGCGGGCGATGCTCGTCCGCAAGGTCGCGCGCCAGACCGCCGGGAACCACCAGCCCGAAGAGGTAGCGATGCCCGGTAACCGTACCGCTCAATCGCAAGAGTTCTTCCTCGATCAGTGCGGCCTGGCTGTTGGCCACGGCGAGCGCGGTCGAGCCGCAGATGGCGGTAATCGCAGCGGCATGATGGCGCAGGCGTTCGAGTTCGGCGAACAGCGTGCGCAGCGCGCGGGCACGACGCGGCACCTCGCAGTGCAGGATCGCTTCGACGGCCTGGCAAAATCCGAGGCCATGAGCGAACGCCGCAGTACCCGAAAACCGCTCCGCGATCAGCAGGACACGGCCGGTGGACTGACCTTCCGCGATCTTCTCGATGCCGCGGTATTTATAGAAGAATCGCGGTATCGTGTGGATGACGTCCTCGCCGACCGTCTCCAGCAGGAACTGGGCGGACTCGGCAAAATCCGAGAACACCGGTCCAACCGGCATGGCGAAGGCGCCCGGCGCCGTCACGATGGTTGGCGCCGCCCAGGCGGCCTGCTCGTCCCGGTGTTCAAGGGCGCGCGCCGGGTCAAAGTCCCGGCGCATCGGGTTCACGCCTTCCGGCCAGTCTTCGTGCAGGACGAATTCGCCGAGCCGTGGATGGCCCTCGAAGTGGAGTCCGAAGAGATCCTCGACCTCCCTCTCGTGCCAGTCCGCAGCGTGCACAAGCGGGCTGATCGACGGCACGCTTCTTTCATGCGGATCGAGCAGCACATCCACGTCCAACCACGACCCGGAGCTGTCCTGCTGGAACACGTAGGTCAAAGTGACGCCGTCCTCCATCCGTTCTTCGGCGACGAGGGTCGCAAAAATGTAGCCAACGTCCTGCACCAGCCAAGCACAGAGATCACACACTTCGCTTGAGTGGCACCTGAGCCTCTCATGCCCGCTGGTGGTGGCCGGCGCTGGCACGAAGCGCCCTCCCCAGCGCGTCTTGCAAACCTCCCGCAAAGCCACCGCCCGTGCGAGATTGTCGGCACCATCCGGCAGATCTGGCATCCCGCCCGCGCTCCTCATCCCATTGCGCTTGCTGCGATGATCAGCAGGTCATGCAACCGGCTCGGCACATACAGCCCGATCACCACCAAAGGGATCGCGGCCACTGCCAGTGCCACACGACACAGCCTGGGTATCCGGTGCCTCCGCTCGGTCTGTTCCGGCGCACCGAAAGCCATCCGGGTCATGTGGAACATGATGGCGCAGAAGGCGATGACGATGAACAGGGCCAGCAATCCCATGACGAGATACTGGCCCTGCGTCAGCCCTGCCTTGAGGATGCCGAACTCGGCGACGAAAACGGCAAAGGGCGGCGCGCCGGCGATCACGAAGGCACCCCCCACGATCGCCAGCGCCGCGAGTGGCGACGATCGCGACAATCCGCGGATTGAATTCATGTCCTGGGTGCGGGTCGCCATGACCACCACGCCGGCCGCCAGGAAGCAGAACGACTTGGCGATGGCGTGTGCGGTCAACTGGTAGGTGGCAGCCAGATGAGCCTCGGCACCGCCAAGCCCTGCCGCCAGCAGGATGATGCCCATGTGCTCAACGGTTGAGTAGGCGAACAACCGTTTAAAGTCCCGCACGGTTATCAGCAGCAGACTGGCGATAGCGACAGACAGTAGTCCGAACCCGACGAACCAGGGCCGTGCGTCAAGACCCGGGGCCTGCCCGACAATGGGGAAAAGCCTCAGGATGACGTACAGCACGGTTGTCGTTTCCACGCCCGAAAGCAGCGCGCAGATCGGCGCGGGTGCCTGGCTGTGGGCGTCGGGCAGCCAGGTGTGAAGGGGCACCAGGCCGACTTTCGTGCCGAAGCCGACAAGCACAAACAGGAAGGCAGGCAACAGCAACGCAGGCGGCATCTGCGGCGCCACCTGTACGAGGCTCATCCAGGTGAAGGGGACGTAGCCCGCGAGTTGCGAACCCCAGTACAAAATGAGAAAGCCAAGCAGCGCCAGCACGGCACCGAGCGTCGTCAGGATCACGTATTTCCATGCCGCCTCGAGCGCTTCGGGGGTGTCCTCGTAACCGACCAGAAAGGCCGACAGCAACGTCGTCAGCTCAACCGCGATCCACATCAGGGCCACGTTGGCCATGACGGGCACGGTCAGCATCGACATCATGAAGAGGTTGAAGAGAACATAGTATACGCGTTGCCGTCTCGCGCTGTGATGCCCCAGATAGCCCCACGAGAAGATGGCCGCGGAGAACCCGACAAGCGCGACGAGCACCAGGATGAGGGCACCGAGGCCGTCGCAGGTGAGCCACCCGTCCATGGCGTCGATGCGTTCACCGAGGGCGCTTGCAGAGGCAACACGGACGGCGAATATCAGGATGAAGGCCGCTGCCAACACGGTAACCGGGGCGGCATAGCGCCGTCCGATTGGTGACCAGCACAGTGTGCCCGCGAAAAGTGGAACCAGCACCACGGCTGCGAGGTCGTACACGGTGTTAGTGCTCCCTGAGCGTGGCGAGGCGGCCGACGGAGGTCGTGCCGAGCCGCGTGTAGATCCGCCGTGTGAGCAGACCCACCACCAGGGCGATGACCGGAACGTCGACGGCGGCCGCCAACTCCGCGATCACCGGAAGGTTCGGGACGATGGCGATGCCGGCGAAGAAGACACCGTTCTCCACCGCCAGCAATCCCAGCAGTTGCGGCACCGCCTCACGCCGGACCACGATGGTGAAGGCCCCGAGGAAGATCGCCGCGATTCCAAGCGGCAGGTTGATGTTGGTGAAGGGACGGGGCACTGCCTCGACAAGCGGATAGGCGACGGCATAGGCCAGCACGACGAGCAGCGCCGCGACGAGCAGGGATGCCGGCACATTCAGCACGCGCCCGATTTCCCGCGTGCGGTAGACCTCGGCACTGACGGTGTGGCGCAGCACCCAGGGGATCAGGAAAGTCTTGGTAGCAATTGTAATCGCCGCCACCGCCAGCAGGTGCGGCGAGCCGAGCGCGATGCCCAGCAGGAGTGCGGAGGCAGCCAGCAGCACTGACTGCACGATGAAAAGTTGCAGCGAGGCGAGAACCTGACGCGTCCCGACGACGCCGAGGGCCGTCAGCAGGAAGAGAGCGCCGGTTAGCGCATCCAGAGCGGAGATGATCGTCAGGCCTGTACTCTGCATGCCAGCCTCCTCAGATCGCAGACAGCCGCGTGATCATCGCCACCACGGAGATGACGAAGGCCGCGCCAAGGAATTCGGTGATGCGGAACAAGCGGAGCTTGGCCAACGACGATTCGATATAGACGAGGACCAAAATGAACAGGAACACCTTCAGCAGCACGCACGGGATCGCGACCAGTACGTCGATCGGGGCGGCGGTCGCCGCCAGGCCCCACGGCGTGACCAGGACGTTGAGAAAAATGGTGATGAGAACGAAAAACTTCATCGCGCCGGCCCACTTGATGAGGGCCGCGGAACGGCCGGAATACTCGAGCCCTTTCGACCGGTCGATCATCGCAAGCTCGAACAGGCCCGACGGATTGTCGACGGGGATCCGTCCATCCTCGGCCAGGATCAGCATCAGAAAGGCGATCAGCAGCAGGATGTGCGAGGGCTCGAAGAAATTGGCGATCGGTGTACTCCAGTGGGTCTGCACGATGTAGGGGATGGTTGAGCCGGCGACGAAGGAGACGGTGAGAAACACGACAATGAACACCGGCTCGGCGAGAAAGCCCACCATGCGGGTTCGGCTGGCGCCCATCGGGCCATAGGGATTGCCGGTGTCGACGGCGGCCAGCGTGGTAAAGAAGCCGCCAAGGGCAAGAATGAACCCGCCACCGAGCATGTCGCCCATGAAGGCGAATTCAAGCGGATATCGCGTCAGGACAGGGATCAGCAGCGCAACGAAAACCGGCGCCACGAACGCGACGTAGGGTGCTGTCCGAAAGATCCACGAGGCGTAGTCCGAGACCACCTCGTCCTTGTGCAGCAGCTTCCACAGGTCCCGATAGGGCTGGAATATGCTCGGCCCCCGCTTGGACTGCAGGATTTCCTTCAGGCGGGTCGTCACACCTTCGGCGAGCGGCGCGAAGCCGACAACGATGGCAACCTGGAGAAGGTTATAGAGGATCCGTTCCAGCATAGCTCAGGCCCACCACTTCCGGTGGGAGGCGTCAGGGCCGCAGCTGCACCACCGCGCCGCAGTCGGCCGGTATCGAGGGATATAAGCCAGCATCGCACCACCCGCACAAGCAACCACTTCCCAAGACTGTAGCGCGGCGTCTCCGCTCGCTTGCAGCCGTAGGAGTCATCAGCCGTTCCGGGCGATTTCTGGCGGACTCCATCACCAAGCGCATCATGCAGGACAGGCCGGGTTTGTCCACCACAAAAAGCGTGGTCCCGGCCGGATGAACTGCCGGCCTGAGGAGGTGCAGCACGAGGTGGATAACAACTGCCAAAGCATATCGGGGCAAGTGATGCACCGGATCGATCAGGAACCATCTTGCCCGGAGTCAGCCCCCGTTCCGCTCGCTTGACGCCGGGCCAGGGTCAGGGCGCGCAGCAGGGCGGCCAGCACCAGGATTACGCCGGCGGCGGCCATGACGGGGCGCACCATGGGGTCAAGATCGACTGGCATCGTAACCGCCACGCCGATCAGCAGTGCCGCCGCGCCGACCGACAGCAGGACGGAGATGGCGAGGTTGGCCAGATGGCCGAGCACCACCCCGGCCCCGACATCCGATCCGGCTAGGCGCTGTCGGAAATAGGTCAGATCGAGCAGGACGAGCAGCCCCGTCCCCATCGCCACGGCCTGCGGAATCGCGCTCGCCGATGGCGCTATCACCAACGTCGCCGAAAATGCAAGCAGCGCGGCGATGGCGCCGGTGACGGCCAGTCCCAGCGACGGCAGCAACAGCCCGCCCGCGCAGGTCACGGCGATGGCAGCTTCAACGACGAGCAGATGAAGCCCGGGCTGCACCGCGGCGGGCAGCACCGCAACCAGCAGGATCGCGACGATGCCGATCAGTTGTACCATTCCGCTCCTCTCACCCTGCCCGGCCGCCGGACGGCCTGCAGTGCCGCCTCGACGGGCAACGCCGGAGACCAGTTCACCGCGCGAACGCCGTAGCCGCGCAATGCGCGCAGGCCGTCCTCCCGTTCGAGCGACCACAGGCGCCGAACCAGTGGCGATGCGGCCCGCCGCGAGATCAGGTCTTCCGACAACACATCGCCGCGGATGGCCAGCAGGATCACGTCGCGCCCCTGCCCGGCAAGGCGTTCCACGGTCCGGACGAAGCGCTCATCGACCAGGGGGGAAATGGCGATGATCAGCGCATGGCCGGGCAGCACGGTCTCGGACAGTATTGTCAGGTCCTGCAGAAAACCGGCCGGGCTGACCGAAACCCTCGCCAGGGAACGCAGGATGGTCCCGCACTGGGCCGGACCCGCCGCCGCGCGGGTCCAACGGACCCAGCCGCCGAACTCGATCAGGCCGACGCGGTCGTGCTGGCGCAGGTAGCTCACGGCCAAACTGCCGGCGGCGCGCAGCGTGTGATCGAGACTCGAATTGGGCCGCCGGCCGATGTTGGTGAAGCTGTCCACCAGCAGGACAATCTCGGCGCTGCTTTCGGTATGGAATCGATTGACGTAAAGCCGGTTCATGCGCAGCGACACCGGCCAGTTGATGCGCTTCACGCGGTCGCCGGTCGTGAACGGACGAATCTCGGCAAAGTCGGTGCCGTCGCCCAGCTTGCGGGACAGATGGATGCCGAAAGGCGCGCCGGTGCGGCGTGGCCTCGGCAGGAACCGGATGGCCTCGACCCGGGGAGTGATGACGAGGCTCGCGGGTGGCTCGAAACGGGATTCTCCAACCCAAAACCCCGCCCGATCCCAGATGCGAAAGAAAACCGTGGCGCGATCCGCCGTGCCGCTTGCCCGGCAGCGCAACCGGCCATGCCAACTCACCTGGGCCGCGCCGGGCCGCGCGAGCACGGTCGCCCGTCCCGCTCCCAGCGGCGCCAGCAGCGGCGGCAAAACGGGAAGGATTTCGACCGGCCCGCCGGTGCCTGGCACCAGGGCCGTGACGGTGACGCCGAGGTCGTCGCCTTCGACTCCTGCCCCCGGTTCGAGGGCCAGCCCGACCTCGGACACCTCCGCGCGTGCCGGACCCGGCGCGCGGAGGAATGCCACCACCAGGGGCAATGCCACGAACAGCAGCTCGACCCGATCCAATGCCACCGCGAGACAAACGATCCAGGCCAGCACCACGGAAAAGACATAGGCCAGGGCGGTCGGCCGGAACGTCATGCGACCGTGATCTGCGGTGTCGGGATGCGGTCCAGCAGCGACTTGACGATGGCGCGCGTCGACACCCGGTTGCCCCAACTCTCCGCCCGCAGCATGAGCCGGTGCGCCAGCACCGGCACCGCGGCGAGCTTGACGTCGTCGGGAGTCACAAACGGCCTTCCCTCGAGTGCCGCGACGGCACGGCTCAACTTCATCAACGCGAGGCTGGCGCGCGGCGAAGCGCCAAGAGCCAGCCTGGCATCCTCGCGGGTCGCGCGCACCAGGGCGACGATGTAGCGCTCGATCGAGGGCTCGACGAACACGTCCTCCAGCACGGCTTGCATCGCCAGCAACTCGCCCTCGGCAAGCAGCGGGTCGAGGACGATGTCATCCGTCCGCCGTTCGCGCCGACGGCCGAGAATGACGTGCTCATCCGGCTCGCTCGGATAGCCGATATCGAGACGAACCAGGAATCGGTCGAGCTGCGCCTCGGGCAGCGGGTAGGTTCCGTCGAGTTCAACCGGATTCTGCGTCGCGATGACAAGGAAGGGCCGCGCGAGAAGAAACGTCTCGCCCTCGACCGTCACCTGGTTCTCCTGCATCGCCTCCAGCAAGGCCGACTGGGTCTTGGGGGCCGCGCGGTTGATTTCGTCGGCCAGCAGGAACTGGGTGAATATCGGCCCACGGCGGAACGCGAACGACAGGGCGCGCTGGTCGAAGATGAAGCTGCCCGTGAGATCCGCCGGCAGCAAGTCGGGGGTGAACTGCACCCGCTTGAAGGGCAGGCCAAGAATCTGGCTCATCGCGCGCGCCATGGCGGTCTTGGCGACCCCAGGTACATCCTCGATCAGCACGTGGCCGTCGGCGAGAACCGCGGCGAGCAGCATGCGCAGAACCTCGCCCTTGCCGACGATGACACGCGCGAGCGCGTCGAGTGCGGCGGCGGATCGCGTGCACAGTTCGGCCGGGGTCATTGGGCGTCCTCCAGGCAGCTCACGGCGCGTTCGACGTCGCCCGGGCCAGCCAGTTCGGCGGGCAGCGCGATGCCGCGCCGATCGCCGAGGCGCTGCAATCGCTGATGCACCGCCGATCCGATGGGCCGCGGCACGATGCCGCGGCGCAGTTCGGCGGCCAGGCCCGCGAGCAAGGGATCGACCTGCGCCGTCTCCTGGCGCGGACGCTTCGCCATCTCGGCGGCGGAGATCTGCTCGATCCCGGCTTCCTCCCTGACTGCGACAACCAGGCGAAACAGCGCCATCGCGCAGAACAGCGCCGCGGCAAGCCGGATGACGAGCGGACGGCTGGCGGCATCGACCCACACCGCGATTAGTGTGGCCACCACCGCGACCAACACGGCGAGAACCAGAAGGCCGACCACCGTACGCCAGGTGATGCGTTCAGTGCCTTGCGTCATCCTGCATCCTTTGCTCCAGCGTCGCGCGGATACTGCCGAGCGCGGTCACGGCGACATCGCGATCGTGACTGGTGATCGGCAGATCGCTGAAGCGCGCACGCTCGAACACCAGCAACAAGGACCCGATCGCCGGCGCGGGCAGCCGCAACGCCGCCAGGGCGTCATGCACGAACTCGCGCGGCGTCTCCGCCGGGTGGCGCCGGCGCCGGTGCAAGGCCAGGGTGTCTTCGCAACGGCGGTAGCATGCGATCACGGCCTGTCGCGGATCGTCGCCGGCCTGCAGGTCGTGCAGGCCCGTTGCTATGGCCGAGGCGAGGCCGGCCACCAGAGCGGCCTTGCGCCGGCGGCGCGGGCGGAACCATTCCGCAATGATGTCCCAGGGTTGGTTGCTGGCGATCACCAGGACAGCGCACCCGATGACGACGGCCGATATCAGGCCGACCGTCATCGCCAACCCGATGTCGGCCGCGCCGGCGTGGACCGCGCCGCGCTCGGGTGCCGTCGGGATGTTGGCGGGTGGTGCACCCAAGAGCCCGATCGGCCCGGCGGGCCCAGCGGGATGCTGCACGCCCAGCAAGTGCAGCAGCACGACGGCAACCGCCACCGCGAGCAGGATGCCCAGCAGCATAACGATCAGGACGGCGGGCGACAGGCGTGGCGAGGGCGGCAATTCGAAGACGAAGTCGTCCGGGTCCTTGCGCCGGGGCGCCGGAAGCAGGGTTGCGACGATCGCCACGAAGACCGCCCCAACCGCGAGCGCAATACAAACCAGGGCCCACTCGGGCAGATGAAACTCCAGCCGATGGCCCGGAGCGCCGGAGGGCAGCAGCCCGGGCCGCCAGGTCGCTACGATCGCCACGACCATGCCGATGACGGCGGCCCAGCATCGGCCGATCACCCGCGTGACCTGCGAATACCGGGCTGGTTTCAGAGCGTCGCGCGGCATGCGCCCGCCTCACACCGGCGGGTCGGCGCGCCGTTCAGGCCTGCAATTTCCGCGTCGAGGCTCGCTCATGGCACGCAACTCCCGCATGGTCGTGACAGGAGTCATTGGCCCTGGCGGGCGATTATGGTGAACTCCACCACCGATATCAGCATAGCTATGTCGGCCACTCCCGCGCCAGTCAAGATCCGCCACCATGGCGCCGGGGCCGGCCCGTCAATAGCGCAGCAGCACGGGCAGGTCGGCATGCGCCAGCACGTGCCGGGTCACCCCGCCGAGCAGCATTTCCCGCAGCAGGCTGCGGGCATACGCCCCCATGATCAGCATGTCCGCGCCCAACTCCCGGGCGCGGCCCAACAGCAGGTCCCCGAACGGACTCGAGTCGATCGCCAGCACATGCAGCGAGGTTGGCACGCCATGCTCGACGAGCACGGATGGGATGGTGGGGCTGGCGGCGCCGGCCCGTACGCCGGCGAGCAGGAGCACCTCCTCCGTATCTCCCAGCAGGCGCAGCGCCGGGACCAGCGCCTTCAGGGTCCGCGGGTCGTCGCGCCACGCCACCGCCACCCGGACGCCGAATGTATCGGCCGGGCCGTCGGGCGGCACCATCAGCAACGGCCGCTCGGTGCGAAACAGCGCGGCACGGAAGGCCTCGCGCGTGACGTGATCGTCCTCCGGCGTGGGCCGGGCGATGACGATGAAGTCAGCCCGGCTCCCCTGCGCTTCGACCGCGGCGGCGACGTCCGCCCCGAGCGGCAGTTGTTCGCCCGGCTTGTCCGGCGCCGGACCCGTGGCCGGCAGCGCCAGCATCCGCACCCGCCCTTGCCCGCTCAGCATACCGAGCCGCCGGGCCGCCGCCGCCAGGTGCTCCCGGCGCGAGGGATGCCCCGACACGACCAGGATCACTTCCGGCATAGTTTCCCCTCCGTCAATGGCGCATCAGGACCGGCAGATCGGCATGCGCCAGCATGTACCGGGTCACCCCGCCCAGCAGCAGTTCGTGCCAGGGGCTGTGGGTGTAGGCGCCCATCACCAGCAGATCCGCACCGATTGCGTGCGCTTTTGCCAGCAGTGTCTCTCCGAACGCGCCTGCGCCTGTGCCCGGGCGGGCCTCCGGCCCCACCCGCGGGCCGACCGGCAGCACATGCAGCGTGGCGGCGATGCCGTGCTCAGTGAGGATGTCGGGCAGCCCAGGCACCGGCGCACCCGCGTGCACGCCGGCCAGCATATGCACCTCGCGCGCCTGCGAGAGCAGCCGCAGGGCGGCGAGCACCGAGCGGATGGTGCGCTTGTCGTCGCGCCAGGCGATGGCGACGCAGTCCCCGAACGGGCTCACGGGGCCGGGCGGCACCACCAGCACCGGCCGGTCGGTGTCGTACAGGGCGGCCTGCATCTCCAGTTGGTCGGCAGCACTGTCGTGCGGTGACGGCCGGCTGAGGACGAGAAAGTCCGCTCGCCGTCCCCATTCGCCGACCAGTGTATCGGCCGGCCCTTCCACGTCGATCCATTCGGCCGCGATCGTCGAGGGGCGCATCGTTGCCGCCCAGGCGTCGAACGCTTTCCGCAACGCCGTCACGCGGGCCTGCTCACGGTCAGGGAGATTCGTCTGCTGGCGCCAGGTCAGAATCTCTTCGGTCGGCATGATCGTCGACTCAGGCGCGGCGCGGGTGACGAGCACATTGATCCTGGCGCTGCCCATCAGGTCAGCGAGCCCGCGCGCGGTAGCCAGTGTCTGAAGTGCCGATGCAGGGTGCTCGACCACGGCGAGAATGACACCGGACATGCCACAACACCTCCCTCTCGGCCCGGCCACCCGGTGGCCAAGCGCCAAGCTATAGCACCGTTACTCTCAGGCGAGACAAGGAGCAATCTGCGGTGGGCGGCACCGGGCGGGACCCCACCCCGAGCGAAATCAAGATAGATATATCAAGGCCTTGTAGCGCATGGGATGGAGGGTTCCGGTGGGGCTCTGACTCACTCTCGATGCATGGAGGGCCCGCCTGCTGGACTGATGCGGCTTTCGGTGACCGCATGGAGGCGCGGGTCGGATCAGGAGTCCGGCGACTCCGGCCCCGGCGGGGCGACGCCGGTCGCCGGCGGTTGCTCGGCGCGGGCCAGTGCGTCGAGGCTGTGGCGGGTGCGGCGGATGGTTTGTTCGGCGTTTTCCATCCAGGTTTCGATCTCGCCGTAGTCGAAGGCCTGGCGGTCGAGCGGGTCGAGCGGCGGCTGTGGGAGCGCTGGCGGCGGGGCGACCGCATGGTCGTCGGGCCGGATTGGGGGCCGGCCGCGGCCTCGCCCTGGCAGAGGCCGCT